>JABDEO010000037.1 GCA_013287015.1 Chlamydiota bacterium
AAACATAAAATAATTTAATTGGAGAAAAAAATGCCTTGTCGTGGAGTGGCGATTTGTAAAGAACTGTGCATGCCAAGTTCCTATTTCGGAGAAGCTCTTGTTCGCCCTGTGAGAATATGCAGCACTGGGCTGCACTTAGCATTTACATATGCCCCTATTAAGTCGTGCAATCGCTGCTGTGAAATCGCGTTGCGCATCGTTGTAATTGTGATAATGATTGCCGGATTCCTCATTGCAACGCCCTTTGGCGCCATTGGATGGAGGCAATAGATCAACCCAGATCGGCGAACTCCAGGCCATGTGTCCATCTTTCTGTATGATGCGTATATAGTAGTAAACGAATGGCGGTTTTTTATCTGGATTGTTAATGGCGATTTTTTCGAGTGGAGTCATATCATCATAGGTGAAATTCAACCAATAGCTATTCACATCGAAGGAGTGAATCACCTTGCCATTGCGGACGAGTTCAACCGCTTTGAGGTCGGTGGAGCCTGCAACATAACCCGACAAGTGCCGGTTGATGAGCAATCCAGGTTTACTGGCTGAGTTTAATTCGCTGCCCATGGGGGCGTTTGCCAGGTACAATCCGACGATAATGCGTTCGCCCGTTGTTGCATAACAGGAGCGATTGTAGAGGGCTTCTGCAAGGGCTGTTCGCGTATGTTCTGTTGCGATAATGGCCGTTAACCCAGGTGAATATTGCTCCTGTTCTCCTTCATAAAAATCCATGTAGGCGCCGCGATCATCAAGGCCTCCGGCTACAAAGCCGAAGCGGCAGTTGCGCTGTAGAGCCTGTCTTACTGAGCCTTCAGACATCTCTTGCACGCCGCTTTTATCGCCGCTGCAAATGGGACGTGGATTGCCCTCTTTTTTTGTGCATTCAGAAGATCCCCATGCGTTATAAATTTCTACGACACGTTCAAACGCTGGTTCAAAGTCTTTGAAGTCATAACCCAGTCCTTTGGCCATTGTGAAGGAGGGGATCGAGATTAATTCCTTAGGGGAGAGGCTTTTGTAGAGCTTCTTCAGCGTACTGTTTTTCGTTTCTTTTTTGCGCAGCAGCTGTTTTCCCTCTTTGGGGTATATCATATGACGGATGCCCTCTTGCGGAGAGTCGCCCTGCCATTGGAAGCCAAGGATGGTTACAAAACGGTCGCTCTCCTCAAATTCGGCGACGTTTTGCACAATTTGTTTCCATACTTCGTTGGGAGTTTCCTCTTGATTTTCGAAAGAGGAGGTCCCGAAGAAGTTGAGCGCTTTTTCATCGCGGAAATGTCGAAGGCAGCCTTCAATATTTTCCGTAGAATCAATTCGTTCCGATTCTCCGTGCAGCAAGCCCCAAAAGAGGTGGCGATTATTTTCGGCGAAGCACTTGATAGGAGCGGAACGGAACACTTCTTTTGTTTTGGCATTCAATAATTGGATGGTGTAGATGCCTGGTTCATTGAAGTATAAATTAGGCAATGTGATGAAGCCTGTTTCGGGAACGAACAATTTCCACTGTAAATTTTCGCGCAGATGTTCATGGGACAGTTCCACCATGGTGTCATCTGGAGCGTTATTGGTTAGGTTGGCGAATTCATCTTCAAAGCGCACAACGACGTCAAAGCGTTTATTGCGTACGACAAAAGAGGGAGTCAGCAGTCGGATGGCATGTAAGGAGCTCCCTCGGATATCCATTGAAAAGATTTCGGGTTCTCCATAGTGTCCCTTTCCCGTTGGATCAATGAGTAGAGAAAAAGTGCGGCGGCGCTGAGCGTTGCACTGTGTGCGGGTTCCATTTTGTGAATTCGGCTTGACCCCAGGCGGAGTTCCGATAATGATTGTAAAAGCGCCGCCCGCTTCAAGCGTTGAAGCAAGGATGAATTCATAAAAAGGAACAAAGCAGCTGCCGTTTTCCACTTCGTGAGCTTGCAGTATTTTATTGTTTTCCAGCTTAGCGTAGATGACATTTCTGGGTTTCTTCAGATTTGCGATGGGTGTTTCCCAATCGATATTTCGGCCTTGGCTCATCATATCGAATCGTAGACGCGTTCCCTTTGGCAGGGACACAGCGGTTGTATAAATGAATGTCCATGTATTTACTTCTCCAGCAAGAGCGCTGCTGGGTTCACAATAGCAGATGGATCGGCGCATGTAATGAAAACTCCATTTTTGATAATCGTGACGTCATTCTGCCTCACCGGTCATTCTTTTTCAAGCACATATCTTAAACAAAAGGCCAAGAAGTAAAAATTGTGAAATTAAAAATTCAACGCAAAGGCGCAAAGGTGCAAAGGAATTGATAAGCGTATTCCAATTAAAAATTAATTCAGAATAAATTTAATTAGGTTCAATTTTCATGAATTTCTGCGTTGAATTGCTTTACAAGCATTAACCCCTTTGCGTCTTTGCACCTTTGCGTCTTTGCGTTGAATTTTTAACTTCACGATTTTTACGTCTTGGAGTTCCTTTGCAACTTTTCGCTGAATTTTTAACTTCCCAATTTTTACGTCTTGGAGTCAAATATCATTTGTTCAAACAGAGGGAAGGCGATGGAAGTTAATGCGGCGTGCGCGCTGTGCTCTATAGAACTCCCTCAGTGTCCCATTGTGGATGGGGAACAAGCGTTTTGTTGCAGTGGCTGCCATGCGGTTTTTAATATTCTTTCAACAAAAAAACAGCTGACTAATTATCAGGAGAACCCTCTGTTCCAACAAGCTGTGCGCTGCGGCTTGATCTCCAATCCAGCTCTTTTAGAACAAATTCGCCGAAATCGGCAAGATTTTCCTGAAAACGAATTGGAAAAATTGCATATGGAAGTAGGCGAAATGTGGTGTCCAGCTTGCGCCGAAGTCATTCGCCTTGTGATGCTTCAACAAAAAGGGGTCCGTAATTGCGTGGTGGATTATGCGACGGATCTTGCATCGGTGGAGTTTGCGCCGCGTCATATTGGGAAAGAGCGGATTCATCAATTGATAAAATCTTTGGGATATCAGCCTCTTTCTTTGGACAGTGCGCGCAAAGCCGTCAGTTTTGATTTCTACTTGCGTTTCGCTGTTGCGGCGTTTTGCTCTTTGAACATTATGATGTTCGCCTATCCATTGTACGCCACGTATTTTGATTATGACAGCGAAGGTTATGGGATGTTGTTTGCATGGCTATCGTTTGGAGCTGTATTGCCAGTTGTAGGATACAGCGCGCGGCCGATTTTTCGACGTTTTTTGACAAGTTTGCAGGTTGGCCTATATGGCATGGAAGCTTTGGTCGTGATGAGTGTTTCAACCGGCTTAGGATTATCTATTTATGAGTTATTCCGAGGAAGCGCAAGGGTGTATTTCGATTCAATTTCGGTTATCATTACTTTTGTTCTTTTGGGAAAGATCATCGAGGCTAAGGCGAAATTTTCCGCTAAAGACGCTGTCCTGCGTTTGGCGCGCGCCGCGCCGAGGCGGGGACGGAAACGCTTTATAGATGGTTCGCAAGCATTTGTGTCAGTTAAAGAGATTCAGCTCGGAGACCTCCTAGTCGCCTTTTCCGGTGAAAAAATCGCGCTGGATGGCGTTGTCATTGAAGGGGAAGGTTCCTGCGATGAGTCGATGATGACCGGCGAAGCGACGCCCGTTTGCAAAAAAATCGGCGCCGGCGTTCTTGGCGGATCCATCTTGCAAAACGGATCGCTTGTATTGCGCGTCACCAGCTCGTGCGATAAAACCACTTTGCATAAAATAATAGACATGGCGCAGCGGGAAATTGGGCATAAAACGGTGTATGTGCGCGCAGCCGACCAGATTGTGCGCTGGTTTGTTCCATTGATATTCGTGTTGGCGATGGCGAGCGCATTAATCTCCTGGTTGTTAGGCGCAGTGGATCCAGGCGGCACAGTGGAACAGACGGCGCTGATACGCGCAATCTCCGTATTGTTGATCTCCTGTCCATGTGCAATAGGCATCGCGGCGCCGCTTGCGGAATCGCATGTGATAAACGCTTTGGCCAATCGCGGCGCCATTGTGCGAAACCGTGGTTGTTTAACTTTGTTGGGCCGTGAGACAGTGTTTGTTTTTGATAAAACAGGGACAGTTACAGAGGGGCGTTTTACCATATTGCAGGGCCTTGACACATTGTCCCTAAGTTATTGTTCGCTTCTGAAAAGCCTGGCTTCGCATTCAACCCATCCGATCGCATGCGCAATCGCTCAGGCGATCGATGAGCCTTTAACGCCGCTGCAGCAAGTTGAAGAGGTCGCCGGACGCGGTCTGAGAGCTTGTTGCGGCGTTCATCAGCTTCACCTTGGTTCAAAGGAGTTTTTTCGCGAACAGGGCATTGGCGTTTTATCGCTGATGCAACAACAAGTAGGATCCGTCGTCTATTTTGCATATGATGGCGAGTGCACGGCTGTTTTGGTGTTAGGCGATAAAATCCGTGAAGAAATTTCAAAAACCATTAGCACGCTGGCGCCTGCCAAGACTATCTTATTGTCAGGAGACTCTTCGGCTGTCGTGGAAGCTGTCGCGGAGGCATGCAAATTCGACGCTTGGCAATCGGAGCGCACGCCCCTGCAAAAGCGTGAATATATCGAGTCATTGCGCGCTCAAGGTCATATCGTATGCATGGTGGGAGATGGAATTAATGACGCCCCTGCCTTAACGGCGGCGCATGTCGGAATTTCTGTTGTGACGGCGACTGATATTTCCATTCAGGTGTCGGATCTCCTTTTAACGACGGATAGATTGCATATCCTTCACGCGATCCGTTCCATTGCAAAACGTGGACATTCCATTGTGAAACAGAACTTATTCTGGGCCTTTTTCTACAATGTCGTAGGCATTGGCCTTGCGATGTCGGGTCTTCTGTCCCCCATTTTCGCGGCCTTTGCAATGGTTGCAAGCAGTCTGATGGTGCTTTTTAACGCTAAACGACTTTCTCAGTAAATTAGACTTGCCTGATATTAAGCGCTTGGAGTATCCTTTCAACTTATTTGAGTATAGTCTGGAAAATGTTAACCTTCAGAGGACAAAAACGTGAAACGTACCTACCAACCAAGTAAACGCCGCCGTAAATCTGAACATGGATTCCGTAAAAGAATGGGAACTGCAGATGGGCGTAAAATCATCAACAGACGGCGCCGTCAGGGCCGTAAACAGCTTACACGTGCGTGAAGCGTCATTTCCCAAAACCATTCGCCTACGAACGCGCCTGGATTTTAAGCGTTTAGCTTATGCAAAAGGCCGCTATGTAGGCAAATGGGTCATTGTCGATTATTGCAAAAGCAATTTGCCTTATGCCCGACTCGGGATCACCGCGTCCCGCCGTTACGGGGACTCGCATGAGAGAAATCGTTTTAAACGCATCGTTAGGGAAGCTTTCCGCCTTTCCTATTGTAAATTCCCTACAGGCTACGATCTCAATGTAAAACCCCGTTCAGAGGCGAAAAAAGCCAAAATGGGCGATATCATGAAAGAGCTGCTTTGCGCGATAACGACTCCGAAATTATGTCAGGATGGGCAGGATAGTTTGAATCCAACTTCTTAAATATCAGGATGGGCAGGATAGTTTGAATCCAACTTTATGATTTTTGGATTGGATAGACGGGCTATTTCGACTCTTGGATTACCAAAATTTATAATGAGTCCTGTCCTCAATCCTGAAGCTGCCAGGTAGTTAATAACCTGTGCCTTGTGGGCGCCGGCAATCTTGTCAATAGCCTTTACTTCAACGATGATCTCATTATCGACAACCAGATCGGCCCTAAAATTACCTACACTCAATCCGCGAAAAGACACAACCATCGAAACCTCAGACTGCACTTCAAAACCTTTATGACTTAAAGCAATGGCAAAAGACCTATGATAAACAGATTCAAGAAATCCAGTTCCTAGCTCATTCATTACATCGAAGGATGCTCCAATAATGGCCTCTGTTTTTTGGTTCAATAAAATATCATTCGAAGCAGCGTCGCAATTGACCATCTGTATCCCCATATTCCTAATCCTGCCTATCCTGATATTATTTTTTTTAACTTCACTACGCTATTTTAATTGCGACTGTATGTTTTTTATCGCTGTCGCAATTTCCGGCTGAACTGTTGATGGGGCTGTTTGGTAGGAGGATTCCGCGTAACTAAGGGCTTCTGTAAGCTTGTCTTGATCGAAATAGACTTGAGAAATAATCATTTGAAGACGCCACAAATTCTCTCTGTCTTTATCGCCAAATCTCTTTATGTACTCTAAAAGAGAGGCGACGGTCGCCTCCGGGGGACACTCGTTGCCTCTTTCTTTGCACGCCGCTTCGAATTCGATAACGGCCACTTGATAATAGGTCAATTTGAGATTGCTCGGATCGTCGGCAAGCAGCTGTTTGCGAATGGCAAGCGATTCCTCATTGCGAATTTTGCCTTGTTCAGCCAATAAACGGTACCGCTCAAGTAAAAAGAAATGTTTCTGATCAGAACTTGTTCCCAGCGCAGCAATCTGATTCGCGTCAAACTGCCTGCCGCATTCAGTGGCATGTTCATATAGGCGTTTAAGATCGGATCCTGATACAGATGTAGGCTGCTTATCGACTGTCTGCATTTTTTGCTTATATGAGGTGTGATCGTCCAGAATCTTGAATAAGTAGATCGCATACGGTTTGCCTCCGCCTGGGCGATATCCAGCGCTGCCAATCTGCTGTTGTTGCGCGTCTAAAAGGACAACTGTGGGGAATCCAGAGACGTCGAATTTTTTCTGAAGCTGTTTGTTCTGTGCGATATTGTCGGGTGAAAGAGTTGTATTGAGGGGGAAATCCAACTTAAGAAAGATGAATTTATCTCCGGCGGCTTCGGCGAACTCCGCCGTATTGAACACTTCCGCCTCTAATTTAATACACCAAGAACACCAGTCGGATCCGGTAAATAACATAATAATGGGCTTGGTTGTAGATCGCGCTTGTTTAACGGCTTCGTCGTAATTTGTGAACCATGTGATCTGATGATTTCGGCTGTCAGATGCATTTACAATCTGATAAGTCGCCGCCAAAAGCAACGCCAGGAACAACATCGAACGTTTCATAATAATCCTTGGTTATGGTATTCTTGATGCAGATATTAACGGATTATTTGGAATGATGCAAATGTTTCCGCCAACGATAGTATGGCGCCATCGCAAAGAAAATTTGAAGAAGTGTAGTCTGCGCGGTCTCGAATGTCGGCAGGATTTTCGTTTTTTTTCTTATCCAAATGAAATATTGCCGGATCTTTCAAACTACATTTTATTGACGATCGACGCCCCTCCATTAGAGAGAGAAGACGCTGAGCGCGGTTTGGTTGTTATTGACGCCACCTGGCGCTATGCGCAAAAAATGCTGCAACATATGGACCTTATGTCCAATTTAGGGCGCCGCAGCATCCCTCCTCACTACCGCACCGCTTATCCCCGGCGTCAGAGCGATTGCCCTGACCCGGAGAGGGGACTGGCTTCCCTAGAAGCGATTTTTGTCGCCTACCACATCATGGGACGCGATTCCTCAACTCTTCTCAATGATTATCATTGGCGAGATTTATTCTATAAAGTCAACGACTTTACGCCTTGATTCAAAGAGATGACGCCCTGACTTACAATATGGAGAGTGTCATTGCTGATGCTGAGGACAGGTTCATTAATATCGTTTTTGTTAAGAGTCAAACCTAAAAGCAATTTAATCTTGTTTTTGGCAAGGTGATAGACGCTAGGAAATGGAGTAAGATTGCTATAAAACATTTTAATCATATATAAAATTTCCACCTTTATCTGCAGTAAAGGGAGTTTTTTTGTAGATTGCAATGTAACAAGGTTTCGCAGATCTTTTGCGTTCCCCCCAGTTTTTGATGAAAATATAGATAGCTTAAACGCCTCTTTTACTAAAGCATCGATCCAGTTATAAAAATATTTTCCAATGTTTATCTGATGCTCACTAATTTGATAACGCTCTAGCGCGTCATCAAATAATTCAGTCAGCTTAAAAAAATGTTTAGCTACAAGAAATCTAAAGGGGTCGAGCTCTTCTCGATTCCAATGCGAGAATCTTCCTTGTAAATGCATGCAAAGCGCGGGCGTGTTTTCTTGATGACTCGGAGAGAAATTTTCCAAAAAACCACTTAGAGAAAATCCATTTGTTGATTGCAAAAAATTGAGAATGCACTGTTTGACAAATGCGCATTGATCATCTTGTAGATCGTTTCTAAGGGCGAATTTTAGAAAAGCTTGCAAATCTTTGCCATCATGTCGTGATTCGATAGGCGTTTGAGCGAACAAATTGGCGTTAATGACCTGCTGGTAACTTCTCAGAACAGTGGCGTTTTCGGCAAGTTGCTGAAGCGTGGTGATTTCGGAAGAGCGCTTGAGTCGCAGCGGTTGACGTCTAAATAGAGGGGGCGGCGGATTCGCGGACAGGGCTCCATTCTGAATATTAACAATGTTGTCCGCCGATCTTTTTCTTCTAGGATCAAAATTCCGAAACATGGAAGCTCGTGTTTCAGAGTCGTCCTGAATTTGGCTGATGCTTGACATATAAACATTCCTATGTTGTTGAGTAACATTTACTTGTATGCAAAAGTTATTCGTAAATCAGGATCACGAAAAACCTAAGACGCCATCATACTACACGCCGCATCTCGTTGTAAAGTTTTTGCCGATTTAGAATGTCGCTTGCGTTTTTTCTTTATTCTCTGCTAAGCTTACTGCTTTAGTATGAAACCCGAGGAGAAACCTTTTAATGTCCACTCAACCACAATACACCTGGGAAGAAAACAAATTTGTTGATGATGTTGATTTCCAGGAAGAAGACGCCAACGCTTTTAAAAGCCTTTTAGCAAAGGGCGAAAAAATCCCTCAGAAAGAGAGCACCGAGTTTACTCCGGGCTCGATTCTTAAAGGACGCATTGTTGAAATAACAAAAGATCATGTCGTCATCGATGTCGGTCTTAAGTCGGAAGGGCTAGTGCCTATTGCAGAATTTTCAGATCCAGCTGATATCATATTAGATGGTCAAGTGGAAGTTCTTTTGGATAGAGCTGAAGATGATCAGGGACAGATCGTGCTTTCACGCGAAAAAGCTGAACGCATGCGTCAATGGGAACATATCATGGAGCACTGCGAAGAAGGCTCCATTGTTAAAGGACGCGTCTTACGCAAAGTTAAGGGCGGTCTGATGGTTGATATCGGCATGGAAGCGTTTCTTCCGGGTTCTCAGATTGACAATAAGCGCATCAAAAATCTTGATGATTATATTGACAAAACTTTTGACTTTAAGATCCTTAAGATCAATGTTGATCGTAAGAACGTCGTCGTGTCGCGGCGTGAACTTCTAGAAGCGGAACGGATTTCGAAAAAAGCCGAGCTCCTGGAACACATGAAGCTTAATGAAGTTCGCGAAGGAATCGTCAAAAACATCACCGATTTCGGCGTGTTCCTCGATCTGGATGGCATCGATGGACTATTGCATATCACGGATATGACGTGGAAGCGCATCAAGCATCCTTCCGAAATGGTTCACCTTGGTCAAAAATTAGAGGTGATCATTCTCAGCGTTGACAAAGATAAAGGACGCGTGGCGCTAGGTCTTAAACAGAAAGAAAACAATCCATGGGATCAAATCGAGCAAAAATATCCTCAGGGAACTCGCGTAAAGGGTAAAATCGTCAACTTATTGCCATACGGAGCGTTCATAGAGATCGAACCTGGCATTGAAGGTTTGATCCATGTCTCAGAAATGTCCTGGGTCAAAAACATCACCGATCCCAACGAAATCGTGAAAAAGGGCGATGAGGTTGAGGCGATTGTATTATCCGTTCAGAAGGAGGAAGGCAAAATTTCTCTCGGACTAAAACAGGCCGAACATAATCCTTGGGATGATGTTGAGAAAAAATATCAGATCGGATTTAATGTGAAAGCGGAAATTCGCAGCTTGACGAACTATGGCGCCTTTGTAGAACTAGAGCCTGGCGTCGAAGGCTTGATCCATATTTCAGATCTCAGCTGGATCAAAAAAGTTTCTCATCCGTCTGAAGTTCTCCGCAAGGGAGATATCGTAGACGCCATCGTCTTATCAGTGGATCGTGAAAGCAAAAAAATCACTCTTGGCGTCAAGCAGCTTAGTAAAAATCCTTGGGAAAGCATCGAGAAAACCCTTCCTATCGGATCCATTGTCAAAGGCAAAGTATCCAAAATCACAGCTTTTGGCGCCTTTGTCGAGCTGGATAATGGCATTGAAGGGTTGATCCATGTCACTGAACTTTCCGATAAAGCTTTTGGAAAGGTTGAGGATGTGGTGTCCAAAGGGGATGAGATCACTGCAAAAGTGATTAAGGTCGATCCTGAACACAAGAAAATCGCTTTATCGATCAAAGAATTTTTGATCGACACCAACCAGTATAGTCATGATGACATCGTTGTAACGTCGTCCAAAAGCAAGAAGAAGCCAAAACGCCAAGAAAAAGGCGGGGCGGATACGGGAGCGGAAGGCGAAAAACAGCATCAGGATGACGCTGAACAGGGTGATAACGCGCATACTCCGGAAGACGCGCGCCAAGGCGGATAACCTTTTCAAAGAAAGAGCTCGGTCACCTCTCAGCGCGCTTTGTGATCCTGTAATTGATAAAAAAGCTTGAAGCGTTTTTATCAACCACAGAGATCACAAAGCGCACTGAGAGGGGATTTTAATGACCGAAAAGATGAACACGGCCGCTGCATTGTTCACCTTTACTAAGAAAGAACTCGATCATCTCTCTGTGTGCTCTGTGATCTCTGTGGTTGATAAAAACGTTTCAAGCTTTTTTATCCACGACAGAGATCACAGAGCACACAGAGAGGGGATTTTGACCACAAAGATGAATAACCTTTCTCTGTGCGCTCTGTGGCGGATAAAAAAACTTGAAATTTTTTTATCCACCACAGAGACTACAGAGATTATAGATTTTTTAATGCATAATTGCATATATGAGGCATAAAAAATGAACAAAGATCTTATTGCAATCTTTGAATACCTGGAACGTGAGAAAGGGATTTCGCGCGACATCATTATTGAGGCGATTGCAGAATCCCTACGCGCCGCCGCTCGCAAGAGCATTAGCGGAGCTGCAAATGTCACTGTAAAAATCCATCCAAAAACAGGCAATATTGAAGTATTCTGTGAAAAAGAGATCGTTGACGAAGTTGAAGTGGCGGCGCAGGAAATTTCTTTAGAAGACGCTCGAAGCATCGATCCGGAGTGCCAAATAGGTCAATTTATTGACATTGAAGCGACGCCTAAAGAATTTGGCAGGATCGCCGCTCAAAAGGCAAGACAGATTATTAGTCAGAAGCTGCGCGGCGCAGAGCGCAACGTAATCTATGAGGAATACCGGCATCGTGTTAATGAACTAGTTTCCGGCACCGTCAAGCGGCTTGTACGCGGATCAAATGTCATTGTAGATCTGGGGAAAGTCGAAGCGATCATGCCGACGCGGCATTATCCAAAAACGGAATCTTATCACATTGGCGATAAAGTTTTGGCGCTGATGTTGGGAGTGCAAGATACGGAAAATGGCGGAGCCGAAGTGATCCTTTCGCGCAGCCATTCAGAATTTGTTCGACAGCTATTGATACAGGAAGTTCCCGAAATCAGCGACGGAACAGTGATTATTGATAAAATTGTCCGCGAGGCTGGCTACCGAACTAAGCTGACGGTGCGTTCGACAGACTCGAAAGTGGACCCTGTAGGCGCATGCGTTGGGATGCGTGGCGTACGCGTTAAAAATGTCGTGAGAGAACTCAATAATGAGAAAATCGATATTATTCCTTTCGCCCAAGACGCAGTGGAATTGCTGCAAAATGCATTATCTCCGATCGAAATACGTAAAGTGAATGTCAATGAAGATGAACGCGTCATTTCCATTGTCGTAGAGGATGAAGATTTCGCCGCGGTCATCGGTAAAAAAGGGATGAACGCTCGCCTCAACGGCCAGCTCATTGGCTATGAACTAGATATCCAGCGTATGGGAGATTACAATAAAGTAATGGCGCTTCAGGGCAGCGAATTGGCGGAATCTTCGGATGATCCGACACTTGATGAGCCTTTGACATCGATTGCAGGCATTAATAAATTAATCGGCAATAAGCTAATTGTCGAACATCTTGCGGCTGAAGGATATACATTACGCAAAATTTTGAAGATGTCGCCTGAGCAATTGGCAGGAGTTCCGGGCATTAGCTTGGAAACTGCAGACAAAATCTTAGAACAAGTCAGAAAACAGAGGATGTAAAGCGTTGGCTAAAAATCTGAAATTGACGATCAAAAACACCCAGATTGCGCAAGCGATTAATTTAGGGGAAGTGAAGAATAAGCTAGCCAAAAAAAAAGAGCAAGCTGCACCCTCTGAAAAACCAGAACCAGTAAAGGCGTCTAAGGAAAAAATTGAAAAAGAGACCGCTGAGGCCGTAGGTAAACCGCAAGAAACTCCTCGCCGCGCGCGCTCCAAGTCTGTGTTTGCTGAAACAACTTCGCTAACCGCTAAGGAAATTTCTTCAGCCGAATATGAAATCACTCCGGAAGAGGAGCAAGCTCCTGTTAAAACGAGTAATGAAGGCGGAACTAGGAAAAAAACAGGCGAGGAACTTCGACGTGAAATTTTTGGCGAAGAGGCTGTAGCTAGCGTTGAATCAACTCCAGTTGAACAATTTTCTCTTTCCGAGCCGGAAGTTGTTTCTTCAGCTGAAGAGGTGGTTGCAAAAGCCGCTGAGTCGCCCGCGCCGCCTAAGCCTTCTGTTACGGCTAGAAACGCACCCCCCAGCGCGCCTCCTGTTGTAAAGGCTCCCACGCCTAAAAAAATGGAGTTCAAACGCGAAGATACAGCGCGCGCCGAAGAGATTCGCCGCGAAGCGGCGGCGCGTCCCTCCGATCGCGTGAAACTGGGGCCAACGGGGCGGCACGTTAACGATTTATTGCCTCCAAAGCGTCCACAACCGCCGCCTATTCCACAAAAAGAAATAAAGCCAGCTCCAACTTCAGAAGCGGAAGGCGGCGCGCAGCAAAAAATTAAAACAAAAGAGCGCGAAGTTGGACATGTTGCAACGGTTGAAGAAGAGGGCGCTGGCCGCAAAGGGGTCAAAGGCGCGCCATTTAAAGAATTTCGCGACGTCAAGCCTTCGCGTCGTCAAGATGGGCAACGCACTTTTGATGCACGCGATCGCCATGGTCTGCGCGATACTGAAGAAGATCAGCGTTGGCGCAAAAAAAAGCTGATCAAACGTCAGAGTGAAGAGGCTCATATTGTACGACCTACAGAGCTCGTCATTCGCACGCCGATTTCGCTTAAAGATCTCGCTGCGGAAATGAAACTGAAAGCTTCGCAGCTTGTTTCAAAATTGTTTTTGCAAGGAGCCATCGTTACACTTAATGACATGCTGGACGATGAAACAACCATTCAGCTGCTAGGGCAGGAATTTGGTTGCGAAATCACTATTGACACGTCAGAAGAGCGCCGCATCCAAATCACAGATAAAAATGTAAAAGAGGAAATAAAAGCGACAGCGTCCGATCAGTTGGTCACTCGGCCTCCTGTCGTCGCTTTCATGGGACATGTCGACCATGGCAAAACAAGTTTGATCGATGCGATCCGCAAATCCAACCGCGCCGCCGGAGAAGCCGGGGCGATTACACAGCATATTGGCGCCTTCCGTTGTCATACGCCTGTTGGAGACATTGCGATTTTAGATACGCCGGGTCATGAGGCTTTTTCAGCCATGCGCGCTAGGGGCGCTGATGTCACTGATATTGTTGTGCTTGTAATTGCAGGCGATGAGGGCGTTCGTCAACAAACGATAGAAGCGATTGAGCATGCCAAAACAGCTAAAGTGACTATTGTTGTTGCAATCAATAAAGCGGACAAGCCTGGATTCAATCCTGATATTGTTTATCGTCAACTCGCTGATCAGGAGTTGCTTCCTGAAGCATGGGGCGGGCAAACGCTGACAGTAAATTGCTCAGCGGTCACTGGGGCCGGTCTTCAGGAGCTCCTTGAAACGCTTGCGCTTCAAGCGGAGATCTTGGAACTTAAAACTAATCCTCATGCGCGCGCCCGCGGTACGGTTTTGGAGTCGGAAATGCACAAGGGCATGGGAGCCGTTGCGACGGTTCTGATACAAAACGGCACCTTGCGCATTGGGGACGCGTTGGTATTTGATCAATATTGGGGTCGCGTCAAAACAATGCACGATGAATTCGGGCATGATTTGCAGGAAGCTCCTCCTTCAACGCCAGTGGCGATCACAGGATTGTCAGGTTTGCCGGAGGCGGGACAAGAGTTCATCGTTGTTAAAAACGAACGCGAAGCGCGAGAAATCGCCGAAGTTCGCCGTCAAGGCGTACGCCAGTCGCTTGTGCAACAAAAGAAACCGCTGACGATTGAAAGTCTTCTTCAGCAGGCTCAACCGACAACGAAGAAAACACTCAATGTCATTCTTCGAGCGGACGTACAGGGGTCTTTGGAAGCTTTGAAAGTCGCTTTACAGAAAATCGAATCGACAAAAGCCGACCTGAATATTATTTTCGCAGGCGTCGGTGAAGTGTCGGAATCAGACATACAACTCGCTGCGACGTCTAAAGCCGTAATCATAGGATTCCATACTCAAATAGAAAGTCATGCGGAAAGTTTAACAAAACAGCTCAGTGTGCAAATCAAGCAGCACGATATCATTTATCATGCAATTGATGATGTGAAACTTCTGATGACTGGATTGCTTGATAAAATCGCCCTGGAAACAAATCAAGGCAAGGCGGAAGTTCGGGCGATATTTAAATCATCGCATACGGGCCTTATTGCAGGCTGCATGGTGACTGAAGGAACAATTCAACGTAATTATCATGTTCGCGTCATGCGGCAGGGCAAAGAGGTCGGCAGGGCGGCCATTGCATCTCTTAGGCGTGTTAAGGATGATGTCCGAGAGGTCCACAAGGGAGTTGAGTGCGGAATTGCATTAAGTAAATTCAGCGATATCCAAGAAGGCGATATTCTGGAATCTTTTGAGGTCTCTTACATCAGCCAGGAACTATAACAATGTCAAAACAACGAACTGACCGGCTAAATTCTTTGTTGAGAGAGGTGATTTCCGAAGTGATTCGGCATGATGTCCGAAACCCTCATGTTAATGAGCTGGTTACAGTTACACGCGTCGACATCACTAAGGACCTTCACCATGCTAAAGTTTATATCAGCGTGATCGGTTCACGCGAAGCAAAAACAAATACGATCAATGCGTTGGAATCAGCTTCTGGATTCATCGCGGTCACCGCTTCAAAAAAAGTTGTGATGCGATACTTTCCGGCTCTTGTCTTTAAACTGGACGAGGGCGTAGACAAGCATATGCGCATTGAAGAGCTTCTAAGTGAAATTCATGCAAAAAAAGCCACTCAGGAACAACCTGAATCTGACCGTTCCCTTGAATAGCGAAGATGGCGTTCAAGGGATTTTATTAATCAATAAACCCCGCGGAAAGACATCCTTCAGCATGATTGCAGCGCTCAGAAAGTTGCTGGGCGTTCAAAAAATCGGTCATGCCGGAACTCTTGATCCTTTTGCAACGGGAGTGATGGTTCTGCTTATCGGCAGGCGGTTTACGAGATTGTCAGATCAATTTTTGCACTGCGATAAGGAATATTTGGCTCAGGTGCACCTAGGTGTTGTGACGGATACATATGATTGCGACGGAGCCGTTATGCAGCAATCCGACGGCGTTCCCAGCAGAGCTGAACTTGATGGAGCTATTGCACAGTTTCAGGGAGAAATTGACCAAATTCCACCTATGTTTTCTGCAAAAAAGGTTAATGGAAAGAAATTATATGAATTGGCGCGGAAGGGGCGATCGATCGAGCGCAAACCGGTCAAAGTCAAAGTGAATGCGCGTATTTTAAACTATGAATATCCCTACGTTCATATACTTGTGACCTGCAGCAAAGGAACGTATATTCGCAGCTTAGCGTATGATCTCGGGAACCTCCTGGGGTGCGGCG
Organism: Chlamydiota bacterium; assembly: GCA_013287015.1. Lineage (GTDB taxonomy): Bacteria > Chlamydiota > Chlamydiia > Chlamydiales > Parachlamydiaceae > JABDEO01. The sequence continues at coordinate 15,982 of JABDEO010000037.1, forward strand.
CCCACTTATCCAATTTACAACGTATGCGCAGCGGACAATTTCATTTGCGCGACTGTTTTGACGGGGCGTTGTTTCAATCCCCTGACTTAGATATGGATGCGCTGCGTGCGCACATTCAGTCCAATCTGGAGAGCATCGATGCAGGTAATTCGCAACTTAGCAAGAGCAGTCGCTAGTCAAAAACCCGGTGTGCTGACGATTGGCAACTTTGACGGCGTGCATCGCGGGCACCAAGCTGTGTTGGCTCAGGCGGCGGCATTGGCGCATAAAGAAAATAGGCCATGGATCGCATTGACTTTTGAAAATCATCCTTCAGAAATTTTACGTTCCGAACGACGCACCCCCTTAATTTGCACTTTGCCGCATAAGACGCTGCTTCTGCAACAAGCTGGAGTCGATTGGCTGATTCTGATCCCTTTTACAAAAGAACTTTCTCAACAGAGCGCCGAATTTTTTTTACAGAATGTTTATGAGACGTCGCCGTTTGTTCATCTAATTCTTGGACATGACGCCGCTCTTGGCAAAGACAGACAAGGCGATAACCAACGGATCCAAGAATTTGCAAGCGCCATGCATTTTGATGTCGCTTGCTTGGAATCATACACATGGAAAGATCAAATTGTTTCCAGCAGTCGAATTCGAACTCTTTTGCAGCAGGGCGATTTAACTGAGGTTGCGGATCTATTGGGTCGCAACTATTCGATTTATGGCGCCGTCATTAGCGGCGCTGCAACCGGCAAGCAATTAGGCTATCCTACGATCAATATTGACGTTTCGCAGCTCTGTTTGCCTCCTTTTGGAGTCTATGCGGTGCGTTTAATGCATGAAGGCGTCTTATACAATGGCGTCGCGAATCTGGGGCTGGCGCCTACTGTTAGAAATGATCAAAGGCCTCTTTTAGAGGTTCATCTCCTAGATATTCAAAAAGATTTATATGGTCAATTTGTTGAAGTTGTTTTTCATCAATATATTCGGCCGGAAAAGCAATTTCCTTCTTTGCAGGCTCTGCGGGAGCAAATTCACTCCGATGCAGTTGTTGCAAGGCGCCTTCTTAACGCGAGTTTTGTATAAACAATGCCTTCTCGCGCCCC
>JABDEO010000038.1 GCA_013287015.1 Chlamydiota bacterium
TAATTTTCTTCTGTCTCTATTTCCCTTGCAGCCTCTCGCACTATTAACTAACTTTTTTTGTTGGCGTCAATATAGGTAATGACATCTCCAACAGTCTTTAGTTTTTCGGCGTCTTTTTCCGAGATTTCACATCCGAATCGTTCTTCAAACGTCATAATGAGTTCTGTTAGATCCAGAGAATCCGCATTAAGATCTTCGACAAATGACTTAGATGCAGAAACATCATCTTTATCCACTCCAAGTTGCTCAACGACAATGTCGATGACTTCTTGTTCTGTTGACATAATTTCCTTCCTTGTTTTTTAGGCTTTGTATAAATTGTTTATTTTATATCACCATTCCGCCGTCGACGACCATTATCTGTCCCGTGATATAACTTGCCAGCGGACTGACTAAGAATAACACGGCATTGGCGATATCGGCGGCGGTTCCCATACGCGCTAAAGGGATTTTACTTAAAGTCGCTTCTTTCTGTTCCGCTGTCATGGCGTCGGTCATCGCTGTTTCAATAAATCCAGGGCAAATGCAATTAACCCGAATGCTGCGCGAGGCAAGCTCTTTAGCAAGCGCTTTTGTTAAACCGATAATCGCCGCTTTAGAAGCAGCATAATTAGCTTGTCCAATATTTCCTGTCAAGCCAATAACCGAACTCATGTTGATGATCACCCCATTCCGGGCTTTCATCATTGGTCGCACCAACGCATGGCAAGTGTTATAACATGATTTAACATTGGTATCAATTACATTATCCCAATCTTCTTCAGACATCTTTAATAACAATTGATCTCGCGTGATGCCGGCGTTGTTCACCAAGATCTGAACGCTTCCAAATGCTTGGAGTGTTTTACCAATTGCCGCGTCGACTTCAGCAGTCTTAGTAATGTCCACTTGATAAAACTGAGCGCGATCTTCTTGAGTCAGCTGCTTGATTTCTGCAACAACCTGAGCGCCCCGTTCGATATTTGTGCCAAAAACCGCCACCTGAGCGCCATGCGCTGCAAGGGAGATCGCAATGGCTTTTCCAATTCCGGCAGTGCCGCCGGTGACGATCGCGTGCTGCCCTTTTAAGAGATCCGATTTCATCACATGAACAGTCATTATACACTCCTTTCCAATAGTTCAATATCTTCGACAGTTTCAATGCTAAAAGTAGGACCGGATACTCCAATGCGCTTATTAAAACCTGATAAAGTTTTTCCACAGCCAATTTCCACAAACAGATCGACGCCCGTGGACGCCATATGGCGAACTCCCTGTTCCCACCTGACTGGGTGCGTTACTTGTTTAATCAAGTTGGTTTTAATCTGTTGAAGATCTTTTACAGCGCAACCGGGCACATTCATGATAAGTTCAATTTGACTATCTGAAAGGGGAGCTTCGACAACGTGTCCAGTTAACCGTTCCTCTGCGAAATGCATTAATCCGCTGTGAAAGGCGCCATGCACTTGCAATGGCAAGACGCGTTTGGCTCCCTTTGCTTTCGCAGCCGCAGATCCGGCTTCGATGCCTTTTAGGGTTCCGGAAAGAACGACTTGTCCAGGGCAATTGAAATTGGCGACCCATAAATCCCGAGGTAGATCAACTTCTTGGACAAGTTTTTCGACAACGTCCGCATCAAGTCCAAGCACGACGGCCATTGTCCCCTTTATAGCTTCGCAAGCCTCGTTCATATATTGACTGCGATATTGAATCAGTTTAAGGCAATCGGCAAAGGGGATGCGCCCCGTTGCGTGCAGCGCTGTGTATTCACCGAGGCTAAGTCCTGCGCATACGCCGGGCTGCAGCTGGGGCATTAACGTTTGCAGCGTCCGCAGCATCGCAACGCTTGCCACATAGATTCCTGTCTGGCTATTGCGCGTTTCAGTAAGAAGCGTTTCAGGACCCTCTTTTATGATTTTTGAAAGGTTGTATCCCAAGGCGTCGTCGGCCTCTTCAAATGTCAGGCGCGCGGTCGGAAAGGTTTTCACAAAATCTTGTCCCATCCCCACATATTGGGATCCTTGACCAGGAAATAAAAAGGCGATTTTTTGGTGTTTCACGCTATTTATCCTTACTAATCTTTTACTTTTGTGAGGACTGCCGCTCCCCAAGTCAATCCGGCGCCAAAGGCCACCAGCAGCAGATGTTCGCCCGGCTCGATTCGACTCTCTTGCGTCAGCTCATCAAATGCGATCGCCATGCTGGAGGCTGAGGTGTTTCCATATTTATGCAGAGTTTTATAGACCTTCGTTAAGGGAATTTGTAGGCTGGTTGCAATTGCATCGATGATGCGGGTGTTAGCCTGATGCGGGATGAGCCACGAGATGCGGTCATCGCTTATTCCAGCTTGACTTAAGCATTTGATCGCAGCGGCGCTCATGCGTCGGACTGCATGTTTAAACAACTCTTTGCCGTTCATTTTCACATAATGCATGCGCTTATTAACTGTTTCTTGAGATGCTGGATTGCGCGCTCCGCCGGCCGGAACCATAAATAGATCTGCAAGAGAGCCATCCGCTCCAAGACAGATTGTATCGATCGAAAAGCTCGTTTGATTTTTTTTGTCGCTAATCACTGCAGCGGCGGCGCCATCGCCAAACAGCACGCAAGTGTTTCGATCTTCGTAATCTATAAAAGCCGACATTTTTTCAGATGCAATCAAAAGCACACTTCGGTAGATGCCGCTTTCAATGTATGCTTTGGCCATTGAGAGGCCATAAAGATATCCGGTGCAGGCCGCCTGAAGATCCATCGCCGCAGCGTTGACTGCGCCAAGCTGGGATTGAATCAATGCGGCTGTGCTGGGAGTTAGGTAGTCCGGGCTCATTGTGGCGACTAAAATCAGATCCAACTCTTCCGGGAAGACTTTGGCCGCTTCCAAGGCCTTTTTAGCGGCCGCTGTTCCCATGTCCGAAGAAAATTCGTCGCAAGCGGCTAGCCGACGTTCTTTCATCCCGGTGCGTGAAACGATCCATTCGTCGGATGTTTCGATCAGTTTTTCTAAATCTGAATTAGATAAGATTTTTTTTGGTAAATATGACCCCACCCCGATAATGTATGCAGCGGTGTTTTGCGCCATCGTATTCCTCTATGATTTATGATGCATCAGAATAGCAAATGCGAATTAAAAGAAAAAGACTTTTGTATATGTGTGTAAAAAAATAAAAAAAATAATATCAGGATGGGCAGGATAGGGACAGAATAGGGTGCAGGCTGCGATTTTTGAAGTTTGACCCTTCGACACGTTGCATTGGGGTCAGGCCTGACACTATGACACTTTCAAAAATGCCGCTATGACGTTTTTAAAGGCGTCATACTGGCATTTTTAAAAGTGTCATAGTGTCAGGCCTGACCCCAATGCTGCGCGTCATCGCGTCAAATTGATATCTTGCAAAAAAAATAAATATAGTTTATAATGGGCGTTCATTTTATAAAGGGGAAGCTTAATGAATATTTCCAATGATAGTTTATTTTTAAGATATTGCAGCCTTACAAATTGCAACATTCATTTTGAGAATATTGACGAAAATGATGCAAGCGGTTTTATAAAATTTTCACATCCCTCATTAGGGGATCAATATGGACGCGCTTCCATGGATCGCATCTATGCAATAATGACAATTCTAAATGGGCGCGAAAGAGCCTTTAACACAATGCCCCTTACTTTCACTGCGACAGTTCATACTCAAGAATATTTGGACAACTGTCACTATGAAAATCTAGCGAATCATGTTAAATATTTATATCTTGCTAGAAACGTAAGACAACTTGATCGTATAATTGCACAGAAAAATGTTGCAATAGAGCGAAATATAAAAAAAAAGAAATGGGTAAAAGTCGTAACTATAATCTTAAAACTATTTTCCGCTTGCTTATTCGATTATACAGAATGGATGATATCAAAAAAACAATATAAAGAAGTGTATGATAAAGTACGCAATTCTTCCATGTGCGTAGAAGGACTTACCACCCATAAATACAGCCATTTATTCTCTTTTCCAAAATGTGAAGCGGATAAACAGACTTTAACGCATGCAATTGAAAAATTTGTTGAAGAAAGCGGAAAAAATGGCGAACAACTTCAAGAGTATATTGCCATTAATGCCGAAGGCGTAAATTTGGCTGACGAAAAATTATCTTTTTCAGAACTAGTCAAGGCTAAACCAATACCTGGAGTAACGTCTGCGGGTTTAGATGCTTTTTTAAAGGGTTATATTTTAGATGACAACCCTCATGCATTCGTTCCGTTAACTGGCGAAGACGCCATTTGGGAAGGCGTATAAATTGAAGGTAACAAGGCCGTCCCGGCCTTGATATCTAATAGGCTAAAAGTCACATTGTCACCAATAATGAATTCACGGTATAATGACATCGAAAGGAAGGTGGATATGAAAGAAAAAAAGGAAGGACAAAAGAAAACATACCGAGTTAGAGAAGCCAGGCTGACGATTCTTTCAAGCCCTAAAAGAGCTGTTTGCTGAAGAATCTCCCGAATTTTTGTCTGTTCGCTGATTTTTGACTTCTCGTATCGATTATATATACTTTTGATATTTGGATTTGTCATAGTATTCCTAGAACATTGATAAGGTTCATGACAGCTTTTGAGCGGTAATTATTTGCGATTTCGATCAGATGTTTTTTATTCAAATTTTTTAGACAATCTTCATCCATTCTTCTTGCTTCGATTAAGTCGGCTAACAAATCATTGCCTTTAAGGTCCTTGCTCTTTACATGAATTAAGTCAGCCAGCGCCTTTTCTGGCGTTGCGATCAGAAATCTTCCAGCTGTATTTTCTTTTTGATCGATGCCAATAGCATAACGATGATGACTCAAATAGGTGTAATCAAATGTTCCTGTGGGTGTCTTAAAGATTTTAGATTTAGTAGCGGACGCGCTTGTGATGACATATACACCTTCCGGAATCATATTATAAAAAGAAAGGGCCCATTCGAAGCTGATGTAAGATGGCCCATAAAGTAAATTGGCAATCTGCTCATAAGGGACAGGAGACTCTTCAATTTTTTCAGCGATCAGAAAAAATCCGTTTTTTAAACGGATTAACTCGCCCCTTTTCACCAATCTGGAGATGAAGTCATCGGGATTCGTATAACCACTTAAAAGAGGTTTGAGATTTTGAGTCTCTACATAAGCTGTCTTAGCAAAACGCAGTATAGAATGCATGGTTGCCTCCTTACATTTATTTTAACAGAATCTCCAATATTTTTGGAGTATTATGTTTAAATAATCAAAAAGTTATCTAAAATCTCCAATATTTTTGGAGTTTCTGGAAATACAAGAGGGTTTGTAGTGTAGGCTTCAGACTTGTGAGTGGACAACTGTTTAAAGTTGAAAAATATGTCTGCAAAAAAAAATAATGTCAGGATGGGTAGGATAGGGACCTGACATTAATATTCCTTGCCAAATTGTAAATAAATAAAATTGTAAATAAATTGACTTTACATTTTAATAAATGTACAATGTCTATTTATTTAAAGGATATTTCTAATGCCAATTGCTGTTTCTAAAAGATGTTTTAATTTTATTGGCGACCATAGCGCACGGCTGATTTGTGGTAAAAAAACGCAAACCAATGCATTGGCGTCTTGTCGTGAACGCATAGCAAGCTGCGTCATATTGCTGTTTTTGCTCATTCCAACAGCTTTACTTGGCGGCGGCGCCAGATTAATAGAAAAATGCTGTCGATATTGCTCAAAGCATCAAAATGCTCCAGATGCCATTATAGAGGTTGATTTGATATCCAATAAAATTCTTACCCAGGATAAAACAGAAACAAATAAAAAGCTTCAACAAGACATGTTGCAGCGTCTTCCTAAAGAGTTAGTGAAAATAATTGTTTCGTATCTTCATGAAGATGATTGTAATGCTGCAATGCAGGTGAATCGGATGTGGCGCAAAAACATTCTTATTGAGTTATCAGACGTAATTGATATCTTAGGCGAAAATCATCTTCCTGAGATAACAAAACTAAATGAAATTTTGGGAAATAGATTAGCAATAAAAATAACACTATTTTCGTTTGCATCTATTTTGAGTAATCTGTCGAAGGCGGAAATCAATATGCTCAATGAAAATATGAAAATGAAAAGAAATCAATTTTATAAAAAACTGAGGCCTTTAATAGAGTTCTTGAGCTACTTAAGAGAAAAGGGAATCAATGAGATCGAAAAAAATGTCCCTCTCTACCATTTTCTTTCTGAACCTGTTAGAGATGAAATTAACAGCAACTTCGAACGCATCCAGCAAAAAAATGAAAAAGCAAAAAAGCTTGATGCATTTTTTAATGAGCTTCATCAGATTTTTAATGATTTTAAAGAAGTAGACGCTCATCAAGGGGAAACCGTACAAATATTTTTAGAAACATGCAAAAGGAAAAAGCGGAATGACAGCAGATGTTTTCCTGCAACTCTTACTCTTAATGTAGATTTATCAACTCATACTTCAACACATGTTGCAAGTTTAAATTTTGTAAAAACAGGGTATTTAACAGACACAAGATATCTTGAACATGGCGGCTCCGCCCGTGATCCGAAGATCCCGCTTAATGTACCAGATGCTAGTGGTTTAGCGCTGCAGAAAGAATACACTATTCATCATCACACCATAGGTCTAACGTGTCCATCCTGGAAGTGGACAACTGTTTAAAGTTGAAAACATGTCTGTAAAAAAAATAATGTCAGGATGGGCAGGATAGGGACAGAATAAGGCGCGGTTATAAAAATAATTATTATTCTTTCTCCTGAATCAATTGAATTCTTAAAGGGAAAAATTCAATAAAACAACCGCTGCGAAAGTACGTCCTTAAAAAGTCATGGCAAGGCGAAGTCTGAAAAGGTAACCAGGCCGTCTCGGCCTGAGTCAGGGCGGGACGCCCTGACTACTTTCTCCTTGTGCTGCCATGATTTTTTAAGGACGTACCTGCGAAAGCTCATACTCAAAAATATTTGGACAACTATCACTCCTGTCCCTATCCTGCCTATCCTGACATTATTTTTTTTAGCTGGAATCAACGCCGGAATCAGCGAACTTTTTTTGCCACAACATGGAAAATATGCCAATGATTTTTAACACCAACCGCTGTCGGAAGAGCTCCTTCTTCCTGTAAAAAATATTTTATTTCAAAACGATCCGAAAACAAATTCATCAATTGCGCATAGGTATGATGTGTCATAAATGGTTTATTAGCCCATTCATCGCGATCTCCAAAAAAATGTCCGCAAAACATCCCGCCAATAACGAGGTTCTCGAATATCTTTTGCCAGCAGTCTTGAAAATGATCAGGGGAACAAAAGGGGAGGGAAAAACTTGCATTTATTAATGAAACGCCCTCGGGAAGCAGCATGTCTGCAAATGATATAACGGCCACTGTTAACCGAGCGCTCTGATTCTCATTAATACGGTTAAGTAATATTGCAATCGCTTGCTCTTCAGCGTCAATTGCAAAAACATTCCAACCATTTTCTAATAAAAAAAGAGTGTCTCTTCCTGTGCCGCATCCAAGATCAACGGCCAAGCCATTTGCAATATTGTCGTTTTTCAAAAAAAACAGCGCTTTTTGCAATGTTGGATGCGGGTCACGAGCTGTTGCAGTCTTGTCATAATAATCCGACCAAGCAAGTTGATGAAAAAAAATAGTCGGCAGGGGGATGGGAAAACTTTCTTGGAACGCCGCCAATGTGGAGGCCTGAGAAAGCAAATAAACACATGGAAGTAAAAAAGAGCTAAAGATGATGGAGCGCAGGCGTTCGTTTATTATTAGTCTGATAATATATGTTATGTTGTATTCCTGTCTTTTTCCCATTATTTGAATCAGATATGTTTTGGCGGCCACACAGGCTGTTTGACTTCGCATTCAGCGCAATTGTACATAAAAATCTCCTGTTAATGAAATAACTGTATCAAAAGTTAGGAATAAAAAAAAGCATAGAATGAAATTTTCAGGATGGGCAGGATAGGTAGGAGCAGGATAGGTAGGATAAGTTTTATCTAACTTATTTAACTTATCTAACTCATCTTTCTTATCCTGCCTATCCTGACATTTCTTCCTTTAAATTAAATAAAATTTCATTTATCATATTGCCGTGCATCAATGGAGGTCTACATGACTGACGCATCTTTGAAACTATCAAACAACAGATTGTACATATTTACAGGAATGATTTTGCTGATTGGCTGGGCGCTTGCCCTGTTTTCTTGGCTGAATACCTGCACAGAAGCATGTGAGGAAGAGCATAAATACCGTCTTTTTGGCTTATCCTTTGGAATTATTGGACTCATTTATTTTACAGGACTGCTCGTCGCGTTTTTGTTAAGTTTTCGCTCTTCGCGTTTTTTAATGCTAATGGGGTTATTGCTTTTTTTGGGCATTGGAGCTGAAACGCTGTTTATTGGCGTTCAAAAATATGTTATTGAGGCTTGGTGTCCAATTTGTCTAGGAATCGCTGGGACGTTACTATTATCCGTGGCTTGTTTTATTAAAGTTTTTTTTGACAGCTCAACTAGATTGCACATGACTCATTCAAGACGAATCCGCAATTTTTTTGCAGCGATTTCAGCAATGGCCGTAGGTTTTTTAATCGCCTTTGCAGGGGTCGCTAAACATGATGATTTGGAGGCTGCGGAAAATGGTCTTCAAAAGAGATTATTTTTAGGCAATAAAGACAGCAATGTCGAGGTTTACGTTTTTACAAGTTGGATTTGTCCCGCTTGCCGCCATTTAGAGCCAGCTTTAGAACGAATGTCGCCAGCTATTTTACAAAAAGCAAAAGTGGTTTTTGTAGATTACGGAGATGACGTGACTTCACTAAATTTTCTTCCATACAATCTTTCTTTCATGTTGAACGATCCGGCGTCTTATGTTGCGCTTCGGCACATGTTGAAAGAGATCGCTAAAGATACCGACTCTCCTACAGATGCGCAAGTCGAAAAAGAAGCGGCAAAACTAGGCATCGCCTATAAACAATTGAACTATGCGGATGTCGCTTTAGGAATCAGTTATTTTAAAAATCTAACTAACCGTTTTAAAGTAACCACGCTGCCAGCTTTGATAGCCGTTAATCCAATAACGCATCAGAAAAAAGAAATTACCGGAATAGGGATCACCGAAACGAATGCATTGGAAACCATTAAGGCGCTCCAGTAATGAGAACCTTGGCGCCTTGATGTATATATATAAATTATTTTTTAATTATATTATCTATACAGTTTATAGTGTAATTTTTGATTGTTTGATCTTCTGTGATTTGATTAGCAGTTTCAATCGCTTTATCACGCTGACCTTTTTTGGCATAATAGAGAGCTATGTCTTGTAATCCTTGGTTGACACGCCATGTGATGCTTGGATAACTTGTAGAGAGCTTTTTTAATGTATCTATAATCATATAAGCGGAATCAACATCACCTGACATTTGAAGCGCCTGTCTTATTATCTCTCCCATTACATCGCTCATTCTATCATTTTCATTATCGGAATTGCGAAGGATTAATAGATCAAATATATAAATAATTGTTTTATACTGATTTCGTTGACTTAAGGCAAGCGTCACCTCTCTTATAACTGTATTGGGCTTGTTCGCTCCATTTATTAAATAGTTTATCGCTCTATTCATTAAATTTAATTTAATTAATTTTTTCATTATTTTTCCGAAAGAGCGGTTTTTGTATTCGCTATCTTCCACTGTATCAGCGACTTGTATTGCTTTATCAACGCAATTATAAAGTATTAATTTTTTTATTATCTCATATAGTTTATCAGATTTTTTGTAATCTTTGGATTCTGGCTTGGCATTCAATGTGTCGATTTCTTGATACAAAAATGATAATTCAATAATCTTACGACTTAATTTATTTTTTATAACTTCTTCATTTGAAATCATATTTTTTAAAATATCAGTTGGTAGATTTTTCAGTTGTATGATTATTGCTTCCATATGCGGTTGCTCAACAGCATTGGAAACTGGGATGTGCAGTGCAGAACGTAAAGAAACTATTGTTGTCGCATGGATGGTTTCATCTAGTTGATTTATTATGATTGCAAGGGAGGGAGCGATTTCATGATTTGCTTGTTCTTGCAATGATTTTAATACATTTTTTTTCCATTCATGATTAACTTGAAGTAGGTTAATTTTATCTTGAACATTAAGAAACGAACAGATTTCTATTTGTAAGTTATCATTCAACTTTTCTTTTTCTGTTAACTGATGCATTCTATCATTAAGTGGACTCGCCGGAGGTGTAAGGGGCGCCGGTGGAGACGGTTTTTGATCCATTGACCCGTTTTGTTGTTCTAAATTGGGAGGAGGTGGTTCAATAGATGACGATAAATTGCGTGAGCCTGATAAAGAAATGCGGATTTGATCTGGAAGCGGCGCCGGTGATGTAAAAATACTGGAGTGAGGACAACTCTTTCTAAAACATTTGGTAGCGCAACATTGAATGAGCATTGCGATTAGCCCCACCACGGGAATACAGTCTATGATGGCAAGGAATTTATTATTGCTATTCCAATTACGTTTAGCATATGGAGCGCCTGAGAAGAGAGTAAGCGCTGAGCATGCAGCATCGCAAGCTGAAATCGAATAATCCATAGAAATAACCTTTTATTGAAGTAGTTAATAAAAACACTTACCATATTATATATAAAAATAAATTTATTTGCAACAAATACAAATGCATTAGGTTTTTGATTAAATTTTTCACGTAGTTCTTTGCAATACCCCCGGAGGAGACAATTGCAAAAGTGCATCGATAAGATTTGATCGCTATTTGAATGTCGATATTTAGACTTTCATTAGAATCAGGCCGAGACGGCCTGATTACCTTGTTGATCAGCGCCGCTTCTCAGAATATTTTTTTTTCACTTCATTGAGATGAGGTTCTATTGCTTTGCGATGATCAGCCGAGAGGCGGTCAATGAAGAGAGTTCCATTGATGTGATCATTTTCATGCATAAAAGCGCGAGCGGCAAGCCATGTGAATTCTTCTTTAAAAATATTGCCTTCGAGATCCATTGCTTGCACGGTAATGCAAACAGGTCTCAGCACTTCACCATAAACTCCAGGAATCGAAAGACACCCCTCCCCGCGGTTCCATCGTTCATCGCTATGAGCGATGATCTTTGGATTGATAAAAACGCGGACTGGTCCCGCTTCCCAGCGATCGGGATCATTTGCAACGTGTATGGGAACTTCTGTAATAAAAAGAGCTAAAGAACGATGAACTTGCGGCGCCGCTAAACCAATGCCGTCATTGGCGCGCATGGTGTCAATCATATCGGTTACGAGTTGTCTAATTTCATCATTAATATCTTTAATCAGTTCTGTTTTTTTACGTAAAACTGAATTTCCATAGTAAGCTAATGGCAATTCCATAATGCATCCTAATGCTAAACGGCATATTCAGTAACTCGTTTTTCACGAATCGCTGTCACCTTAATTTTTCCTGGATAATCTAGCTCTCGTTCAATGCGTTTTGTTAATTCTCGTACAAGGATGACCAAGCCATCATCGTCAATAGTTCCTGGCTGGACGATTACGCGCACTTCCCGACCCGACTGCATGGCGTAAGCTTTGTCCACTCCAGGAATGGCCAGAGCCATCTCCTCTAATTGACGCAAACGTTTGATGTATTCTTCTACAGCGCCGATGCGCGCTCCAGGCCGAGCCGCGGAAATCGCATCAGCGGCGCTGCACAAACTGCCTTCGATGGTGATTGGATCCATTTCATGGTGATGACATCCAATTCCATTAGCGACCTCTTTTGTTTCACCATATTTAAGCGCCAAATCATGTCCAATGACGGCGTGGGCTCCTTCCATTTCATGGGAAACGGCTTTACCCATATCATGCAGAAGTCCAATGCGTTTGGCCATCCGCACATCAAGGCCAAGTTCGGCGGCAATCATTCCCATTAGGTGGCAAACTTCCAGCGAATGCTCAAGAACATTTTGACTGTAGCTAAAACGAAATTTTAATTTGCCGAGCAGCGTGATGATCTCTGGATGAAGGTTCATTATGCCGGCGCTCAGCGCTGCATCTTCGCCATGCTCTTTAATTCGTTTTTTGATTGTCTGCTTTGCTTTTTCGACGATCTCTTCTATGCGGGTCGGATAGATTCTGCCATCTGCAATCAATTCCGTCAACGCTATTTTTGCGATCTGCAAGCGGATCGAATCGTAGCACGATAAAACGATGGCGCCTGGCGTATCATCAATAATAAAATTGACTCCTGTTTCATGCTCTAATGCGCGAATATTACGGCCTTCACGTCCAATGATTCTGCCTTTCATCTCATCATTCGGCAGCGCGACGGTATTAACTGTACCTTCGGAAACGCAAGAAACCGCCATACGATTGATTGCAGTTGCAATAATGCGACTCGCCTCCTTGTCTGCATTTTCCTCCGTTTCGCTTTTCAAACGACGAATCATGTTCGCGGCGTCTGTCTTAATATCGTTTTGCATTTGTTGAATCAAGATAGTTCGCGCTTCCATTGCACCGATTCCAGAAAGCTTTTCAAGTTCGAATGTGATGCGCGTCCTAGAGTTGTTAATTTCTTGTTTTTCATTTTCGAGTTGTGTCTTGAGAGAGAGAAGGGCTGTCTCTCGCCTCTCAACGTCTGATAACTTTTTATCGCATAAACTCAATCTTGTCTCGAGTTTATCCTGGCGTTGTTGCAGTCGTTCTTCTTCGCGTTGGATTTTACGCCGTTCATCCTGTCTTATTTTTTCTATTTCGCCATGTTGTTCCAGCTGTTTCTGCCGAAAGATTAGCTCATTGGAGCGTTTAGAGTTTGCGGCTTCCTGTTCAGCTTTTTCTAGAATTCTGGAGGCGATGGACTCATACCCGCCTATTTTGATGCGATTAAAAATCCAGAATCCGGTCATTCCGATTCCTGAGCCCAGCGCAAAAGCCAGCAAGAGTTCCATAAATTATTCTTTTGAAGAATTTTCTTCAGTTGTGGGTGGCGTTGAAAGAGCTTTTATCCGCACTTTTTCGACGCAGCGGTCATTGGATTCCAAGATCTCCATATCGAAGTCATTGTGATGAATGACAAATCCTTTTGGAGGGATGGCGCCGGTGGTGTGGAAAATATAGCCCCCGATGGTATCGTACTCCCCTTCTTGAGGAATGACGATCATCAATTCCTCTTCAACATCTAAAATATTCATCCGCGCATCGACGATCCAGATGTTATTTCCTTGAGAGTAAAATAATTCGCGCTCTTGATCGTACTCGTCGGCGATTTCTCCAACGATCTGTTCCAGGATGTCTTCGATCGTTACAATGCCTTCGGTGCCTCCGTATTCGTCCACGACAATCGCAAGATGAACTTGTCTTTTGCGAAATTCTTGCAGCAGACTTGAAATTTTTTTTGTTTCAGGAGCATGAAGGACATTTTTTTTAATCGAATCTATGGGTTCTTGGAGGATGCGTAAATCATTATTTTTTTGCTGATATTCCATATATTTATTGAGAATGTCTTTATACATAAGGACGCCAACGATGTTATCGACAGTATTTTGATAAATCGGGGTGCGGCTATATCCTTCTTTTTGTAAAAATTTTGCAGCTTCAATAATCGGCGTGTCAGCGGATAAACTGAACATATCAACGCGAGGAACCATCACTTCCCGAGCGATTTTTTCCTTAAATGTCACAACGGATTCAATCAATTTTTTTTCGTGGACATCGAATTGCAAGCCAGCCTCCGCCTTTTGCAGCATATCGATGATCTCCTGTTTTCCCACTGGTCCATAGGCTAGGTCTAGGTAAGCGGTGCGCAATAAAGATCTTGAAATCTTTAAAAAAATGTAGATAAAAGGAAACATTAACAGTAAAAATGGAGAAGCCAAGGGGGCGCACCAACGCAGCACGGCCTCGGGAAAGTGAGCTCCTAAAATTCGAGGCAGGTAGTCCCCTATGGAAAATGCCAATAGAATAAAGATGACAAGACTGAGGATGAGCCAAAGAAAATTCCAGCCATAAATGATTGTTTCATCGGGTCCAGGAAAGGTCTGATAAAAAAAATCCGTATGAGACAAGAAAACCAGCATGGTCGCCACGTAACAAAAGCGGATGATGTTTTGAGCGCAGATCGTGGCGAAAAACAGACCTTCATATTCATGAGAAGGAAAAAATAATAGATGCAAAGGGCGGTAAAAAAACAGTTTGCCGATTGATTTTAGCTGTTGCTTAACATCTCTTTTGTGAATGCGGCGAAAGGCGCTATTGACAGCCGTTACAAGAAAGGCGCCTGTTAAAAAGACAATGATTAGTATAGAAGCAATGATTAGAAACAAGCATCCTCCATAAATTTTCAGCCATGGGGCAATAAATCTTGTTGTTCAAGGTATTGCATATGCCTTTTTTCGGCGGCGCGCATTACCGCTCTATCTATATCTTCAATATCATCATATCCCATTAAATGCAAAAGTCCATGTACAACGTATAGGGTCATCTCTCTGTATGCATCGCCGCGATGGGCGGCTGCATAATCGATTGCTGCTTTTGGACAAATGAACACATCGCCTAAAATGCGATAGTCGTCCACCTCATCGCTTGCGTGATGGAGAGGAAATGAAATACAATCGGTGGGAGACGGATCGTTAAAATATTCGGCGTGCAGTTCGCCGATTTTATGAATATCGACGAAATGTATTCCGACTTCGTCACAGAATTCCCCTGCGAAAACGATCACAGTTTGGACAATTTTCTGTACATTTTCGATAGAGATGGAAAGATCATTTTGCATGTTTTCAACATGCACGCCTTCCAGTGTAATTGAGCGCTTGTTTTTATTTGTCATAGGTTATGAGGGGCAAAGGACCTAAAAGAAAGGACGAAGAGGAAAGGACAAAGGGACCTAAAAGACCTAAAGGACTATATTAACGGAATTCAAATCAGGCGGTAACGTCCATTAGGTCCTTTAGGTCTTTTAGGTCCTTTAAGTCCCTGTCCCTTCTATTTAAGTCCCTGTCCCTTCTATTTAAGTCCCTGTCCCTTCTATTCTAGAACAGGTGTTTTTGGCAATCCTGTTACACGTTTTGTACCAGGAGCCCAACGGTCCAACTTTTTTAGAACGCCTATGCGCTCAAAGCGCTTGAGTACATTGCGTTTTGCTGCGCCTTTATTTGCGCTGCCGTAGCTTGCGTGTCGTGACATGTCTTTATCCTTGTTTATTTGATTCTGGGAATAAATACCGCTGCCGCTAATTCACCTTGCACAGCGTTTGGATGCTCTTTGAATCCTTTTGGAAGGTTGTCGGAGCCTGGTCCTGTTTTTTCTGTGGGCATGCGGTGTTTACGCGGAAAACGGCTGCGTTTTTCAGCTTGTTTACTAATTCGCACCATAAAAATTCTCCTCGAATTGTTCGTGTGGGCTATTTTGCAAGAGGTTCATTATATAAAGGATCCCTGAATGTTGCAAGCATAAAAAGATGCAACGGGGTAAATAAAAAATCAAAAATAGACTTTCCAAAGTCGTTTGCGATGGTAGAAGGCTGTCGCCTGTCCCCAGCTAAACTCATACAATTTATGTTTATACTGTTGGAAAGCGGGCGATTTGAGCATTTTTGAAAGACTGATCACCGTAGCATGCGGCCTTAGTTCTTCCAGCTTGACTTCCAATAATTGCATTAAATCGTCCTGAAAACAAGTTGAATTCATAAAAACAAAGTCTGCATTGCGTAAATCGATGTCAAGAAAACTGCCATGAATAAGTTTGATCTGTTTGTTTTCGACTTCTTTTGCAATTGTCGGTTTAATTTCATTATCAAACTGTTTTAAAACATCGATAGAACCGTTATATAGAGTGTCGACTAGTTCAATGCCGATGCACTGGGAAAAGTCAAAAAACAGATGAGCTAAAACAACAGCTTTGCCTGTGCCGGATCCAAGATCGTAAAAAATTTGGCCGGGCTGAGGCTGCGCATCTTGGATCATTTCATAAAAAGAATCTGGAACGACCTCGCCATATACATATGATTTGCTCTTGAGTTCTTGATCCTCGCGTCCTTTTAGCGACAGCGCTCGGCCATCCATTTTGTCATATAGCTGGTGATAGATGGCTTTGATTCTTTCATGATCCATATCTGTTTTACCCTCCTGAAAACCCTTCGCAGTCTACACCACACTATAAAAAATTGCAATAGTTAATCAATGCTTAAATATCGCGGTCCCAATGCGCAAGAGGGTCGCTCCTTCCGCGATGGCGTAGCGGTAATCGTGCGACATGCCCATTGAAAGATGTCTGAATGATGTTTTCAATCCAAATTTGGAAATTAATTCATCTTTGAAAAGACGTAGACGAGCAAAACAATTTCGTATAATGGCTTCATTTTCAATCAACGAGGCCATGGTCATCAACCCTTCAAGTGAAATTCCAGGCAGATGTAGAAGGCTTTCGAACTGATCTCTCCAGCCTTCCTCGTTCAGGCCATGCTTAGTTTTCTCGCCCGATGTATTGACTTGGAGTAGGATGGAGGTCGTTTTACCTGCCCCCACGCTGCACATGGAAATTTTCTGGGCCAGCTCTATGCTGTCAACAGAATGAATTAGGGTGAACTTTCCTATTGCCTTATTGACTTTATTTTTTTGCAAAGGGCCGATCATATGCCAGTTGATGTCGGAGGGGGCTTCTGAAATTTTCAACAAAGCTTCTTGAATGCGATTTTCTCCAAAATGACGGCATCCTGAGCCGTACACAGGAAAAATATGATCCCAGGAGTATCCCTTAGACACAGCGATCAAATTGATTTCCGATGGGGCTCGTCCGCAGCGCTGAACAGCTGCTGCGATCTCTTCCTGGATACGCTGATAGTTGTCTGCAGCTGATCTCATAAAATAACGATTGCCTTCTGGCAACTATTTCAGGGCACAATATTGAATATTATTCACCGCAGGTTAGATGTCTTATTCATTTTTGCATCATTTTTTTTCTCATTATGTAGCCCACACTAAGGTGTAGCGAGCCCAAGCGAGCGGAACCGC
>JABDEO010000039.1 GCA_013287015.1 Chlamydiota bacterium
AGCATTTTTTCTAGAATCATTCTGAGCGCTCTGGCGCCGGTGCCGGCATTCATCCCTTTTTCTGCAATTGCTCGCAAAGCGTCTTCGGTAAAACTCAATTTAACCCCTTCAATTGCAAACATTGCAATATACTGCTTGATCAAGGCGTTTTTTGGTTCTGTAAGAATGGCGACTAGATCTTCAACAGTCAATTCATTACAATTAGCGATGCTATTGAATCGGCCGATGAATTCCGGGATCATTCCAAATAGAATAAAGTCTTCGGGCTCGACTTTGGATAAAAGGATATTTTTTTGTGTATGATCGATCTGTTCCTTGTCTGAAGAACTGAATCCAATGACAGAACGGCCGAGGCGTTTTGCAATAATTTTTTCAAGGTTGACGAAAGCCCCCCCTACGATGAAGAGGATATTTTCAGTATTGACTTTGATATAATCTTGATGAGGGTGTTTTCGGCCGCCTTTTGGGGGCACATTGGCGATAGTGCCCTCCACAATCTTAAGGAGAGCCTGTTGAACGCCCTCGCCTGAAACATCGCGTGTGATTGAAACGTTGGCTGTTGTGCGATTAATTTTGTCGATTTCATCGATATAGATAATGCCATGTTCAGCTTTGGCGACGTCATAGTCGGCCGCCTGCAGAAGACGCACGATGATGTTTTCAACGTCTTCTCCAACGTAACCCGCTTCAGTTAGGGTTGTTGCATCGGCAATTGTAAAAGGCACATTAAGAATATGGGCTAGCGTTTTGGCTATCAACGTCTTGCCCGAACCGGTTGGCCCGTAAAGCAGCACATTGGATTTGCTGAATTCGACTTTTGCGTCGCCGGTTTCTTTATTTAGAAGCGCTTGAACGCGCTTATAATGATTATAAACCGCCACGGCGATTGTTTTTTTTGCGTTTTCTTGCCCTATTATGTACTCATCTAAGCGCGCCTTAATCTCCTTTGGCTTCAGCATGCGGGCTGCATAATTCACGGGCTCATGTTTTTTTTCAATGATCCCCGAACAAAGACGGACACACTTGTCACATATGTAAACGTCGGGACCAGAGATCAATTTTTCAACAGCGTCTTCATTGCGGCCGCAGAACGAACACAAAATTTGCTCTCGAGATTGGGGTTCTTTTTTTGTCATAATTTGCCTACAAACGCAACTATAATGTTTTTATAAGATTAGCATAGAACGGGATACCCGTCTAACCTTTCTTCTTGGGAACTACCACTTCGTCAATGAGTCCATAAGCCTTTGCTTCTTCGGCGCTCATATAGAAATCACGATCAGAATCCGTTGCAATCTTTTGAATCGATTGTCCTGTATGATCAGCCATAATGCCGGTCACTCGGCTCTTCAAATAAAGCATCTCTTTTGCTTGGATGGCTATATCGGCTGAAGTCCCCCCCACACCGCCATAGGGTTGATGAATCATGATGCGGCTATTAGGCAATGCAAAGCGATGGCCTTTTGTGCCTGCAGTCAAAAGGAGAGCTCCCATTGAAGACGCTTGCCCGATGCAATAGGTGTGGATATTGCATCCCATCCATTGAAGCGTGTCATAAATAGCCAAACCTGCCGTGATGTAACCACCAACGGAGTTGATATAAATATGAACATCTTTTTTCGGATCTTCCATTCTAAGGAATAGGAGTTGTGCGACGACAACGTTGGCGACATGATCGTTGATTTCGGTGCCGATGAATACGATTCTGTCCTTGAGCAGACGTGAATAAATATCCATGGACCGCTCGCCGCGTCCGGGAACCTCTTCAATTACATAAGGAGTAAGGGAAGCGGTTGGTCGATGATGATTTTGATCTGGCATGCACACTCCTAACTGTTACAGAGTTCTTCTTCATGTATATGTGTTTAAAGCGCGGTGGTCAAGTGTTTTTATTGCCGTAAAACGTGTCCGATAATGAAATCTCGACTCTTACGCAACAGCAACTGTTCGCCCAAACGGGAGTGTATCTCCTCAGCGCTGCGCCCTTCGAAGGAGGGGGCCATTCCCTGCATAATTTGATGAGAAAGCTCCGCAGCGGTCTCCTCTTTCGTGACAATAATATTATGTTGGCGTGCAAACATATGTATAAGGAAAAAGAGGCGGTAGCTGCGCTCAACTTCTTCTGGGAGTTTGGCGTCCATCTCTTGTTTCCGCTGATGAATCACATCTTGAGGAGCGCCCTGTTTCTCCAACCAGGCGACTGCGTTTGCTTTGCGGGCATTCATCTCCTCCTGCAGAATGGATTTTGGAATCTCAAAATGATACTGCTCCAGCAATATTTCATCCACTTGATGACAGAGACGCTCATGAACTTCTCTGTCGGCGCGTTGATTTAGATCGGCTGCAATTTTTTCGTTCAGGTCGGCAAGATTGGCGGCTCCGATTTTATGAGCTAATTCGTCGTTGATTTCAGGCAATTCGGCGGTTTTAATTGATTTAATTGTAATGCGGCAATGCGTCGGTTTGAACGCCTCTTGAGCCTCTGGGGGTTCATCAGAACTGCGTTCGCTCATTCCTTCGACGCTATCGTGTATATTTTTGTTTAATATGAGATCATACATCCAATCCGCCATTTTACCTTTTGTTACTGTAAAACGGGTGTCTTGGCAAATCGATTCCACTGGTTCATCAAGCTTGTCGATGTCTAGGTCGACATAGTCTCCTTCTTGCACAGGGCGATCGGCAATCTCCACCCATTTCGCCAAATGAGTGCGGATATTTTCGATCACTCTATCTATGTCGGCCTGTGTGACGGGAGGCCGCGCGGTATTTTTCAATATGATGCGGCTGAGATTGATCAATGGGACCTCAGGCGACATCTCAAATTCAATAGTTAGGCGAGCTCCCGCCTCTTTTGATAGTTCGGGAAGGCTTGAACATCTGGCGTCGCCATTGCGGATAGGACGTAAGCGAGTGAGCGTAAGCGCTTCTTGAAAAGAGGTTTGAATGACAACTTCACGCCATTCCTGCTCCACTTGTTTGCCGTATTTTTCCTCAATATATTTATCCGGCGCCTTGCCTTTACGGAACCCCGGAAGGGTAATCTCTTTATTAATTGATTTAAGAGCTCTTGCATAAGCGGCTTGTACGGCCTGCGGAGCGACGGCGATATCCATTTTGATGTGAGCGCCTGGCTGTCGATCAACTATGACAGTGACATTTTCATTTTTGAATTCATTTTGAGTGTTCGACATAACCGCCTCGCAAATATAAAATTCTTAAAAAAGAAGCGGGCGATGAGGTTCGAACTCACGACCCTCACGTTGGCAACGTGATGCTCTACCGCTGAGCTACGCCCGCGCATTAAAAAACAAAAAAACAAAAAGCGGGCGATGAGGTTCGAACTCACGACCCTCACGTTGGCAACGTGATGCTCTACCGCTGAGCTACGCCCGCATATTCGAGTAGCGGGTGATGAGATTCGAACTCACGACATTCACCTTGGGAAGGTGACGCTCTACCAGCTGAGCTACACCCGCATTCGAACATGAAACTATAAAATTACACGATTTTTTTAGCAAGACGGAAGTTCAGGATAGATAAAAAAGAGCAAAAAATTGAAGAAAGTTACGTGAAAAATTCAACGCAAAGGCGCAAAGACGCAAGAGCAAAGAGAATGAAGAGAGTTAAGTGAAAAATTCAACGCAAAGGCGCAAAGACGCAAAGGCGCAAAGAAATTGAAGCCATTATCAATTCCTAACAAGTAGTTAATCTGGAAATAATAAAAAAATATTAATCATATCTACCTTAACTACTTGTTAGGATATTAATAATGGCTTCAATTTCTTTGCGCCTTTGCGTTGAATTTTTCACTTAACTCTCTTCATTCTCTTTGCACTCCATTAGACAGGCGTCGCATTGCTGGAGAAATGAGCGAAAAGACCCTCCAAAACACGCCCTGGCGTACGCAGACTATCAAAGTTCGGTTTGCTGTTCATATATTGCGTCAATGCTGATTTGAGTTGGCTCTCAATGCCCGTTCTTGGAAGCAAACTCACGATCATCGCAATTAACTCATGACGCACGTCGCCTTTCGGTAAAATGATTCGCTCTTTTTCACTATTGGGAAACACCATATCCTGAAACTCTTGACCGGTGATGTTGCCTGTTTCAGCTTTATACACCATGGCCAAAGCGGCGGCTAAAAGAGCCACCTTAAGCGTCGCCACCATTCCATCTTTTCCAGCTCCGCCCAACAAACTTTTCACCAGACGATCAAATTCGTTGTCAGCGATTTGACCATCGGAGCTTTTGCTTTTCTCCGGATTAAGCACGGACAGTAACTTCTTGGCGAAAGCGATGGCAAAATTTAAATCTTTGGCTTGTTCATTGGCTCCGGCGACGCCCGCGAGCGCCGGGCCCGGATAAACTGTAGCTACGGTAAACATAGCGCCGAATAGCCCCAAAATGGCGTTTGCATTGTCGTTGACATAAGGCATCACATTTGCCCAAACATCTTGGAAAACGGTGGCTCCGGCGGCAGTGATTTGCGGAATTGCATGCACAGCCATTGAAGCTCCAAGCGCGGACGTCAGACCGATGGGCATGGCGACGGCGACGACAGGTGAAAATGCAATCGCTTCAGGACTTCCGGCGGCCAAACGGTCACGGTAACCGCTCAAATAGTTGTTGATTCCATCAAGAAACGCCACCTGTTGAGGAACGTTTCGGAGCTGTTCGGCCCGCTCCGTAGGAGAAGCGGCGGTGGGATTCTGAGCGGCCATTTGCGCCAGATGCTGTGGAGATGTCAACGCCTGTTCCGCTAGATACTGAGGTGAATTCAATCTCCTTTCGACAATCTCTTTTTGAATTTGAAGGCTTTTTGTCCAGGCATCTAATTGTTGATTGATGATTTGATTTTTTGCATCCGCCAGATTCATGATAAATGCATCGCCATTGAGATCAAGTCTGGGCTGCGACAGCGCCGGATGATCGGCGGCGGACGCAGTGGTAGAGGCGATCGCATCGCTTGGCGCCCAGACATCGCTTGTTGCGCCGATGTCCGCTGTTACGGTTGGAATCGCTAGTCCAGCCAATGGGTTGATCGAAGGAACAACATCTTCGGGATTAACGACGCCATATTGGTCATTGCTGCCGATTTTTGTCATAAAACCTCACAGTTCATCTTTCATTAAATTATTTACAAATTATTTTATAGATAAAATGGATAATTTACAAATTTCGCGCTTTTTGAATCTCCAAATACCTCATCCTTATTATAGCAAAAATTTATTTAATTTAACACAATAAAAGAAAGGTAGCCTCTCACTTTTAATTGCACCCTTCCTGAAGACACGTCTTTCTTCTTAATCTTCAATACAGTATTCTGAAATTTACGGTATATATACTTAGGATCAATGAATATGTCGACAGAGCCTGGAGGCGATTCGCCCGCTCATTTCAAAGGGAAAGACGCCATTGGCCATGTAGCTGAAGCTCAGGCCCGGGGACTGATAGCGTCGGCCGAAATTCATGGAACGGAGACGCCTGGCCATATTTCAGCAGGCGCCGACGCCGCTAGAGAAACAGCCGTTGCACTACTCCTATTTTGGACAATTTTATCCGCTTTACAAGCTCCTCCCCCTGCCATCGCCCTGACATTGAGTTTATTCGCTTTCGGTTGGTTAACCTGGAAATGCGGCCGCAGCGCCTGGTTAGGCTGGTCCCGCCTAGAGAGATTGCATCGCGTGTTAGGCCAGGAAAAATGGGAAATCGAGCATCATCGCAGCCAAGAGAGGTCCGAGCTCAAAGAGCTGTACGCCGCTAAAGGGTTTGAAGGAAAATTGCTGGAGGATGTCCTTGACGTCTTGATGGCCGATGATAATCGGCTGCTGCGCGTCATGGTGGAGGAGGAGTTGGGGCTTTCCCTCGAATCGCATGAACATCCTTTGAAACAAGCTTTTGGAGCCCTTATAGGAACTTTAATAGCAAGCTTGTTTTGCATCTCAGGTTTACTTGTTTTTCCTTCCTACGGCATTATCGCCAGCTCTTTGATTGTGATCGGAATCGCAGGCGCCGTTTCAGCCAAATATGCGGACAACCGCTGGATTCCGGCCATTGTATGGAATATGGGCCTGGGAGCCCTAGCTTTTGGATGCGTTTATTTTCTGCTTGATTACCTCCAAGGATAGCTCATTATGACTTCTTGCTGCACGATTTCCTCCTCCCCTCACTCCAAAGATCCCGTTGTTTTTGACGAATATTTTGGACTCGGAAAAGAGGAAACAGTCAGCCCATTCATCACCCCTGCAACACGTCATTGGGGAGCTAATTTAACCCTCAAATCATCTGCAATCGCGGCAGGTTTGTTGATTTTAGCTTTCGCTCTCTCTTTTTTCTCTTCCGGAATTCCCCTGTCTAATTTGCTGCTGGCGGCCGTTTATTTTATTGCAGGAGTCCCCTCCCTGATTGAAGCGATTGAAGATCTGCTGAGCTTGGAAATCAATATCGATATTTTGATGACATTGGCGGCTTTTTCCTCAGTTCTGATTGGCAGCGGCATGGAAGGCGCCTTGCTGCTCGTATTATTCGCCTTATCAGGATCGATGGAAGACTTCGTCACCGCCAAAGCAAAGGGGGATATCAGCAGTTTGCACAAGCTTTCTCCTACAAAAGCCTGTGTGATTGAAAGCGACGGGACGCTCATTGAACGCTCGATCCGGGATATCGAAATCGACACGATTATTTTGGTGAAGTCAGGTCAAGTTGTTCCATTGGACGGCGTCGTCATCGAAGGAACCTCTTCGGTCAATCTTGTGCACCTGACGGGTGAAAGCGTGCCTGTCACTAGGGGCGTGGGCGACGAGGTCCCCGCGGGCGGGCGGAACTTGGAAGGAGCCCTAACGGTCAAGGTGACGCGCACCAGCGCCGACTCCACTTTAGCGCGCATTATTCAACTCGTTACGCAAGCCCAAGAGGAGCGCCCCAGGCTGCAGCGCTGGTTCGATAAACTCAGCAAAAGCTATGCAATAACGATTATTTTATTATCCGCCTTTTTTGCTGCAACTCTGCCCTGGTTTATTGACACGCCCTATCTTGGAATTGAGGGCTCCATCTACCGAGCTCTTGCTTTTTTGATCGCCGCTTCGCCTTGCGCTTTGATCATCGCCATTCCCATCGCATATTTAAGCGCTGTCGGAGTCTGCGCCCGCCAAGGAATTTTGCTGAAAGGCGGCATTACGTTGGACGCTCTTGCGCGCTGCAATGTGCTGGCCTTCGACAAAACAGGGACGTTGACTAGCGGCGACCTAGCTCTGCAGGCGATTGAAGGAGTAAACGGAGCTTCAGCCGAGGAGTTAAAGCAAGCGTTGACCATCGCTTACGCCTTAGAAAAAAACGCTGTGCATCCGATCGCGAAAGCCATAGTGACATATGGTCAAGCGCATCAGCTGCCAGTAGTGAGCCTTAAAGAATTTCAGGCAATGCCTGGCCATGGATTGAGCGCCCTTGCAGGCGATCTTCCTGTGTATATAGGCCTCCCTAACTATATCGCTTCAAAAATTTCTGCAGCCTCAGCGGAGGAGTTGATGCGAAAATTGATCGAACCACAGGAACGCGGAGAGTTGATTGCAGTCCTTTTGATCGGACAAAAAGTGTTTTTGCTGCGTTTTTTGGACACGATACGGCCTTACGTACGTTCCACATTGGATGAACTGCGGCATCAATTAGGTCTGCGGCTAGTCATGTTGACAGGAGACCATGAAAACAGCGCCAAACGCATCGCATATGAACTGGGAATTAAAGAATACCACGCCGATTTGCGCCCTGAAGATAAACTGCGATATGTCAGTCGGTTGGCGGAAACTGAAGGATTGGCGATGATCGGCGATGGCGTTAATGACGCCCCCGCCCTAGCTCGCGCCACCGTGGGAATCTGCATGGGAGAGGTGGGCAGCACGGCGGCTATTGACGCCGCAGATGTCGTTCTGTTACATGATAAGATTGAGCTGCTGACCTGGTTAATAAAAAAAGCGCGTCAAACTCAAAAAATTGTAAAACAAAATTTGACGTTGGCCGCTATTGTCATCTTGGCGGCCAGCATCCCTGCTCTAGCGGGTTTTGTGCCGCTTTGGCTGGCGGTTGTCATGCATGAAGGCGGCACCGTCCTCGTAGGCTTAAACGGCTTGCGTTTGCTCCGGCGATAAACAAGGAGGGTGACTGAAATGGCGATGAAACCTAAGGCGACGGTAGTGACAGCCCTGCAGCATGAAAGTGATAAATTTAAGGAATATTTTCTGTGGATTAGGGACAATATGCCGGAGGTGTTCTTCGAGGAGATCACTCAGGCGCAGCTCATGCTGATTGTGCATAACCTCATGGAGTTCGATTCTCAAGGATATTATTCCAGCATCCATTTGAAAAATATGGCTCTTGTCATGGGCTTGGAAGAACCAGAGGCCGATCTTAAAGTTCTCAAAAATTATTCAATCTATGGCATTGAAAGTTACCAAACCTATCTGTCGCAAACTCCTCCGCCCTTTTTGAAAACAGAACGCAATCTGCGCTTGGTCGTGATTCACCTTTTTTCCGACTCCCCAACAATGCTGCAACGGCCTGACTCCGTAAACCGAAGACAACTTTGGAATGCATTAATCGAACAAAGGCCTGAGGTGACTGATGCTCAATTTAATCAGGCTGTCAACGGGATCAGCGCTGCGTTTTTAAATTCGCTGCCAAGTGAGAGACTGGCGCTGGCGATTGCAATGTATTGCCGCGCAACTACGCGCGATCAATGTCAATATGAAGTGCAATATAATGAGGATTGGGAAGCTAAGCAATCGCCTTCGATGCAGATCATTTTAGCGTGGCGGAACACCCCAAAACACAATTTTCTTTATCGTCTTGTCCGCATTGTGCACAGGCACGGTCTAGCGGTGAAGCGGATCAGCGCCAGCTGCTTGAATCCCTATCAAGCGAATAGCATTCTAGTCATAGCGCTGGATTTACATGGACAAAATGGCGCCGCTGTATGGGAAGTCGCCAATATTATCGAGCTTGTTAAAGAACTCATCACTGTTAAATATTTCGCAAGTTTCGACGCCATCGATCATTATCTTGTTCAAAAGAACGTGGTTTCCGGCAATATGGGCAACCTGCTGCGCGCGATGGAAAATTTTATTCATCAAGCCCTGCTTCACTTGGATGTTAATTTATATACTTTAGAACATATCGAAGAAGGGCTTTGCCGCCATCCCGAGTTGACCGCCGCATTATGCGAAGCGTTCAAGTTGAGATTTGATCCAGATCAACATAATGAAGAAAAATATTGCCGGCTGCGTGAAACTTTTCTTTTAGATGTCGGCAAACTCGATACTGGGCATGAAGAGAATGATATCCGACGTAAAAATGTTCTGCGGCAAGGAATGAATTTCATTCACCATATACTCAAAACAAATTTTTACCGCCCCAATTACACAGCTCTCAGTTTTCGTATGGATCCAAATTATTTGGAAGAAATTCCTTTTGATCGCTCTAAGAAATTTCCGGAACTGCCCTATGCCGTTTTTTTTATTAAAGGAATGCACTTTTTCGGTTTTCATATTCGCTTTAAGGATTTGGCCCGCGGCGGTTTGCGTACAGTCTTTCCAGAACATGCTGAACGCATGGTTTTAGAACGCAATATGACGTTCACCGAATGCTATAATCTCGCCTATACGCAACAAATGAAAAACAAAGACATTCCTGAAGGCGGAGCCAAAGGCATTATCTTTTTAAAACCCTACGATCGGCTCGAGTCAGAGGCGGCTATTTATCAGAGCGAGTTGCAAGATTCAGAGCTCACTCCCACTGAAATAGAGCGGCGAGTGGAAACGTTCCACCAGGAACAACGCACCGAACATCTCTATCAAGCTCAACGTTCGTTTATTGAAAATCTCATCCCATTAGTCAATTGCGATTCCGATGGCCGCCTGCGCGCTAAAGATATTCTAGATTACTGGAATCGGCCCGAATATATCTATTTGGGACCTGATGAAAACATGCACGACGTCATGATTCAATGGATTGCCGCATATAGTAAAAAATGCCGCTACAAGCCGGGAGGTTCCTTTATTTCCGGAAAACCTGAAGTGGGAATCAATCACAAAGAATATGGCGTAACTTCCTTAGGATTGAATGTTTACCTGGACGCCGTATTGCGTTACATGCAGATCGACCCTCTTAAAGAAGAATTTACCGTAAAGATGTCTGGAGGCCCCGATGGAGATGTCGCAGGCAATGAAATCTGCAACTTGCATCGTTATTATCCGAAGACGGCGAAATTGATCGCTCTGACCGATGCGACAGGAACCATCAATGATCCCAAAGGGCTTGATCTAGAGGTCTTAGTCGGCCTGTTTCAGCGAGGACAAGGCATCCGCTATTATCCTCCAAACTATTTGCATGAAGACGCTTTTTTGGTGGATAAATTCACCAAACGTTTTCAAACCCCCCTGGTCCAGCAGACTTTGTGCTGGCGGAAACAAAAGGGCGAGACGACGCAAGACTGGCTGTCAGGCAGCGACCTTAACCAACTTCTACGCTACAATGTTCATCAAACTTCAGCCGACGTGTTTATTCCGGGCGGAGGGCGTCCTCGGACTCTCAATGAAACGAATTATAAAGAATTCTTCGATTCCACGGGGAAAATAACGGCCCGCGCGATTATAGAGGGAGCTAATCTATATCTGACTCCCAAGGCGCGGCGCGCTTTGGAAGAAGCCGGAGTATTGATCATCAAAGACAGCTCCGCTAATAAAACCGGAGTGATCTGCTCCTCTTTTGAGGTATTATGCGGGCTTACGCTGGGCGATGAACGGTTTATTAAAAATAAGCCGATTCTCGTGAAAGAGATATTAGAACGTTTGCAGCGGTGCGCCGCCAATGAGGCTTCCCTACTGTTGCGTACGCGTAGTGAAACAGGAGAATTCCTTACGGAGATTTCCGACCGCATCTCCAAGCGCATCAATCAGTTCACCGACCAGTTGCTGGCCTATCTGGAGGGCGTAACATTGTCGGACGATCCCAACGATCCGCTTGTTCATTGTTTTTTGAGCTACTGCCTGCCGACTTTACGCTTGCATTTCCAAAGCGACCTCCTTCGTGAGATCCCTGAGCCGCATAAAAAAGCGATCATCGCCTGCCATATCGCCGCCGCATTAGTCTATCAAAAGGGACTGTCCTGGTTTCCCTCCGTTGTCGACATCCTGCCTGTGCTGCTGGAACAGCATGGAGAGAAGGGACAGGGACAATAGGGACAAGATTTTGATGTCCACTGCCGCTATAGAACTTCCCCACACGCTGCGCGATTTTTTTATTGTCCCTTTGCTTAAGTAGCGTGTGGAGAAGTCCTATGGAAACAAACGAGGTGATTATTTACCTGGATTTACTTTTCCAGCGTATTTTGCAGAGCCCGTCATGTTAGCATGCATCATATAAGCTTGACCTTTGTGTTCAAGAATGATTTTATAACCCGGAGTCGCTTCCTCTGTGTATACTTGTTCAGGCAATGTAAGCCCTAAAGCGGAACTGTGCCAAGTGACTCCTATGGTTCTCAATAGCTTAAATTCATTCAGAGAATCTGGGTTGCTCATATTTACCCCCAATAGACTTGCCAAAGCGCTCTTGGTGGCTTTCAGAACATCCGGGTTCGGTGGAAAAGACGCAGAAGGTGGTGATTCAGGTAATTCTTTTACATTTTCAATACATCCACCACCGCCATTCTCATCTGTTAGAACAATGTATTCCTTGCCCCTAAACTGAAAAATAAAGCGATAACCTGTCTCTCCGAACTCTTTCTCACTTATGACCTTTACTTCACTTTCATGAAAGGCATTGCCGTCGTGAGGAGCGATTGTCATTATGGCATGCTTGCGGACCGCCTCTCGAATAAAAACAAAAGGCTTAGGAATATCTTCTACGTGCGGCGGCGCTGAATCACTTGTCTTTTTTGGCTTCTTCTTTTGTTTTGTTGATTGATCTATCTTTTCTGGCTGGCTCGCTTTTTTTGTAATTAGCTTTCCGTTTTTTCCATCTTTCCCTATGTGAACAGTATGATCTTCACCCTTATAGGAAATGATGAACTCATATTTGTTTCCGGAAATTTCCTTCCAACTTTTCACTTTTGCATCATTGTTGGCAGCTACAACGCGTCTGGCGGTTGCTTGAATCATTTTTGAAGGACCATTGGGCTCTGGGGCGTTATTATTAACGTTATCTTGATTAATGTTATTTTGCGCATTCTGTTTTTGAACCATCTCTCCCATAGGGTAGAGCTCTGCCAACTTCGCATCTCTTAACTCGCAAATGGCATTGAGCGCCTGAGTTGAGCTGAAGACAGCGCCTATGCCGATAAGATGATGAGCGCGCCAATGTTGGAGACTGGCCTTATTGAGATAGATTGATTCTCCATTTTTGCCTTGCACAGTTTCAATTTTGTCGCCGCAGCAAAACAGTTTTAAGAAAAATGCAGTGCACTTATTGTGGTATCTAATGCCTACTTTGCCTGTCGCCGCGACCGTATCAAAGTCGCCAACATCAGCATCTAATCTATTGCCAAAAAGGATACGATCCCCAATATAACCGTAATCAAAATTTAAAGATCCCATACTTATTACCTCATTTAATGGTTTAATTTATTAAAAGGAATACAGATTCTATAATAATTCTATTTTTCTGTCTCTATTTTTTTGTTTTCCTAACTGGTTTTGTCAAAAACATCAACTCAGCGCTCTAACCTGTCGAGCGCTAAATTTGCTCTTGCCTTTAATCCTTTTTCTAGGTATAGTAGGCTAAAGAAGGACGTGGTGCAAAAGTCAGGACAACGCTTTTTATGTCGTCCTTACAGGACTCAAACATTTGTTGTGATACCCCCAGGCCTTCGCTTCCGCTGCGGCCTGGGCTGTAACATTCCGGTCCTTCGGACCTGTCTAAACCATTCCTAAAGGTCCGAAGGACCGGAATGTTACAGCCCAGGTCGCAGCGGAAGCGAAGGCCTGGGTTATCACAACAAATGTTTGAGTCCTGTAAGGACGACATAAACCATGTTGCCCGATTTAAGACGAAGATGTGTAGATTATGAATGCTTTAAAACCTGCGATGACAAAACGATCGGCTAAGCGCGATCGCGAGCATAAAGTGTTGTTGGGATTGGTGCGCCATTACCTAATGACTGGAAAACCTGTCGGCTCGGACACGCTGAAAGAAGCAGGATTTGAGGATTTAAGTTCAGCCACTATCCGGAATTATTTTGCCGGCCTGGAGCGCGAAGGGTACTTAACGCAACCCCACTCATCAGGGGGGCGTATACCAACACACGCGGCCTATCGCCTCTACGCTCGCGAATATGAGGATGCGACGGCGATTACGCCGCTTGAAGCGCAGGCGCTCCTCCAGCTACGCCAAGCGGAAACGCGTGAAATCGCCTCTTATATGCAGCAAGCGGCGGAGACTTTAAGCGCTTTGAGCGGCGCAGCGGTGTTTTTCTCGGCGCCGCGCTTCGATCAGGATTATGTCGTGGGACTCAGGTTAATGCCCATTGATGCGAGGCGCTGCCTATGTGTGATTATTACAGACTTTGGGGTCATCCGGACGGAAACGCTAAACCTCGAAGCTAAATTAAGCTCTTTTGCCGCAAAGCGCATTGAATCTTACTTCAACTGGCGCTTGACCGGTCATGATAAACCGGAAAATTTTAATAAGGAGGAAGAGCTCCTAGCCCAAAAAATTTACAACGAATTAATGATTCGCCATATCGTAGGGCACTCCAATTTTGTGGAGACAGAGCTATATCGCACAGGCTATTCCCAACTGCTTGCGCATCCGGAATTTCGCGATGGCGCCGCTTTAGGAAACAGCTTAGCTCTTTTTGAAAACGCTCACAGCTTGCGTTTATTAGTTAAGGAATGTTGCACAGTGAATAAGTTAAAATGCTGGATTGGAGATGATTTAGCGGCTTACGCTCCATTGCCTTTAGACTGCGCAGTAATCGCCGCCCCGTACCAAATTAATCAAAGCGTTGCGGGGGCGGCGGGCTTATTAGGGCCAACGCGATTGCCCTATCCAGAGCTATTTGGATTGATAAAGGAATTCACCAATAGCGTCAGCGAAGCCCTAACGCGCAACTTATACAAATTTAAGATCTCTTTTCGCCAGCCTCACAGCGGGCCGCGCGAACTTGGACAGGATGTTCCTCGTCCCGCGCTGCTGGAAATAATAATAGAAAATAAGGAGCAGTAATGACTGAAGACTCTCAAAATAACGCTCGGCCGATCTCGGAAAATGAGCAAAACAAATCATCCACCGCAAACGGCGATGCGTTGAGCGCTCCGGCGTTTGTCACAATTCCGGAAAATGAACTCGAACGGCTGCAGCAAGGAGCCGCCGAATACAAAGATAAATACCTTCGATTGCTGGCTGAAATGGACAATGCGCGCAAACGCATGCAGAAAGAGCGGCAAGAGCTGGTGCAGCAAGCTGCGGAAAACATCATCGTCGAATTTCTAAATCCGATTGATCATATGGAAAATGCGCTGAAATTCACGCAACAGATGTCCGAAGATGTCAAGCATTGGGCCATCGGCTTCCAGATGATTTTAAATCAATTTAAGGATGTTTTGACAGGTCATGGCGTTACGGTTTTCATTTCAAAAGGAACTCCTTTCGATCCGCATCGCCATGAAGCGATTGAAATGGTGGCGACCCAAGATCATCCTCCAGACTGCGTGGTGGAGGAAAATGTCCGAGGCTACAAAATGGGTGAAAAAGTCATTCGCCCGGCTAGGGTGAAAGTTTCAAAATCTCCGGAAGAGTCCTCTTCAGAGGCGAAACCGCAAGAAAATAAATAATTCAATAAAGCAAGGAGCAGCGCTATGAGTCAACAACAAAAAAAAGGTAAAATAATAGGAATCGACCTAGGAACGACCAATTCTTGCGTCGCTGTCATGGAAGGGGGTTCTCCAAAAGTCATCGCTTCCGCAGAAGGCGGGCGCACAACCCCATCAGTCGTTGCCTATAAAGGCGGCGAAAGATTAGTAGGCGTTCCCGCTAAACGCCAAGCAGTCACTAATCCTGAAAACACAATCACATCGTCAAAACGCTTCATCGGACGTAAGTATAATGAGGTGGCTTCTGAAATCAAAACGGTGCCATACAAGGTGGTCAGCAACAGCAACGGAGACGCCGTCTTTGAAGTGCAAGGCAAAATCGTCACTCCGGAAGAGATCGCAGCGCAGATTTTGGTTAAGATGAAAGAAACTGCAGAGGCTTATTTAGGAGAAAAAGTAACGGAAGCCGTCATTACCGTCCCAGCGTACTTCAATGACTCCCAACGTCAGTCGACCAAAGACGCCGGACGCATTGCCGGATTGGACGTCAAGCGCATCATCCCTGAACCCACCGCGGCAGCCCTCGCCTATGGTTTAGATAAAGAGCATAGCGATAAAAAGATCGCTGTATTCGATTTAGGCGGCGGCACATTTGACATCTCTATTTTGGAAATCGGCGATGGCGTTTTCGAAGTGCTGTCCACCAACGGCGACACTCACCTCGGCGGCGACGACTACGACAATGAGATCTTAAAGTGGCTGCTTGACACCTTCAAACAAGAGCACGGCATCGATCTGCGCAACGATAAAATGGCCTTGCAACGTCTGCGTGATGCAGCGGAAAAAGCCAAAATGGAGCTGTCCGGCACGCAAACCACAGAAATTAATCAACCGTTTATTACGATGGACGCTTCAGGTCCAAAACACCTGTCAATGACGCTGACCCGCGCCAAATTAGAGAGCTTAACGGCTGCACTAACCGAGCGAACACGCGAACCATGCTTAAAGGCTTTAAAAGATGCAAAGTTGAATAAAGAAGAGATTGGCGAAATTATTCTTGTAGGGGGAATGACGCGCATGCCTGCCGTGCAAGAGATGGTGAAAACTATTTTCGGCAAAGAAGGTCATAAGGGAGTCAACCCTGATGAAGTGGTGGCTGTCGGCGCCGCTATTCAGGGCGGCGTATTAAGCGGAACAGTCAAAGATGTGCTTCTGCTCGATGTAACCCCCCTGACGCTAGGCATCGAAACAATGGGTTCCGTAATGACTCCCCTTGTTGAACGCAACACCACAATTCCCACGCAGAAAAAGCAAATTTTCTCCACAGCGGCGGACAATCAACCTGCTGTCACCATTCGCGTGCTGCAAGGCGAACGCAAGATGGCGAATGACAACAAGGAAGTTGGGCGTTTTGATTTAACGGATATTCCACCTTCTCCTCGCGGAATTCCCCAAATTGAGGTTGCTTTTGATATTGATGCGGATGGCATTCTGCACGTATCAGCTAAGGACTTGTCTTCCGGAAAAGAGCAAAAGATCCGCATTGAAGCTCAGTCAGGTCTAAAAGAAGATGATATTAAACGCATGCTGCGGGACGCTGAAGATCATGCCGAGGATGATAAGCAACGCAGGGAAGAGGCTGAAACGCGCAACGAAGCCGACTCGATGGTGTTCCGCGCTGAAAAAGCCTTGCGAGACTATCATGATAAACTTCAAAAAAACATCATCGATGACGTTCAAAGCAGAATCGACGCTGTTAAAAAAGCGCTGGAAGGGACTGACATGGGTCGCATTAAAGCCGCCAAGCAAGAGCTGGAATCTCATATGCAGCATATTGGCGAGGCGATGGCTAAAGGCGCAGGCGGCGCAGCGCAGCATGCTGAAGCGCATCAGCAGCAGGCGCACGCTCAATCAGGCGCTCAATCTCAAGAGCAGGCCCAATCGCATAAGGACAATAATATCGAAGAAGCGGAAGTCGAAATTATTGAAGATGAAGATAAGAAGAAGTAATCGATAGAGATTGAAGAGTGTTAAATTAAAAATTCAACGCAAAGGCGCAAAGACGCAAAGGCGCAAAGAGATTGAATCCATTATCGCT
>JABDEO010000040.1 GCA_013287015.1 Chlamydiota bacterium
TTCCGTAACGATCTAATGATGTCAGCCATCCCGTCAGTTCATCTCGATGAACCAATATTCCTTGTTGGTTCTGTAAGAGAATTTGCCCTAACATTTCTACAGTGCTATCTTCTGTTTTATAGCGCTTTAAAATTGGTTCATTAATCACTGATTCTTGGTAGCTCTTGACCATCTCTTCTAATTTGCTATTCTCCTTTTTCGCCGCTTGTTTCAATTTTTCTTTTAAGGCAGCTTTTTGGGCATCTATAATCATGTTTTGCTTCTCAAAATGAGATTGTTGAATTTTATGCTCTTCCATCGATTCCAAAATTAATCGTTCCAGAGGTTTCATAACTTCGGCAATGGCAGGCGATTTGAGAAGAGAAGGACGGCCAATTACTGCGCCCCAGAGATTGGGAACAACGATCCAGTTATCCTTTTGTTTTGGATAAATGCCAAGCTTTCTGCCGATTAATGATCCCAGAATCACAAACAATGCGGCAGCTGAAAAATCAGGAGGAATCTGCATCCGTTCGGCAATATCCAAAATCCACCCTTTCAAAGAGTTCGGAAGAAGGGCATCGTTAAATTGCGCGACCTCTGGCAAACTTTCTGGCAAAGGAATTGGGATTGCCCAGTCATTACCAAGTAGGGTTGGAGATTTGGTTCTGAGCCATCTTTTGAGATGCTCGATGTTTTTATCCTTGCAATGAGAATGGAAACAATGAAATCCAGCTTTTGCGTATCCATTCGTATGGGCTTCAAAGTAATGAGTACCAAAATCATTTGTGGTATGAGAAGAGACCCATGGACAAATCATTTCCCATCCTCCAGGCTTACTGGGAATGGGATTTCGAAGCATGTTTTTTTCTTGCAGGGCTTTCAGAATAGGATCGTGTTCTACACCTAACCGAGATTCTTTTTGAGAAACTGAATTTACATCCATTTTGAAAGCAGACATAAATTGCTCAACACCGTAGGATTGATGGTGATTTTCTTGAATGACATGGGTTAAATACGGTTCTGATTTACGATGATGAAAGCCAGGAAGGCGCATGACTCGAGGAAGATCACAAACTTTAGCGTCTCCTTGAAATTGTTTTGCCAAGATTTTTTGAATATTAGTGAACTGATCGAGCTCCACTCCTTCTACAATCCAATAAACATGATATTTCCCTTGGCTAGATTGAATGATGAGATGAGGTTCTAAAGGAGAATCATAGACAGCATTTAAAGGAGCTCCATCAAGATCGACAAATACAGCTCTAATTTTTGTTATGTTAGCTCCACTGCGTCCTCGGCCATCCGTGGCATTAACTGTGAAAAAGATTCCAGCTCCCAGTTGATTCAAACGCAGTAATTCAGCATGATGCTGATCAAATGTTCCATGTAAAATGCGAGTCAGATAAGAGGCATTGCTCGTTTTACAATCGGCAAATGTTTGAAAGGTAAAAAATCCTTCTTCATCAAAACGAGTCAAAAACTTTGAGGCTATGTTCGGCTGTGGCTCATCTGGCCTATTGATATTTTCAATCACGGGATTACCATTGTTGTGGATTACTTCTTTCTTTACGTTTATGCAAACACTTGAGCAGCCTTCTCAAAAATGGCCCGCTCTATTTCCTTGCTGAGTTCTTTTTCTAAAGGGTGAAAAATGGCAACATTGATATCGCCGACCTTTTTGGTGGGATAAGTGATTCGAAACCCTTTCCCATCAAGACGGGTATGAACTCCAATGGAGCTCAAGTAAAAGCAGTCACCTATCACGATGCTGGCAAAGCCAATCAATCCCTCACGAGGTTTGATCGGTACTATTTCGACTTTTTTGATGTTCATAGTTTTTCGGGTTGTTACGTTTATCGATTTTCATAAGCAAAGCAAAAAAATCGTAAACTTGATGCTTGGACTGGTCATCGGAACAGCCCATGGCATTTTGAGCTTGTGGTGAAGTTTGATTTTTTTGCTTTTGCTTCATGCTTGAAATTTTAGCATGAATTTTAGACAGGTCGTTTGATTTCTGAATGAGTCAGAATTTGGGAAATTCCGAACAGCTTTTCTCGAGAGAGCAGGAAGATTCCGAATCAGAATGAGTCAGAATTCTGAAAGGAAAATAAACATGAAAACAGAGGTTTGAATGAAAAAATGGAGAATAAAATTAGGCAGAGATTTTGCCATATTTGATATAGGCATCTACAGGGAATGGTGGGATCGTATGCCCTTCGTTTTTTGGAAGAACATCAAATAATTTATCATTAGAAATTTTGAATGGTAATTCATCTATTTTGACATATCTGCCGTTGAAAACATTGGAATTCCTAAAGAAAATATTCTTCAATAAACCTTTAATGCCTATGTCATTCCTCTTTGCTGGCAAATCTTCATCATCAAGTATAGCTCCCTTAGGAAGTTCCAGAAGATCCATGGCAAATTTGTATGCCCTACTTCCATCTCTGCATGTTACAACAAAATAAGGAACGTATTCTCTATCGGTGTGATGCAAAATAATCCAGATCTGACAATCAAAGGGGTGAATGAAAAGTTCTAAAGCTGTAATGATGAATGTTTCAGGTTTTTGCTCATAAAAAATAGCTGGAGGGGCTTCATTTATCGCAGGCAATGAAGCTGAAAGATTGTTTTCAATGCCGCTGGCTTTAGCTAAACTGGTGAGTAGATATCGGCAAATAGCTTTAAAAGCAAATTTGATTTGGTTTTTATCGGAAAAAACTCTGACTTTTTCTTTAAAAATTAGATTGGGTAATCCATTTTTTGTCCATTCCTGGAGGGTAGTAATATTATCCCAGGAATTCCATAAAGCCATATCTCTTTTTCCTCGAAAGTGCTCAGCGTCCCTACAAAATGTTCTGATATTATCGGAGAAGATGATTTCTCTGATGAACTTGCTGTCATTATTGGACGCTATGGAGGCGTAGGGAGTAATCAAGTTTTCTGTTTCTCCACAATCTAGAACAGCTCTTAGAAGTTTGAGAAATGGGTCTATAAGTAGAAGAGGTCTCTCTTCAATAGGATATTCAGTGAGCTTGACCTTATTTTTTATGTCAGCAAAGAATGTTGGATTAATGGCTTCCTTCAATCGAGGAAAACAGTCGATTTTTTTCCTCAGATCCGATGTTGCTTGATGTACATCTTTAATTACTGCTAAAGCGATATTCTCAAAATGTTTTTGATCCTGAATTTTCATTTTTGATAATTCAGCGATGCTTCTTTGCAGACATTCATGAGAGTCGATAAGATTGATAAGATCGCGAATGGCATAGATAAGACCTTCTAAGGAATCATCCGAGTCAAAATCTTTCAAAAGGCAGCTTAAAATAGTTTTTACATCTTTCATCATCAAAAACTTATTAGTGCGAAACATGAAACTGTATAGAAATTAGTCAACATTTTCAATGGGATTTCACAGGCGAAGCAGAAGAAGCATGAATATCAGATCCATTTCAGGAGAAATTTAAATTCAAGCTTGTTGGCAAACCTTATGTAACTTTGTAATTGCAACCTTTCCTAAATTGCCATAGAATGACTCATCAAAAGATGATGCAAAGGAAGCTTCCTAGCGAAAAAGCATAAACTCATTCCCTGTTGTAGTAGCAACAATCGAAAATATAAATTAGGTGATCGTATGGTCTTTGTAAGTGCTAAATCAGGCCCTCCAAATATTGGAGATCCACCAAGTATGTTTACTGTTCAATATTTCGATGAACAAGGCAACATGATCATCCGAAGTGGTGGAAAACGAACTTGGAGGTGTAATAATCCAGGGGCGCTTCTTAAAAGCCCTTATAGTATGAGTAAGGATAGACGTGCAATCGGCTCAGCAGGATTTGGGGAGTATGAGTATGCTGTTTATCCTGATTATGAAATCGGACGTGCAGGACTTCCTAGTGATCAGGCATCTATGGCGCTTTTCCTTGCAACAGAAGAATCTTCCTGGATGACAGGACAGATCTTAACTGTTGACGGTGGGCATTCGATAGCTCTCTCTATAGCAAAAGACTCCTAAACAATCCTTTCCAAACTCATTTTAAATTCATTCGATTGTATTCAAAGAAGTTAGGAGATCTAAAACCCACTCAAAACTTGTCCAGGGAGCTGGTTTGATAATTATCATGAAATTGAACGAGTTATTTTTGCAAACAACTTCATGAGAACCAAATGCAAAATTCTTCGATGTTGCATAGTAAAAAGTATTTTTATTAATCGTTAGAGTTTTATTAGTACATTCTTGATCGCTAATAGTAGGTGGAACTGAAATTGAAAAGGCTGAGTCCGTTTGAGCGCATAAAACTCTTATAAAAGATCCTGAAGATTCTTTATGTTCAAAAATAAATTCGACTTCTTCTAAGTGATCTTTATTTTTTCCAAAACCAAAACCGCCATTCAGAATGTAATTTCGATTCTTTAAGGAAATATTCAATGGCTGCGTTGCTTGTAGGAATTTAGTGGGGATATATTCTTTAGTAAGAGCATACTGCATCAACTCTTCCGCTCTACTGTGTGTCCAATAACCAACTGGAACACTTACCACAGGCTCTTCGTGACGACAGCTGTAAGACAATTCAGAAAAGGGAATCTTTAAAAGATGCTTGGCAATTTCTATATCTACAGGCAATAAGTTTTTACAAAACAAAACAATTTCTTGATGAGAAAAAGTTCCTTTTAGGAAGGTCATTTCGATTCTAGTTCGCTCTATCTCAATGGTGGCAGCCTCTTGTTTTCGATAATTCTTCCCAAACCACAAAACATTGTTGTTAACAAATTGCCCTATGGGAGCTGGAGACTCTGCTGCTGTTGCTATTTCATTATTTCGCCATAAACAAGGGTAGTCATAAGCAGGAGGTGCCCAATCGTACAGAAATTGCTTAATTACCAACGTTCTATCGGCTCCTTCAAAAACTTGCCGAAAGGTTGACCTGTTATTTTCACGTCTATTGCTGTCGATCGTTGATTCAGAACGCAGAGATTGCTCTCGTATAACAACTCCTGAAGGAAGAGAGGTGGAAACAAATATTGCAAAATTACATTGTTTTTGCGCTTCGCTAGGGTTACAAGATGTTAATTCAATATTAGTGTCCACGATGCTTCTCTTTCTTTTTCTCTTGTTTTAAGAAAAATTGTTCATCTTTGCGAGCTTGCTTTTCAGCACTGCTTATGCTTTTTTTCTCTATCTTTTTCTTTTCAATTTCTTCTCGCATGTAATCTTGCGCTAAAGTTGATGGCTTTGACGTTTCTTTCATTCTTGCCATTTCTCGGCGCACTTCTCTCTGCACCCTTTTTGGATTCATCCGTTGAATTTGAATGGTGATTTCCTTGGCCTCTCCAAATTTCAGCTCATGATAGTGATTTAAAACAAACTCATGCACTTCGGGGTCAGAGGGCTCGGCACCAAAAATATGCCGAGCGACTGCATACCCTTCTTTGTCGGTCCTTTCAAAAGTCCCCACCCAGAATCGCTTGTCAAAGAAAATGGTTGCTTTAACTGTAGCCATATTGAAAATATGATTAAGGTGTAATACCAATATATAAATCTAAAACAATATTTTGATGATCAGCTGCTCTTTTATCATAAATCTCAAAATCTGTCTTGTAAGAACGATGCCCACCTAATTGCTTTGAAGACATTTTCCAAATTTCTTTCCAAGCATTCACGATGACATCAGGCATCGGTGCAGGACCAGTTGTAAACTTTGCATATTGTTGTCTTGGAATCGCTAGCTGTTGAAATCCTTCAGGCAATAGATCATTAAAAGAGGAAACTTCTTCACCAATAAAATAGGTATATTCTCCATTGTGATCTGTTTCGTAGTCTGTGTATGCACAAAATGTAGTACCAGGTCTTTTTCGATTTGCAATTTTTTCAGCCAATCCTTGATGGAAATATTTTTGAACACAAGGAAAAATATTTCCTTTCATCTTGTCTAGCTCTTTTTCATTGCTAGTGCGAACACAAATGCCAACCAATTTGATCTCAGGCATTGTTACCAATTCTTTTTGCATCTTTCCCTCGTTTAAATTCCATAGATTAGATTCTTCTAAAAGCTGTTTTACCCTTGGAACAGTTTGAAGAGCATCAATTTCATGTTTTTGCAATAGATAAGCAAACGGGAAAAAACTCTGACCATGTTCTACCCATCCTACAAACCATCTAACTTTCAAATTCTTACCATTTTCATCAACCGAGCTACCCAGTCCAGTTTTGCCAAATAATTTCCATCCGTGCGGTATCTCTTCCTTAAACAGAAGATTTTTCGTCATCTGAAGAGCATTACTTGAAATCGGCAATTTTTCTCGGATCATTTTTTGAACAAACTCAACTTGTTCTTTCGGAGAAATTTTTAAAGATGAACTTACCCATGCAGGATTGATCGGTCCTGGGGGAATCATTCCAGCAGAGAAATCCTGATTTCCATACTCAAATGAGGATAAATATTGCTCGATTGTTTCAAGACCAAATTTTAATGCGATAATTTTTGAAAACCAAATGCAAGAGCGGTTCATCCAAGTCTGTGGAGTCTGAGATCGCTTCCATGATTCCAAGAAATCATCATATCCTTCCTGAAAATGCCAGGTTGGAGTCTGCTCATCTTGTAAAATCCCTGCGTCATATCCCATTAAGCTCATATCCCATTAAGCTTAGAACAATTTTAAAAGAAGAGGCAGGAGTAACACGTTCCCCAATGTTAGAACCAAATTCTTTGATAATTTCACTCGTAGAACCATCGATAAGAATGAAATTTTCTTCTCCACGGAGCTGCTGACAAGAAAATCCTAAAAACATCAATAATACGAAAAATATTCTCATCATTCTTCTCCTCTGGACTATGAAGCTAGAAAAGATAGCATACTTTGATAAGGCTTGAAAAGAAGTAATTTTTGGGGATTGAAAGTTCTGAATGCGTCTCTCCACCTC
Source organism: Chlamydiota bacterium (assembly GCA_013287015.1). Classification (GTDB taxonomy): domain Bacteria; phylum Chlamydiota; class Chlamydiia; order Chlamydiales; family Parachlamydiaceae; genus JABDEO01. The sequence continues at coordinate 6,905 of JABDEO010000040.1, forward strand.
CAATTGGTTGGATCCTCACGGTACCCAATCATAGTAGAAAATGGCTCACGGACTTCCGTGAGCATTTTTTTACCCTCTAATTTTAAGTTCTGAAACACCAAATTCAACAATTCACGTTTTTCATCAACTTCAGAACTTTCGAAGATTTCTCTGGCACGCGCCGCTAAAGTCATTACCATATTCGCTGAGATATAGAAGTTTTGGTCTGCTCTTTCATGATTCTTCATCTCTTCGGCAATCTCAATCTGACGTTTTTTGTATTCTCGAACTTTTTCAAGATAGAGCTTTTCATCAATGAGTCCGTCCAACTTATCATCGTAAATTTGACTTAACCTTTTTTGGATTTTATCTCTTTCTTTTTGAAGAGAAGTAAGACTTTCTTTATGAAACTGATCCTCTGATTCATGAATTTCTTTGAGATATTTGGTGACACTGCCTATTTGTTCTTCACTCAAAGCGATTTGATCCAAATATTCTGATAGAGTTTTAACCAACTCCTCTTCTTTTACATAAACTCGTTTGCAAATCTTTTTAGCGTTGGTGCAGCTATAATAAACATAGCGACCTTTATGAATTTCGGGAGTAACCACACATCCGCAAGTAGAACAAGAAATCAACCCTTTGAAGATAGCTGAAGAACATAGCTGCGAGCAAACATGACGCCCATATCCCAGCGCAAAATATCAGAGCTATTGGATCTGAGATTTAAGTCCTTTGGTAATTTCTTGTTGAACATGGAAAAGATCCGGTCCCTTTATGACTTTCAATATTCCAGTAGCGAGCTTTGTTAAGCCACCCGCTTCATCTCCGACTAGTTGTTGTACAGTAACATTCAATCCCTTCAAAGCCGTTTGGGTAACCTTATACCAAGTTTCCGCATCTCTTTTTTCTTCGATTTGCTCAGCTAAAATGAATCCGGCGACCGGATCCATTAAAATAAGAGTCATCTCATCCATGATAAAATTTTCATCAAGTGCACCTGGAATATTCTTATGAGGCATATTTAGTGCAAGTCTTTCAGTCTCTTCGCTTCCAAAAGCTATTATCTGTTTATCAAGTGTCTTGCTGACTTTCCGTAACGCAGAAATAGAAGTTCCTACAAATGTGTTTATGGCGGTCATTTCGAAAAATTCATGGAGATCGGGAATACCACTGTTCCCATTTTGATGGAAGATCACGAAAGTTGCTAGGATCATATTATGCAGCCACGCTTGCCCAGAGGAAGATTCAAAAAACTCCACCACATTTGGATCGGTCTTTCCTTTTAGCTTTTCTTTCCTCTCTATCCATGGTGCAATATTTTCTAGTTTTTTTCTCTTCGGTTTGAGATGCTATATTCACTGGCTTGCTTGGGTGATTGTTTTCGTGGAAGAAAAAAATCTACTAGGCAAGCCTTTTTATTTAAATATTTAAGTGGTGATTGCTTTAAAAAAAATTACATGGACACATAAAAATAGGACGGAAATGGCAGCTCAGGCTACCAATTGGACGAAGTTAAACCAATAGCCCGCACATAGATGTTTTTTTTAAAGCATTACAAAATGAGCCCCAAACATGAAGAACACTTGCTACATCACCTTCAAATTAAGTGATAATTTCACAAAAACCAGTGAAATTTTGTGAAATTGACAGTCTTTCCTCTCTATTTTTCACAAAAAGATGCTATTTTTGTGAATAGACCTCTTCGGAAACAAACATTTTGCTAATTCCAAATTATAAATTCCTGCAATAGGATTAAATGCAATTGTAGCTACTTTAGAGGATCTGATCCATTATGTAATCACCTCGATCAAGAACTGATTAAGACATTTGTAGTGAATCATGAATCTCTCATTTTAGTTTTCCAGCCTTATACTGTAGGTGGATTGGGTGATGTTCCCTTTACAGTTAAAATTCCGTTCACTGAGCTAATTGGAAAATGGCAAGCAGGCAATCCACTGGAAAAGCATCTACCAATTACTAAAAACTTTCTTTCTTCATGGGATAAAGACAATTGGATCAGCGATGTCCAAGAAGATCATTCGATTGCATATCAAAGGGAGGAGGCTAAATAAACCATTCCACATTTTTCCATGTTCCTAAATCCTTTTTCTTAACTTGAAGTCTTGTCTTCCAATCATCGACATGGATCTCTAATTTATGATCGTCTGGATCGAGGAAATAGAGAGACTTCCCAGGTGAGGTGTTTTCTTTAAATATTTTGATATCATGGCTGATAATTTTCTGACTCAGTAACTCAGAATGTTCATCACTTACAATGAAAGCATAATGAGTGTAACAAGGATTTGCAATCCGTTTTTCATCATGATTCAGGCAAAACCAAAACTCTCCTACTAAAAAATAGGCGCCCTTATCCCATTTACACAATGGCGTAAGCTGCAACAAATCCTTGTAGAATGCAAATGAAGAGTCGACATCTTTTACAGCTAATGTGATATGATTGATACCTGTGAGCATAGACTAACCTCTTTATTGCTCAAGATGACATTTTATTCCCTTTGCTTCTAAGCGCGTATTACTTTTTTTCTAAAAACGTAACTTATTCCCTAGAGGGGGAAATTCTTTAACGTCTTTATTATAAGATAGTTATAAATCATCTCAATTGTCATAACATATTTATTCTGAACTACATACAAAAACATAACTTTCTAAGTGTAGCCAGTAAAATGAAAAATCTATTTTTCTATAAAAACTCTTGCATATATATGAAATTAGATATATGTATTTGATTTTAACAAAAATAGGTAGCCAGAAATGTACGTAGAAGAAATAAAACACAAGCGCAATGGGAAAACTTATGTGTCGACTCTTGTCAGAGAGAGCTACCGAAATGGGGGAAAAGTTTTACACAGAACCATTTCAAATATTTCCAATTTACCAAGAAACTGCATCCAACAGATAAAAAACATGCTTAAGAATGATGGTGCATCTAAAATTTCCATCGAAGATCTTGCTGTTTCTAACTCAAGAGAGTATGGCGCTTCAAAAGCGCTTGTCGAACTAGCTAAAGACATAGGCCTCGATAAAATAATTTATTCTAAACCAGTTAACTGGAGCCAAAATGTTCTTGCAATGATTGCTGGAAGAATTATGTATCCCGGCAGCAAGCTATCATTAACAAACATGTATCTTGAGACGGTTCTCTGGGAATTATGTGGTCATGAAAGAGATTCTCATCCAGATGTAAATAAAGATTGTTATGATCCAATGGATGAATTACTCAAACGAAAAAAGTCCATACAAAAGCAACTAGCAAATAAGCATTTAAATAATGGCTGTATTGTTTTATATGACATCACTTCTACATATTTTGAAGGTGAATACGAGGATTCCGACCTTGTTAAATTTGGATATAATCGAGATTATAAAAGAGGGCATGAGCAAGTCAATATTGGATTACTAACCAATGTTGAAGGGTGCCCGATTGCCGTGGAAACATTTGCAGGCAATACGACAGATCAGGTTACTGTAAAGGGCCAAGTTGAAAAACTCATAAACGATTATAAAATAAAAGATGTTATTTTTGTCGGAGATAGAGGAATGCTCACTCCGAAACGCATCACAGAAGTAAATAAAGAGGGGTATAAAACAATTACAGCGTTAACCCACGCTCAGATGCAAGACTTGATTTCGAAAGGAGTTATTACAGTATCTCTTTTCAAAATCAACGAATATCCAGAAGTAAGAGATCTTGACAACACAAAAATTAGGTATGTTTTGTGTCTTAACCCCAAAAGACAAAAAACTGACTGCCAAACTCGATTGAATCTAATTAATGCGACAATTTTAAAGTTGGATAAAATTAAAAACACTAAAAAGAAGTATACCCAAGAGAAAATAGGGGCTCGTGTAGGAAAAATTTGGGCAAAATACGGAACTGAAAAATATTTTGAGTGGTCAGTCGTAAATAACAAGCTGGAATATCGTCTCCTTCAAGAAATTGTCGATAAAGAAAAAAGAATTGATGGATGCTATATCATCCGCACAGATACGGAAGCAGAAACACTGTCTTCAAAAGATGTCTACAAGACCTATAAAAAATTAATTCACGTCGAACAGGCTTTTCGAATCATCAAAACACATTCATTGGAAATCAGACCTGTCTTCCATCATTTGGACCATAGAATTCAAGCGCATGTTTTTTTGTGTATGCTTTCTTACTATTTACAGTGGCATATGAATCAGAGGTTACTCGATGTATACCAAAGCGATGGCGCCGGCAAACATAGACGATGGACATTTTTACAAGTAATAGAGCGCTTGAAATCGATCAGAAGTCAAACTGTACAGATGGGTGGTGTTAACCTTCCTAATGTTATTTCAACTCCAGATGAGGAGCAAAAAATGCTGCTTAACGCCCTACAGTTAAAGCTGTAGCCAGACTTTGGAAATTTTTTTCTTGTTTAAGTCTATCATTTTTAATGAGATATCTCCGAATTCCCGGAATAAGTTACGTATAAAGGTCCATTCCGGCTTTTACAGAATCCAAGCTCTTGCTAAGAACGATGACTCTCTTCCCTGGGTACGGATCCGGAACAGTTGAAGCGATTGCATACGTTTTTCGACCAATGATTAGGGCATCAATGCTGGCAAGCAGTTTTTGAAAACCGTAATCTTCATCAAATCCGCCGATGCGATCCAGCCAATCCAAGCTGTCGTCTTTCCGGGCAATGTATCCATCAATGCTCAGCGCAATATAAACCGAGATTTTAGGTCTTTCTTTTTTTTCATTGTTTTTCATAAGGATTCTATTGAAAAATTTCTAATGGATCATAGCATTGACCGAGAGGAATTTCCAGAGAAAAAGATTAACAATACTCTTCACTTTCTGTATAGTCTATGTCAGCCTATTGATTTTTATAATTTTTAATGTTATAATGATATTAAGTCAACGTTTTGTTTAATTAAAAGACAAATTAGGTATTAAATAATTATGACATCTTCTAATCCAATTCCTCCTGTATCAACTGCTCTTGTTCTTTATGATCCGACTCTTCCACATATTGCCCTTAAGGCGCATTTGGAAGATGCCGCCGATAAGGCAGTCGGGCATTCTCTTGAAGTTGAAAAGTTTGAATCCCAACACCTTTCTCTTGAGGGTCGACTTGTCTACCTAGCGCAAAATCTTCCGAAAATGGTTCCATTCCCTTTTTCCGGTGTAATCGCTCTGCAAGCTGGAGACGGATCAATTGTCCAAGCTTGCCACTGCCCTAATCAGGCCGAATTCTCGGAAGACCAAGTTTTCAATGTACTTTCAATAGGCAAGTTATTTACTGCGACAGCCGTGATGCAATTAATCGAAGACGGGAAGTTTTCTTTGGATACTCCATTAAGCGAACTTCTTAAAGAAGATGAACTCGATCTGCCTCTCAGCGCTCCCTATTTAGAACAGAAGCCTGATGCAGAATCTCTGCAGCAGCTTAAAAAGCACTCTTCAGAAATTACACTTGCAAATCTCTTATCCCACACGGCGGGGTTTGTTGAAAGACCAGGATCAGAAAGCGAAGGCATTGCTCCTGGAGAGAACTGGAATCGCGAACACATTGGCAAAGACTGCTATTCCAACTACGGATATCAACTGCTGGCTAGAATCATTGGAAAGCATACGAGCTGCGGCATTTTATTGACAGATCATGAAGCAAAATTCCGAGCTCACATCGAGGAAAAAATTTTCAAACCTGCCGGAATGGAGGGGGCTATTCGCGAGATCCGTTCGCCTTCGGAACATCGGCTTGATTGCTTTGAAGTTTCTGAACAGGGAGCGACCACACGAATCGAATCTCCAGATCCATATCCTCATGGCAATGGCTGTTGGAGAATGACGGCCGCCGATTTACTGGCTTTCGGATCCGCTATTCGAAAGCATCATACGCTCATCAAAGAAAGTTCATTTAAAACAATAATGGAATATCCAGGACTGCTTGGTTTTTGGAAAGATCACGATCCAAAATCCGGCGATGTTTCTGGATATGGGCATCCTGGAGGAGGCCCTGGCATGTCATCTTTTTTTAATGTCTGGGAAACTGATCCTCCAATTACTGCGGTGGTATTGTCTAATTACTCGGGATGCGAGATGGTAAAACCCTTCTTAGATCCCATGATGCAGCAGTAAACTGATTTTTTTTATTAAATCCTGTGTTTAGCTATTTAAAAATCGCAAAAATGGACAAGCTTCATTTTCCATTATGGAGTAATTTTATGGGTAAAAGTTAATGAGTAGCCGTTGAAGATGGACCAAGCAGAAGAATACGTGAGAAGAGTATTGAAGGTGATGATCTACATCGAGGAAAATCTCGATGAAGAACTGACCATGGAAGAGCTGTCAAAAGTGGCTTGCTACTCCCCTTTCCATTTTCATCGTATTTTCCAAGCAATTGCTGGAGAAACGGTGCATCGATACGTCAAAAGATTGAGAATGCAAACTGCAGCTGGCAAGCTAAGGTATACTGACCGGTCAGTTACCGAAATTGCATTGGATGCCAATTTTGAGACTCCTTCGGCTTTCACAAAAGCTTTTAAGCAGTTTATGGGATCGTCGCCTAAGAACTATCAATCTCTGTATGCTGCGGTAGATATAATGACCCAGAAAATTAAGGAGTTATCCATGATCAAACCAGATAAAATCGAAAAATCCCTTCCAGATATGCATCTTCTTTTTATCAGAAGATATGGAAATTATATCCAATCCCCTTGGTCGGCTTGGCAGGCTATGATCGGCTTCATCAATGAAAAGCGATTAGACCGCTCGAAAATGCGATATTTTGGCATTTCCCATGACGATCCTCAGGTGACCAGCGAGGACAAACTGCGTTATGATGCTGCTATTCTTGCAGTGTTTTTGTGTAATATAAGACACCCAGTCTTCTTGATTGGGTGTTTCTGTTACAGAGTCGAGCAGTAAATTGATTGTCAGTACTATCTAAGAAGCTTCCGCTTTAAGAAGCAGATTTTTCAAATCCTTGCTCATATTTTTAACTGTTCCAGGCGGCTTTTCAAGTTGCATTAACCCTCCATAAGAATTACATAGAGCAGCGCTATGGATAATATCCTTCGTTAGGGGAAGAATTTTTTCTTCTAATGAGGAGGATAAGTAATGATTTAAAAGGGCTTTATGCGCTTCAAATTGAAAATTGCATCTAACATCTCCTACGCCAGGAGTTATATTAAAATCACATTCTTCGATAACCCTTTTTTTTATGATCACAAAATCATTTTTGTTTTTCTGATCTTCACATTCTCTGTCTTTGCATTTTGTTAAAATAAATAAGATATATCCTCCGAGAACTGTAACTAATATCCCTGACACAAAACCTGGGATTTGGTTCAAAATCAGATCAATCATAAATCACCAAAATTGAAAAATTTAAATAGCAGTCCAACATATCTAAACAAACATAGTGCTCCAACAGCCATGAGAGGCATTATTGTTACATGCATTCCCTTTCAAAAAGGACATGGATAGCATCACATGCAATCAAGGATCGATCAGTTTTCCTGTCTTTTCTCAGTCGATGGATATAAAGCTCTGTGAATGCCTGTTCCGCTTCTTCTGTCAAATAAATGGTTGCTTTGATCTTTTTCTTATTGCGTCGCTTTACCGATATCTCGGCTTGACGACTCACCTCTTCTACTTCTTGTTGTTTTGCCATTTCTTTATTATCATCCATAAAGCAATATACCTCTTTAATGTCATCATCCAAATAAAGCATATGAAATAGATTGCTATGTTGTCAATACGCTTTTACACTTATGCCGCTTAACGCCTATATATGATAAATAACTAAAGATCTATAATGTATCAGTGTCTCAACCGCCAAAACTTTGAGTTGCCACAAAAAGAATTTTGAGCTACATTTTGTTGTTTATAAAGCCGATTATAAACAAGTCTTCCTCGGATTTTGCATTTTGTTGTCGATATGCCAATTTTGCAAAGATGGTGGGAAGGTGTAAACGCTTTTATTGTGAGCATGGAAAAAATGAAGGTTAAACAAAGGAGTCAACAATGACACTGAGTGAGGAAGCGATGTCTTATCTGGAGAAGCATATTCCAGAGCTAGCAAATGTGGCATTTAAGCAAGCTTATTGGGCGGCCCTTGCATCTGGCAGTAGTGTGCTTATCAGTGAAAATGGGGATCTAGTTGAGGTGTTTCCTGATGGAAGGCATAAATTTATCAAACATTTAGCTCCTGCAATACCGGTCACTCTAGGTCAAAGGTTGGAAATCAATGAATAAAGAAATTCTCCGTTTACGTATGTTTGCAGGCCCAAATGGCTCAGGTAAAAGTACATTCAAATCCATCATTCGCCCTGAATTGCTTGGCATATTCATCAACCCAGATGAAATTGAGAAGGAGATTCGAGATTTTGATTTTTTGGATCTAGAAAGCTATAGTGTACAAACAACAAAAGAAGAAATTCTGGATTTTTTCATCAAGTCTCAACTCCTAAAAACTGCTGATCTGCTGGATGATGCGCATGAATTGCGCTTTAATGATGGCAAGTTGAGTTTTTTCAACGCAGGAGTGAATAGTTATTTTGCATCAGTTGCAGCAGATTTTATTCGTCACAAGCTTATTGAATGTTCAAAATCCTTTACTTTCGAAACAGTGATGTCCTTCCCTGACAAGGTTGAATTTCTTCGTACAGCACAGTCTAGAGGCTATAGAACCTATTTATACTATGTTGCGACAGAAGATCCTGCGATTAATATCTCTCGCGTAAGATATCGGGTAAAAATGGGTGGTCATTCTGTACCAGAAGATAAGATCGTAAGCCGCTATAAACGCTCTCTAGATTTGCTGAAGGAGGCTATCTCATTTACTAATCGCGCTTACATTTTTGATAATTCGACTCATGAACACATTTGGTTAGCGGAAATTACAGATGGACACTTATTGGAAATGAAAACGGATCAGGTCCCTGCATGGTTTAAGAAGGCTTTGGGAAGCAAATTTAATATAGGAAGTAAGGAGCCAAAGTAGCCATGACATTAATTCCAACAATGATTGAGTCATCTGTGAAATTTGGTTTAGAAACCTATGAGCAGGCCAAAGCATTTCAAGCTAATTTGGTTTGGAAAAAGTTGGATGAGATTACCCTAGAAGAGGCTCTCTCCCAGTGGCTATCAACATTGTCTCATAAAACACAGATCAATTATCGATCTGGCATTCGCAGATTGATTGAACTTGGGTTGCTCAATCCAATGATGACTCTGCAAGCATTCGCTCTGACTAATCATGAGGCCATTATTGACCGCATTAAACTCATTCAGGAGTGGGCGGAATCCAGCAGGCAAGCACGAGCGGCCTGCTATATTTCCTTTACAGGATTTTTAAATAGACGCCTTCAAGGCGTTGTCAAAAAGGCTTTGCCTAGTAATGAAGGAAGCGCGAAAACATTTTTTAGAATAGGCGACAAGGTCAAAACTCAAGCCATGACGCAGGCGCAGTGGATCGCCTTTTTCAAAGAGCTTGAAAAGATCAACTCTCGGGATTGTTTGATTGGCAAGGTGATACTGCAGGGTGGGAAACGAGTGAACGAGGTGTTGTCATTGCAAACCCATCAAATTGATTGGGAGCGCTGTGAAATCACGTTTCCCCAATTGAAAATGAAGGGCGTTTATAAAGAAACGGTCATTACATACTCAGATGGCATCATGAGAAGTCTTCAACAGTATATTGGAGACAGGTCTGGACCGGTTTTTATCACGCGATTTGGAAAGTCTGTGATGATTAATCAGGTGGCTGTGACATTTGCCAAAGCCGGAAAAAAAGCTGGAATCCCATTTAAAATCACCCCACACGTTTTGAGAGCCTCCGCTGTCACCTATCTTAAGCAGCAAGGCTTTCACGACAGCGACATTATGCGCGTTACAGGGCACGCGACATCGGAGATGGTCTTTGCCTATGATAAATCCGCTCGTTCAGACAATGCCAGCAAAA
>JABDEO010000041.1:0-11263 GCA_013287015.1 Chlamydiota bacterium
ATATGGAAAAAATAAAACAACTACGGGAGAATCTAGGCAACTATTTTAAAGACAACCCTAAAGAAAAACTTTAAAACTGCTTTTAGCGTCAGCAAATTTCCTTATCAACTCCATCATTGACAGCTTTTCCGTCTCATTCCTAACGCGATCGTAATGTTGATCAAGTACAACATGGCGTAAATGTAGATTTCGATATTGACCAGACTCTTTGATTGCACAATGAAGAACGTAAAAGTGATCAAACAAGTCCCTACATAATTCTGCGTGGTCGACTTGGCGATGCGATGCATAGGTCCGCAACAGATAACTTTGTCTATTTGTCTTTGGATTAAAAACCTCAAAAAACAGCAGCATACGATAACGAGAGCCTCGCTTGGGAGGGGCCGCGATTAGTGAGGTTGCAATCTCTTGAGCGATTTTTTTTATTCTGTTTTGCAGTTCCGAGTCCTCTGTCTTTAAAGGCGACTGATAAAGAGCATACTCTTTGGTGACGCTATTTAAAGAGAAAATCATACATTTCACCTGTTTTCCGATAAATTGCTAAGATATTAGCGAGTGATTTATTTAAAAACAATCGATTTTTATTAGACTTCTTTCAGAACTGCATTGGAGGGTCAGGCCTGACCCCAAAAATACCCTGGCGCTTTTAAAAGCATCACAGCGTCAAACCTGACCCCGATGCTAACTAAAAAGCTTTTGAGCGTTTTGTGAAGTGATTTTCGCCAGGTCAGCCAATGTAAGTCCCTTAACTGCGGCGATCACTTCCGCTGTTTCCACAAGGTAGGCTGGCTCGTTGGGTTTTCCCCGTTTGCTTTGAGGAGCAAGAAAGGGAGCGTCTGTTTCAATCAATAATCGTTCAAGCGGAATCATGCGGGCGATATCCCGCATCTCCACGCTTTTTTTAAAAGTCACAATTCCGCCCAAAGATAGATGCCAACCGCGCTGCAAAACTTGTTCAGCTTCCGCTGCAGTTCCGGTAAAGCAGTGCAGAACGCCTGGACCATGCTTCCCGTCGACCACATATTCGCTATCGAGAATCTTGAAAAAATCGCTAAAAGCTTCGCGACAATGAATAATAACAGGAAGACCGCATGCTAATGCAAGTTGTAAATGCTTTCGCAAAAATGATTGCTGGATATCCGGAGTTGAATGGTGATAATGATAATCTAGACCGGTTTCTCCAACAGCTACCAGGACGCCTTGACGGGCATGGAGGGACACTATTGGGAATAAGTTCTCCCCCTCTTTTTCAGCGTCATGCGGATGCACGGCTGCGGCGTTATGCACCCACGGATATCGCTTTGAGAGCTGCAACCCTCTTTCTAAACTTACAGCGTCTGTACAGATGTTCACTATCGCGGACACGCCCGCCTTTTGAGAACGTTCCAATACTCCATCGATCTGATCGAAAAGATCGGATGAAGTCAGATGCGCATGTGAATCGTAAAGTGAAAGTTCCACGTGGAAAACCTATTCAATGTGCATTGGGGTCAGGCCTGACACTATGACACTTTGAAAGCGCCGACGGCGCTTTCAAAGTGTCATAGTGTCAGGCCTGACCCCAATGCAGTTCAATGCTATTCAAGATCCGCTAGTTGCTGCAGCACGACATCTTGCGTCAACACTTGAGGCAGCGTTTTTGGAGGCTCCGCAGGCTCTGAACCATACAATAAATAAAGGGGGACGCCGTTGCGGCCATGCTTGCGCAGCTCTTCCGTGATGACAGGATCGCTTTTCGTCCAATCAGCCTTCATTTTAACCACGCCCAGCTCAGCTAATTTAGCGTCGACAGCTTTGCTCGATAAAACGATATGGTTTGCCTGACAGATCAAGCACCATTTCGCTGTGAAATCGATTAAAACCGGCGTGCCTTGACGGCGAAGCTCCTTCACCCTTTCCGGAGAAAATTCCTCCCAAGCGGTGATCTGTCCATTATTCGAGTGCGGGTTGCCATCTAAGGTCGTCGACTCTAAAGCTGCGGCTGTGATGAGGATATATCCGCCCGCAACACAACAAATTGCAGCCATCGCTGCGCTTATTAAACGCGACGCGCGTGCGCTGGTGGGCGAGCCCCATCTGCCGTAAATCCAACATCCGAGAGCAAAACAGAAAAAGGCCGCCAACATTAAGGAGATGCCCAAGCTGCCCGTTTGCGCGCCAAACACCCACAGCAGCCACAATACTGTAGCCAGCATGAGAAAGCCCATCAGCTGTTTAAAAGTTTCCATCCAAGCCCCTGGCTTTGGCAAGAAGCGCAATAAACGAGGGAAGCAAGCAAAAACCATGTAGGGAGAGGCCATTCCTAATCCCAAAAAAGTAAAAATCAACATCGCCTGAGCAGTCGGCACAGTGATTGCAAACCCGATCGCCGACCCTAAAAAAGGTCCTGTGCATGGAGTGGCGACGGCGGTGGCTAGTACGCCGCTCAAAAAAGAAGCGGTGAATCCCTCGCTCGAGCGACTTTGCGCTTGCCCCGCCCAATTGGTCACAACTGAACCCAATTCAAAAACTCCAAAGAGACTCAAGCCAAACACCAGCAAAACGGCCGCTAATATGCCCACAAATAGAGGTTCTTGCAACTGAAATCCCCATCCCACTTCCTGCCCATACGCCCGGAATATAAGCAATATTCCTGCAAGGACCCAAAATGAGACGATGACGCCCAAGCAAAACACTGCGCCATGCTTTAAAGTCAACGCCCTGCTTTGGCCCGCCATCTTCACAAAACTTAATATCTTGATCGAAATCACTGGTAAAACGCATGGCATGAGGTTAAGGATCATTCCTCCTACAAACGCCAATAGCAAAGCCATGCCGAGCCCTCCTGAAAAGTGTTCAGAAGAGGGGGCCGCCAGCAGCGGTTCGGAGGCCTTCTCATACTGAGAAGAATGTATTCCGAGCGACCCTGATTGTTCGGTCATGCTTACGACTTCATCATGACGCCCCATATCAATAATCGAGGCGTCGACCTCAATAGCATGTGTAATTTTCGATAAATCTTGACCGCCTGAAACGACGACTATGCCTTTTAACGTTTTTGCTTCAGTGGAGGGCGCTGCTTGTAGAGCGATTACATAGCTTCCGTCGGAATCAGGAGAGGCGGTCATAACGGCTTCCACATTATGGTCGATCACATGTTTGTCTTCCGGACAGAAATAAGCGTCGGTCAAAGGAGCGTTTTTGGCATTTGGCAATTTCAATTGAAGTTCAATCAAGCCTTGATTGCGATACGCTTGCAAACCTTGCTGTTTCTTAGGCAGTTGCGTACGAGTCAGCTTAAATAGGTCCGCCCACTGTTCGCTTGGTTGAGGAGCTGTATTGTTGAAAGGCAATTGCAAAGAGAGCTCGGAGTCGCCCGGCATACAGAAAGAATCGGAACAGATAAGCCAGCGCACATCGGCCTTCAATTCCATCGATTGAGCGGCTTGATTATTCGGAAGGGAATTCGGTGGAGTGATTTGTGATAAAAGCAGGACTTCGCCTTCATAGCCATAGCCTACAATGGACTCGACAACAAAGCGTTGCGGAGTGGGCCAAATGAGGGGAGAAGCTGAAAATCCTGGCGGAAGCTTCCATTCGATGGAAGTCGCCATGCCGGCGTCGCCAGGGTTTTTCCAATAGGTGTGCCATTTGTCTGCAAGATGCAAATGGACAGCCACCCAAAAAGGGCGTCCCGCTTGAATGGAATTTTCTTCATTAATCAAAGAAACTTGAATATTAGGAGCCTCAGAGGCTGTAGATTCAGCTCTAACAAAGGCGGAACTTAAACAAGTGAACACACATAATAATAAATAAATGCCACGCAACATCAACCTTTCCTTTTTATTCTTTCCTCAAAAAATGTACATACATTTTTAAGTCGAATAATTATGAGAGAAAGTTTTCTATCTCGTCTTTCATTTATGCATTGACAAATAGCTATTCTCTCGATTATGAATCATAATATTAAAGTCTATTATAAAGGATTCATTAATGTATGTAAATATATTTTTTCTTCTTGCCAGCAATCCTTTTTTTGACGCTTACACCCATTCCGACTTTTTGGGGAAGCTCATTTTCATAGGACTCATCGGGTTATCGATCATTAGTTGGATCATCTTATTGCATAAGGGATGGATCACCTATTACGCGCGCAAACATTCCGTGCAATTTCATGCGTTTTTTCAATTGCAAAAGTCCAATCCTTTAAGTTTGGATTGCGAACAAGCAATACTGCAAGCTTCTCCCAGTCCATTCTTAGATTTATATGCGATTCTTAAAAAACAAACCATCGATCTTTTAAATAAAAACCGTCGTTTCAGAGCTGCAGCTCAAGCAGAGGGGGCTACGGAAAGCGCCATGTCTTACCTTTCGCCATCGGATATTGAATTTGTGGATACCTATTTGATGAGTGCAATAGCGAATCAAACAAAGCAACTGGAAAAAAATTTATTTATTTTATCCACTGTTGTCGCTTTGGGTCCTTTTTTAGGCTTACTGGGCACGGTATGGGGAATTCTCACCACGTTTTCTGAGTTGCAAGCGAACAGCATGAGCAGCGCCAATCAGGCGGTGTTGGGGGGGCTTTCATTGGCCTTAGCGACTACCGTATTGGGCCTGCTGGACGCGATACCCGCTTTAATTGGATATAATTACTTAAAAAATACGATTAGCTCCTTTGAAGTCGATATGGAAGGATTCTCTACGGAGATCCTAGCTGCGGTTGAAATGCAATATCGCAAAGTTGATATTCAGTATGAGTAGGCGTTCTTTAAGGATCACTCGGCAGAAACACATTGAAGAGCCTACGGTCAATCTGACGCCGCTGATCGATGTCGTTTTCGTCATTTTGATCATGTTTATCCTTATCGCGCCAATGTTGGAATTGGATCGTGTTGATCTGGCTGATGCGGCTGATGAGCGTGCAAATGCACCCATTGCGGTTCAAGAAGCAAGTAAGATCACTATTTATGTGCATAAAGACAATAAAATCACGCTCAACGACCAGCCGGTCACCATTGACCAACTTGCGGAACAGCTCAAACAGGCCAAAAAACGCCATCCAAACGCTCGGCCCCAGCTCTTTCATGACAGGCGAGGACATTTCGGGGTATATCAGTCTGTTAAAAACGCCGCCGAAGCCGCCGGCTTCCAGCAGATGGACATTATCCTTAAACCTGTTTGAGCTAAATAAACGATTGCCTTCTCGCGCCCCTTTCGGGGCGCAACGTCAAATCTTGTTCACCCCGGGTTCCGCTTCGCTTCACCCGGGGCTAATCACGCTACCCCCTACCGGGGGAAGGAGAGGGGCAAAGCAAAGTCAAACTAGACTCTTTGCCTTTCCCCCGGCAGGGGGTAGCGTGATTAGCCCCGGGTGAAGCGATTAGCGGAACCCGGGGTTAGGGTGTTAATTTTGATGCCATTTTGGCAAAGAAAAATCACATGGGATTCGATTATCGAAAGTGACCCCATATTATAATATTGGGTCACTTTCGATAATCGAATCGCATGGATTTTTCAAAGCCAAAATGGCATCAAAATTAACACCCTAACCCGGGGTAAACAGCATTTGACGTTGCGCCCCGGAAGGGGCGCGAGAAAGCGCTACCCTGATTTGAACTATGCATGCATACTCACGACCTGATGACCGCTCATTGCTTCTCATTGCGCTCG
Source organism: Chlamydiota bacterium (assembly GCA_013287015.1). Lineage (GTDB taxonomy): Bacteria > Chlamydiota > Chlamydiia > Chlamydiales > Parachlamydiaceae > JABDEO01. The sequence goes on from JABDEO010000041.1 coordinate 5,653, forward strand.
CTGTAACGCTCACGCATGTGGCTCTTTTATTGTGGGTTTCTTTTTATGCAGATCTTTCTCCTCCACCAAAGTCTGTGGAACGCCTGGTTGTCAAAACCATTCAACTCGATGAATACAAGCATCCAATCGCAGCTTCCCCAAAACCGCTTCCGGTTCTTCCTACTCCTCCGCCGCCTCCGCCTCCAGTTATCCCCGAGCCAGCCGCAGCCACGCCTATCCCTGAACCAACTGCAGCCGCGCCGGAACCAGTAAAAATTGAAGAAACTGCAGTGGAATCCCCAAAAATTGAACCTAAAGAATTACCAGCTGAGCCCGAACCTCAACCGAAGCCTCAAAAAAAGCAAGCTCCAAAGACAGCGAAGCCGGCTGTTCAAAAAGCAAAAGAGGTTCCTAAAACAAAGCAGGTTCCTAAATCGCAACCCCAACAAAAAACAAGTCAGCCTCAGCCAAAAAAACCTTCCGCTGTAAAAGAAACAAAAAAAGAAAACATCTCCGCCGTAAATAGCAAAGCCGAAGCGGCAAAAAATGAAGCCGCCAAAGCTAAACGCCGCGCTCTTTTGGCGAATGCACAGAAAAACATTGCACAAATTGAAAAGAATCATGATAAACTTAGCGAAAACCAGAGCGCTGCAATGCCCGCGCAAATCGATTCTCTGCAAGTGGAAACTTTCTTCGCCGAGACCGGCGCTCAATTGAATTCACAAGAGATCGGATACTATGACGAGCTCGCCAGCTACCTTAAATTAAAATTAAGGCTGCCGGAATATGGGGAAGTCAAATTAAAATTAACTTTAGACCGTTCAGGGCGTTTCGTGAAAGTGACGATTGTTAATTCTAAAAGCGAAAGAAATCGTAAACATGTGGAAAAAACACTCGCAACGCTGAAATACCCTAGCTTTAGCGGCAACTTTGGAAATTTGGCGCAATACACTTTTGTGATAGCCCTCAGCAATGACTTATAGGAGAACCCTCTGCATGAATGGCAAATATTTTTCAATATCTTTTTTTGCGTGCTTCTGTTTTCTTCAGCTGTCTCCAAATCCACTCAAAGGACAACCTAAGGAAGAGAGTGAACAAATCGTCGTGCGCTTAGCCACGGAAAATCAATTGATCCCCCTGTATTTGACGAAATTCAGCGACAACAACTCGGGCTTAACACAGAAGCATCTACAGCAATTGGAAAATGTGCTGCAATTTGATCTTAACCACAATGGGATGACATGCACGATAGCCAGGAGCGGCGAAAAGGATAAAATCGTTAATAAATTCTCTTCTGATGACGCTGGAGACCCCAAAACGCTGCGCTCCTTAAACGTTTTTTATGTGATTAAAGCGTCCGCCGGATCCGATAAAAAATTATCGGCGACCCTCTTCGCCGTCAATGGAGATTCCATCAAACAAACCAGCAGCGCGCCATTGTCGGGCTCGCTTGGAGAAGATCGTCGAAAAATCCATCAGCTGGCGGACGCGATCCACAAAGCTCTTTTCGACGCCAACGGCATCGCCTCCACACATATCCTTTACAGCGTGCGCAAAAAGGCCCCGGAAGCCAATCGCTGGAATTCTGAGATCTGGGAAGCGGATTACGATGGAGAAAACGCGCGGCGGGTTGTGAATGATGCAGGATACAACATCAGCCCTGTTTACGTTCCGCCTAAACCAGGCCATCATTGCAGCGGTTTTTTTTATGTAGGGTATCAGGCCGCCCAGCCAAAAATTTATGTGGCTTCTCTAAAAGAGGGCGTTGGCAGACGCCTTACCTATTTGCGCGGAAACCAACTAATGCCCGCCATTGCGACCAAGCGCAATCAGGTGGCGTTCATTAGCGACGTCGCAGGCAATCCCGATCTATTTTTACAGGCGTTTAATCCCGAAACAGGCGCAATAAACAAGCCGCATCAGATTTTTGCGGCTCGCAAGTCGACGCAAGGATCGCCAGCTTTTAGTCCGGATGGAACGCAACTGGCCTTTGTATCGAATAAAGACGGCTCGCCGCGCATTTACGTCATCGATGTGCCCGCGCCAAATACTCCTCTAAAGGATGTCCATGCGGAACTTGTCACCAAACACAGCGTGGAAAGCAGCGCGCCCGCCTGGTCGCCCGATGGAGCTAAACTAGCCTACTGCGCCATGACGAATGGCGTTCGACAAATTTGGGTCTACAATTTCAATACGCGCGAAGAACGTCAACTGACCCAAGGACCCGGAAACAAAGAAAACCCTTCGTGGGCGCCGAACAGCCTAAATCTTGTCTACAACCGCAGTCAAGGCGATGAGATCTCCGAACTGCACCTCATTAATTTAAATCAGCCGAACGCCACAAAAATCACTTCAGGACCTGGCGAAAAACGCTTCCCCAACTGGGAACCTCTCCCATGACGATTGAGATTTGTCATAAACCATTTTGCTTAATGGCGTGAATATGGTAGTATGCGTTTTTATAGAAAATGAGCCTTTTACACTTTTTAGCATCTTGAGGTCATATGAAAATTATAAAAATCATTCTGCTTATTAATATCGCAATGCTTTCTTTAACTTTTACTGCGGGCTGTCGTCGCAATACCGGCGCGGTATGGGATGATACTAAAACAGCTGGACGACATATGAACAGGGGATTCCGCTCACTTGGCGGCAAGCACGGGAGTTCCCGCCAAATCAGTTCCAAAGATGAATTCTATTCAGACGATCCTCAAAATGGTTTCGCAAATAATTCTTCGGCAAATTATTCCTCGGCAAACTCCGATTATGTGCCGTTGAGCGATGATCCTAACAATCAAGACCTGGCTATGAGGGATTCCACACCTCAACCGCGTGAGACTCCAGGCGATCCGGGCAGTTCCATCCCAGGAATCGATTCCTTCCAAGATCCTAGCAATAATTCAAAGCTATCCGGCATCTTCCGGAATGTCTATTTTGATTACAACAGCTCGCTGGTTAAAGGCCGAGATAGCCTCCAAGCTGTCAAAAACGTCGCCGACTACATGCAGCAAAATCCTAACACCTACATATTTGTCGAAGGACATTGCGATGAAAGGGGTCCCGCGGCGTTCAACCTGGCCTTAGGATCAAATCGCAGCAATACCATACGCAACCTTCTCATCAATGAAGGCGTTAGTCCGGACAACATCTTTACAATTTCATATGGCAAGGAGCGTCCGGTTTCATTAGGTCACGATGAGACCTCTTGGGGACAGAATCGTCGCGCTGAATTCAAAGTATACCAACGCTGACGCTTTCTATGGCAGAGATCGTTTTTTTGCTTCAAAGGATGGGAAGAGGCGCTCTCCTCTTTCCCGCTCTCTTGCTGTTTTTTTCCTCCATGCTTTCACTTCATGCAACGCCGCGCAACTACTATGATCAAGAGACTGCAACAGCGCTGCGCGAAATGCGCGATACGCTTGGCATGCTGCAGCACGAATTGGCCAATCATGAAATTGAAATGCGCATGCTCGCCGAACGCATCAGCAATCAGGAAGCCACCATTTCTTCTCTTAGACAACAATTATTGGACGCAAATCAAGCTAATAAAGAACTCGTTGTTAATAATATTGCAAGCTATGAAGATAAAATCTCTCAACTCGATGCGGCGAATAAAAATCTTGTCGCCGACATGCGTCAGTTAAAAACGCATGCCAATGAAACCTCCACAGTCTTGGCCGAATTTAAAAAAACGTCTGGGCGTCAGACTAAAAACATCGACAACTTGCAAACCGCCCTCCGATCACTCACAGAGGCCTTGCAAGCGGCCGATGGAGCTCCTGGAATGCCCAAAGATCAGATCGCCGACAGCGACTCCAAAATTTATGCGGTTAAACCTGGAGACAACCTGGAAAAAATCGCTCGCGACCGCAACACCACTATCAAAGCGATAAAAGAGCTAAACAATCTTGCCAACGACCGCATCAAAGTGGGCCAAAAACTCCGAATTCCTTAAGTCCTGGATCTTTATGAACAAACATAAACAACCCCACTCCATCGGGATGTTCGATTCAGGAGTAGGAGGGTTGACGGTTATGCAGCAGATCATGCGCACGCTGCCCCATGAACATATTGTTTATTTTGGGGACACAGCTCGCGTGCCTTACGGGGAAAAAAGCCCTGAAACGATTATACGCTATTCCCTTGAAATCGCCCGTTTTCTGATGGAAAACAATAATATCAAAGCCCTAGTTGTCGCTTGCAACACCGTCTCCTCATGTTCTCTTGACGAACTCCAAAAAATTTGCAAAGCGCCCGTCATTGGGGTTATTGAACCCGGAGCGGAAAAAGCCGTAGAGGTCACCCGCAATGGACGCATCGCGGTGCTTGGAACGCGCAGAACCATCGCCTCTGGAGCTTACGAGAAGGAGATCTTGCAGCGTCTGCCTAAGGCGTTTGTCATAGGCGTGGCTTGCCCGCTACTGACGCCATTGGTAGAGGAGCATTTTATCACACATAACGCTGCGAAGATGATCGTGCGAGAATATCTAGCGCCTTTGCATGATCAAAATATCGATACTGTTCTGCTTGGGTGCACCCACTATCCTTTGCTTCGGCCGTTAATTGAAGCGGAGCTAGGTCCGCAAGTGACGATTGTGGATTCCGCGCAAACCTGCGCGGAAAGAGTGGCTGCGATACTGAAAAACAAACGGATGGAAGCGTCCTGTTCAGCGGCGTTTCCGCATAAATATTTTGTTTCAGACGACCCTGAAAGATTTCGAACGCTCGGAAAAACCTTCTTAGGGATGGAACTGGAACCGGTCGAAATGAGGCGGTTGTTGTAGCGTAGACTTCAGTCTGCGCTTGTTTACGCAGGTTTTAACCTGCGTTTGTTTTTGCGGGTTTTAACCCGCAAAGTCACTGATGTTTTTGCGGGTTAAAACCCGCAAAAACGAGCGCAGGTTAAAACCTGCGCAAACAAGCGCAGACTGAAGTCTACGCTACAAGGTATTCTTGGGCATTATGATAAAAATTTTATCTCTTTTATTAATGGCGCTTACCATTTCTCTTTGGGCTGGCGAGGCCGCATCTTTATCTTTTACGACCCTTCGCGGACTAGATGACAAATTAGAAAAGGAAGCCGCCATACAGCTTCTTAGGCGTCAATTAACACTCTTCCATCAGCACGAAGTGGAGGTGCGAGGCTTCCTTTATCAGAGCGCTGATCAGCGCTGGATACTCGCCTCCGAACCCAATTTAAAAGTGTGCTGCATGGGGGCGCCATCTAAAATTTCTCAACAAATTTTTCTTTCAGGCAAAGCGCTGGTTCCATCCAATCAGGCAGTCACAGTGCGCGGTTTGTTCCAAGTAGACCCCTTATGGGGCGAGCAAGGGATTCTGCAACAGCTGTACCGAATGGAAAATACAATGGTCGTCTCAAGAACGACTTGGCCTCTCTCCTCGTTCGCAATGGCTGGCGCTGGAATCGCCAGCGTCATCTTCCTTTGTATTCTGCGGCGTATGGGTAAGAGCTGATGGCGTGATGGACGAACTGGACAAGTCTTTTGTCGTACGTTTTTAAATCATAAAAAATATTTTAATTCTATTGCTTACTAAAACCACTTCTTTTATAATTAAATAATACTTTTAATAATTTAACCATGGTCTTTTATGTCTATTTCTTTAAATGCAG
>JABDEO010000041.1:11273-16844 GCA_013287015.1 Chlamydiota bacterium
CGGTTGTAGACAAGATTTAGGCTGTTCGGCGCCCACGAAGGGTTTTCTTTAAATGCAGACGTTAGTATAGCAACTATAACTCTTTCAAACCAAAGCGAACAGATTAAAAGCGAGATTGAACAAAAAGAGGTCAATAAAAATAAAAACTTTAAAATCACACGTGTTTTTTCTGAAAATTATCAAGATTTTCGAGGAATTGTCAAATTATGGAAAAAACACGCTTCAGCCTACCACGATTTATATTGGCAAATATATTCAGATGCGGCTCAGCAATATACTAATTCGGCCGCTATTTTAGAATTGACCCTCGAAGAAGAACAGGAAATCGAAGATCATATCTATATTTGCCATAATAAAAATCAAGATTATTTAAAAAATCCCCAGGGCTTCGCAATCGCAGCCGTTTCTAATGGCATTATGGAGCTTAAATTTCTAGCGACAAACCCTGATAATCTTCCATCTGTTGAAAATGTCACACTGAAAGATGAGATCCAGAAAAGAAGAGATGAATGCGTTGGAAAAGGCGTTGGTATAGCTCTAATTACATACTTAGCTGCACTTTGTTTAGAAAAAGGAATAACATCAATTACTGTTGAGGGTAATTTATCAGTTCCATTTTATGAAAAATGTAAATTTACAAAGAATGATGTTGGTAGGTTTGTATTAAATGAAGAAGGAATGAAAGCATTGACAGGAGCGACAGCATAAGGTATAATTCACGAATTAACAACGTAATTAAAAAATAAAACTATTAAACTTAATTAACAGGAACTTATTATGTTTTCTCTTTCAGTTTCTTCTTCATCTACAAGCAGCTCTACAAGTGGTTCTAGTAGTTCCACCAATTCGGACTACATTCCTCTTGGGACTCCCACAATGCAAATTGAACAGGAGATCAAGGAAAAAGAAGGAAGCAATGCAAAAAAGCTGGAAGTGCGTCAGCTTTTTTCCGAGGAATATCAAGGCCTTGAAGCTATCGTTAAATTGTGGAAGAAATATGCGCTCGAGTATTACTTGAACTGCACGCTATTCCAACAACCAGTTGAGCGATTCTCTAATTCCGTGTCTATTTTAAGCACGGTTTTAACGGATATCCAAACGTTTTTAAAAGAAGAACACCCTATATATATTTGTTCTCGTGATGATCAAATTAATGTCGAAAAGGCGCAAGGTTTCGCTGTAATTAAAACTTTTAAAGACAAGACAATGCTTCTTGAAGCGTTAGCGACGCATCCGGACAACATTCCTACAACGCTTGAGCTGCACGAAAAGATTCAGGCAAGAAGAAAAGAGGCTGTCGGGAAAGAAGTTGGCAGAACTTTAATTACACATCTTGCTAAAAAATGCCTCGAGGAGGGTATAACGTCCATCGAGGTTGCCGCTCCCGCAAACGCTGTTGATTTTTATAAAAAGTGTCATTTTAAAATTGTAGGCCCTGTAGATCTGCTGACAGAACTCGTTTTGGATCAAAAAGGAATGCATGCTTTGACAGGCATTCCTCTACCGTCGGCGTCGCAAGTTAAGCCCGTTAAAAAAGTCGAACCTTCCAAATAACAAGGAAACTATGTGTGACCCCATGATTACACGAATCTTTGGCAATCTTTTTGGCATGGTTCAAACCAGAGGAACTCTTTCTTGGATTGTAAGCAACTGATCCTCATTACCGTTAAGCTTGACTCCAATCTTATTTTTTTGCTCGAAAACCGAAAGTCCCATCATTGGAACCTCATCCCGTAAGTCCAAGAATGCACCTTCAATTTCCATGCCTTTAATGTTGAATTTTTCTCCGCTGTCGCTCACTAAATGTAGGTATAAAGTCGCTTCTTTTTCAATTTCTTTTTTAGAATCTTCTTCGCACAATTGATTCGCCTTGCCGATGCCCCAAAAATTGATGGCTGGTTCTTCTTGCACTACCTTCTTGGTTTTCATGACATAAATAGTTCTGTCTTGCTCCAGATTAATTGTTTTGATCGCATTTTTTTTTAGCGTCGCTTCATGCCTTGGAGGACAGGGAGATGAAAAGTCATATTCAGACCAGAATTTTGTTATAACTAAATCCTTAGAGTAGTTGACTCCAGGCTTTAGCTCTAACAATTTACAAACAGCGACAGGGTCCAGACGCCAAGTCGTTTTTTCTTTTGAGAAAAAGTCATGTTCTCGAATGCAGTGAATCTGTAATCGGTTAATAGTGATCGTTTGATTTGTTGAGGTATTTTCTATTTTAATGCTTCCGTCTCTGACTTTTTCACAACTTTTTTCTTTTACTTTAGAAAAAGGGCATGTATCAAAATGCATTAGTGAATAATGAAGCCAAGAAATTTTAAAAATTCCTACCATGAAGGTTGCGGGTGGTCTGGAAGAGAGTTCTGAGACTTTAGTATATTTATTATAAAGCAGCTCAGTTTTTAGAATAAGCGTTTGAAGTTTATCTGCAATCTGTTGTGAAGTAATTTTTAAGAATTCCAACATCTTAAAATCTTTTTCACACTGTTGCCGTATTGATGTCTCCGGTTTTGTTTCGGTGTAAAGCAATTCATAACGAGCTAATTGCTGATGGTTCGCTTGCAACAAGCTCCCCACTGATGATGGATGACTCAACATGGTACCTCCAGAATTATTTGATTTATAAAAACGATAATTTCGACAAGTCAAGTTGTAGATTTGTTCGAACTTGACTATAGTATAATAAACAACTCCTAAAAGCAAATTAAAACGGGATGCAGCGCCCATGCGAAAAAAAGAAAGAGCGGAAAAAATTCACCGCATTCTTGCCAAGCTTTATCCAGCTCCGGCCATTCCACTGCATCATAGAGACAACTATACACTGCTGATCGCCGTCGTTCTCTCAGCTCAATGCACTGACGCGCGCGTTAACTTAATCACTCCAAAATTGTTCGCCAAAGCGAGCTCTCCGCAAGAGATGGTGCAACTCTCCATTTCTGAAATTGAGGCCATTATCCGGCCATGCGGGTTGGCTCCGCGCAAGGCGCGCGCCATCTGGACGCTATCGCGTCTATTGATCGAAAAACATCAAGGGGAGGTTCCCAATGCTTTTGAAGCTTTGGAGGAACTGCCGGGCGTTGGTCATAAAACAGCTTCAGTAGTGATGGCCCAAGGATTCAACGTCGCGGCATTTCCCGTCGATACGCACATCCACCGGTGCGCCCAACGATGGGGACTGAGTTCAGGCAAAAGCGTCAAACAAACTGAAATTGATCTTAAACGGCTTTTTCCTAAAAAAGATTGGATCAAATTGCACTTGCAAATCATCTATTTTGCGCGCGAATTTTGCCCATCTCGCCGGCATGATGCGGCGAACTGTCCGATCTGCTCCTGGGCATGCGGGGTGATGTAAAAAAATTAATTATCAGGATGGGTAGGATAGGTATTCGCCAACCTAATGTCATTAAGTTAAAAAACACCTTCATGACATTGGGCTGGCGAATACCTATCCTGCCTATCCTGACAATTAATTTTTTATTATTTTTTACCTGATGCTGCGGTATCCGCCGGGAACGCCGCGTTTCGAGTAGACGATCTGCCACAACTGGAGTTGACGCGCCCGGAAGCCGCCTGCGCAAGCCAGTAGATAATATTTCCACATTCTATAAAAGCGTTCATCATATTGAGCTTTCAGCTTGTCCCAGCAGCTGTCAAAATTATGAAACCAGGCAAGCAATGTCTTGTCGTAGTCAGCTCCGAAATTGTGCCAATCTTCCATTACAAAAAGGCCTTCGCAACTGCGCGCCAGAAACGCGCATGACGGCAGAAGCCCGTTAGGAAAAATGTATTTATCGATCCATGGATCTCCTTCAAAGGAGGAATAGTTGTTGCCGATGGTATGCAGAAGAAAAAGGCCATCTTCTTTCAGTGAGCGCGCAACGACTTTCATATAAGTTCGATAGTTTTTATATCCGACATGCTCCATTTGGCCAATGGACGTGACGCGATCGAACGTTTCCCGGACATCACGATAATCTTGAAAACGCAATTCGATGGGAAGCCCTTTGCATAATTCTTTTGCGAGTTCGAGCTGTTCATGAGAAATTGTAATTCCGACTACATGCACTCCATATTTTTCAGCGGCGTATTTTGCGAAGCTGCCCCAGCCGCAGCCGATATCAAGCACCTTCATTCCGGGCTTTAGCTCCAATTTTTGACAAATAAGATCAAGTTTCGCCTCTTGAGCTTCATTCAAATTTGATGCATGACGCCAATACCCGCATGAATATGTCATGCGCTTGTCCAGCATGCATTGGAACAATTCGTTGCTGATATCGTAATGACGTTCGCCAACGATCAGCGACCGTTGTTTTGTTTGTCGATTGAGATAAAGTGGGCTGATTAAATGCATGAATGCGCGCATGGCGACCGGAGGGGGGCTGTTTAAGCTGGACTTCATGATGCGATAAATCGATTCATCCAACCGTTTGGAATCGATCCATCCATTCATATAGGATTCACCTAATCCAAGAGAGCGCTGATAGAACACTTTTGGGAAAAAACGCTCATCATGGACTTGAAAATCCCACGGTTGATTGCCGTTAAGATGAATATCAGCCGCCTGAAATTTATTTTTTACATAATATTTAATGGTTGTTTTATACATATGCGTCTCCACATATCCACATATTGATTAAAGCATTTTAGGGCTGCGATTATTTATTCGCAGAATAACATATATTTCGAGGCTGACCCAGGCGGAAAAAAAGCACCACAGTGAAATTGAAGTGACAGTGTAAAAATAGTAGGCGATAAGCATTCCGATGAGATTCAACGCGCCTAGCAACCACATATAGGGGAGGCTGGAAAAAAATGGAGGGAAAATAGTCACTAACGCATATAGCCAGGAATTCGCCTTTCCATCAGGAATATGCAATACATACTGTATGCTGTGTCCCAAAATATTCGCTTCCGGAGTCGCCGGCCAAACAAGATAGAATTGCCGCAGCAATAAGCAATTGTAAAGGACTCCTAAAGCTAAAGATAATATTAACAGCCATTTTCTCCATTTGACCGCTTCAATTCCAAGCAGCGCAAAGGAAATCCAAAAGGGCCAAGCAAAAAGAGCCACGAGAAGAAATACGTATTTTGCGGGGGCTTCCCACCATGCCGCTTGGCCTATAGAAAGCCATAAAACGCCTTCCATAAATTGCTGCAGCGCAAACAGCATTGGAATCAACGCCAACCGCCACTGGCCTGGCTGGACCGCTTCCCGCATGGCAAGACAGCCGACAGCCCCTATTATTGCCGCTCCGGTAAAACTAGCTCCTGCAGAAAAGCACATCGGTATTCTCCATACTGCCTAGGCGCAATAATACCGAATTTCCCTCTCCAGTCAACCTATTTTTTTATTACATGCCAGGAGCAGGCAATTGAGCTAAATTTCTTCCTAAACTGCATCCTCCCAAGATGACGATGGGAAGCATTGCAGCCAATGACAACGCGACGCCTGTGGCGGTTCCTCCGCATGTCGCCAATGTCATCAATCCCACTATACCTGCAGTGATGCCAATTCCCGCGGCCGCTATAAACAGGCCAAAAATGACGAGCGCAAATCCTGCAATGAGC
>JABDEO010000042.1 GCA_013287015.1 Chlamydiota bacterium
TGGCGTCAGCATCAGCCGCAACCGCTCCATGCGCGGTTTATACGTTGTGGTTGGCTTGGCCGCGCTATATATGATTTCCTATTTCACGGCCAAGGGAATTGAACATCTGCTGGCCGCCGTGGCTCTCCTTTATATTGTCCCGCATTTTCTGATCGCCGCCCTCTCATTGTTGGCTCTCAGACGCGCTGCAAATGGAATTGAATGACTTATGGCATTAATAAAAATTTGGGAGCGTTATTTTTTTCGCGAGGTCATTAGGAGTTGTCTGTTTTTTCTGGCATGCTTTTACGGAATATATGTATTGATCGATTACGCCAGCCACACAGCCAGCTTTCATCGAAATCATGTTCAATTTCAATGGCTTGAGACTTCGCTCTACTATGCGTGTGAATTTGCATTGCGATTGGAACTGTTGCTGCCTTTTGCTCTAACGCTGGCGACAATTCGCACCTTGTGCGCTCTTAACAGCCATAATGAGTTGGTTGCGCTGAGATCTTCCGGCATAAGCCTTCAAACTCTTATGCGTCCTTTTCTAATTGTCGGCCTGGCCGGCGTTGCACTGATGTATCTTAATATGGAGTTCATCCTTCCATTTGCTGCAAATAAATTAAAACATATTGAAGATAACCGCAATCGGAATAAAGAAAAGCGTGACAGCCAATTTTCAGCGCAGCATGTGCTCCTAGAAGACAACTCAACGATTCTTTTCCATAGTTACGATTCAGTGAAAAATGTTTTTTTTGATGCTTATTGGATTCGTAATGTGGACGACATTTATCGAATCAAATATCTCTCTCCATCGACTCCTCCAAGAGGACGTTTTGTCGATCGCTTAAGGCGTAATCAACAAGGTCAGCTCCTGGTTGTCGAGTCGTTTAAGGATACGCTTTTTCCCGACATGCGTTTTGATGATAAACTTTTGTTTGAAACGATCACTCCGCCGGAAGAACTGTCTTTATCAGAATTGCGGGAAAAGCTTCCAGATGGAGAAGTTTCCAACGAAAAAGAATCACAGATGTTGGCTGCGTACTATCGGAAACTCGCCATGCCATGGCTATGTTTGCTGGCGGTTATCGGGTCGGCGCCGTTCTGCGTGCGCTCGACGCGCGGTCTTCCCACGTTTTTTATCTACGCTGGAAGTCTATTCGGCTTGATCGCTTTTTATCTGATTCTCAGCGCTGCGGTTCTGCTTGGCAAGCGGCAGGTCTTTGAACCTTTTTGGGTGATCTGGACGCCTTTCACATTGTTTGCAGCTTTTTTATCGTGTCGTTATTCCATCACAAGATAACATAAAATTTGGGTAATGACAAAAAAAAGAGATTTGAGTATAACGCAGGTTGCACTTACAAGACCAGCTTTGTAGTTGTCTCTGCAGGCTGAAACATTATACTTAGAACCGGAGAATAGGATTAAACATTATGAATATATCGATTTCATTTATTCGCGCATTTTTTACCGCCTTGTGTATCCTACTAGCAACGAGTTACAGCGCAATGGCCGTTAATGGCGGCTTAACCGTCGCTAATGTAGCCATCGGGATGACAGGAGGCGCTGCTTTTAGTTTATTGTTAATAGGCGCAGACGTCTTGTTCAAGAAATGGAATTTATATTCCTTCAACACCGTTTTTTTAGGCTTAATATGTGGCTACCTTATGGGAGAAGCCGTTATGTTGACGTTCAATGCGGTTTTTAACATAAATGCGTTGACCATCACAAATACGGCAATGGTCTTAACTAACATCGCTGTTTTTCTCTCGTGCGCTTATTTCGGCGTCGTGCTCGCTGTAAGAGCTTCCGAAGAGTTGTCGATCACGATCCCTTTCATTAAATTCAAGAATACAAGCTCCAAAAAGAAAGACATTTTAATCGATTGGACAATTCTCCAAGACGCGCGCATCATAGAACTCGCCTCCTCCGGATTGCTCGATGACGCTTTGATAGCCCCTCGATTTATGTTCAAAGAACTCTATGCAATGCTGGATGATAGCGACGAAACAATCAAAAACAAAGGCCGCCGCTGCTTAGAAACTTTTAAAAAATTAGAGAGTCTGCCCACGCTAAACCTTCGGTACTCCGATATCGATTTTTTAGATATCGCTGACCATAATCTCAAATTGCTGCAATTAGCCGGTTCATTAGACGCAAATATTCTTACCGCCGACCCTACGCGTCTTCAGCAGTATGCAGTGGAAGATGTGCGCATTATTCATATGCACTTGCTTTCCAATGCGATTAAGCCTGTCAGCGGAGAACAATTGATGATCAAAGTTCAACGCTATGGCAAGGAACCGCGGCAGGGCGTCGGATATCTAGACGATGGCACAATGGTTGTGGTCAATGGCGGCGCCGAATATATTGGCGATACCATCAAAGCAGTCGTGTTGTCCATTAAGCATACCGCATCCGGCCGCATGATCTTTTGCAATGCCGCTGAAGAATCCTCAGAGGTCGATTCCGTGCTCAGCCACGTCGCCATCGATCTGGAGCAGCAGCCGCAAAAAAACTATTTTTCAGTCTAATGGTTCGGGGCATCGGCAACGATATTATTGAGATAAGCCGCATTAAAGCAAGCATCGCTCGCCACGAGCGACGCTTTCTTGATAAAATCTTCACGCCCAATGAGCAAGCTTACTGTTTACGCTATCGCGATCCTACGCCGAACTTTGCCGGATTTTTCGCCGCCAAAGAGGCGATCGTCAAGGCGCTCGGTACAGGATTTCGCAGCGAAATTACATGGCTCGACATCGAAATTTCACACGATCACCTCGGAAAACCAGAACCTGTGTTGTCGTCTCGATTGAATGCCGCTTTTTGCAATCCGCAAATCCTCATTTCCATCAGCCATTGCCGCGAATACGCTACAGCCACCGCGCTACTCCTCTAAATTGAAGAGGGCTAAGTAAAAAAATAATAATTTCAGGATGGGCAGGATAGGAAGGATAATAAATAAAAAAATAATATCAGGATGGGCAGGATAGGGAGGATGGAATGGCAAATTCATTCTATTTTCGTATTCCTCTTACCTTGCCTATCCCAATATTATTTTTTTACTTAATATCCTACCTATCCCGCCTATCCTGACATTATTTTTTTTATTTAACTCTCTTTCAATTCCATTTAATGGCAAATTCATTCTATCCTTATATCCTTCTCATCCTGATATTATTTTTTTTACTCAACTCTCTTCATTCATCCAGTGATGCGGGCGTTCAAAATATCCCAATTGTAAAAAGGACTGAACGCTTCTTGAATCAATTTTGCAAACACTTCATGTCCAACCTCGCCTCTAACATTCTCGATCTCCCTAATCATATTCACCATGCGCTGGAATCGCTCAGGAAGCATGATTCGTTCTCGAATCATCATCGCTGGCGCATATAAGATCGTGCTTAGTTGATCCCATTCTTGCTTGGACATCTTTTCTCCATGAAGCAGCTTTAAGAACACATAGAGTTCTCCACCTGCCGCAGCGCTGATGTCGGCGCCGTCTTTGCAAGTGAAACTCACCATGCTGGGTTTGACTAGTTCAATCAGCTTCATCTCAAGAAATAGATAGAAAATCTCGATAAAATCCAACCTTCGTTCACGCGTTAATACGTTTTTTCCGGCGAAAAAAATTCGATGAATGGCGTGCAGAACTCCATCAACAAATTTTGACGACAACGCTTCCTTGATTTGCTGAGGAAAGAAGAAACCGCAATTTTCATCGAGAACGTGTTTTTTGAAATGTTGAAGAAAAACGTCGACATGATTGTTCTGATCATATGGCGCCAGCTGGTAAAAAAACTCTGTGTCTTTCGTCAACGTTGCAACCGTCAATTGGTCTGAAAAATCGGGATGTCTCTGAAGTTCCTCAAGCGCCAGGCAGCGTGCATGCTCGCGCCATGAAGTTCTGTCCTGAAAATTGATCATCAACAGTTTTTCACCGCTCTGCTTAATAGAGTGCAAGAGTCCTTTAAACTCTTCAACGACAAAAGCTTTATGGATAAATTCTTGGCATGTAGGCGAGGGAACTCGTACGAAAAGAATATGATGATCCATATAATCCAGATTAAACAGCTGACTCGGAATATTGCTTTGATACATTGGATCAAACCCATGATAGCTGTTTTCTTCCAACATGTCTAAAATCTTTGTCAAAGGTCCATTTGCATGCCGTTTCATCAGCTTCGACATCGCCGCATAGTCGGAACTCAAATGACTCCATAATAGCTGATTTGCCGACCAAGCTTCAGCATGTTCAGGAGACCTGTCCTGATTCGCCTCTTGAAGCAAGCCTCTAACTGTAGAAAAAAACTCGCGGTCGCCCTGCGCATGCAAATACAATGCACGGCATAAGACGTGCGTCAGCTCTAGAAAGCAATTAGACAGCGCATTCGATTGTTTTGGAGGATAAGCGATGAGTTTTTCATATTCACGCGAATGAAGGGCTTGGCGTAAAAAGCCTTGAAAATCTTCAAAATAATCTGTGCAGCTCTTAACAGATAGATTATGCAATAGATTATGAGAATTATTGCACAACATGAGCGCAACCACTGACTGGTTTAATAGCGATGCAAGCTCACCTGGATGTGACGCTTTAGTCATTGCAAGCGCATGGTAGAAATTATCAACATATGGAGCCGCCGCATGCAAAACAACTGCAGCTGTTGCATGCAAATCATGATCGCGCCACAAGCAAATGCTCTCAAATGGGTCATCCAGCTTAAATTCTCCCAGATGATCGCCAAAGTCGCATACCAGCTTAATATTACGGATAATGCGCGGACTGAAAAAGCGCGAGCCATCTTCCTTGCGGATGAAAAAAAGTTCATATTCGCTATCTTTTTTCACCGACTCCAAGTCGACAAAAACATGTTTGCTATGCATGACTCGCGCTAAACTCGGCGCAGGCGCCTTTTGGTTTTCCAGCAGGCGTTGCGAAAGGGCCATAATCCATTTACTCAAAACGCCCTCATCGATCTTGCGTGCAATTCGGCTAATATAAAATTCTTGAAGCCGTTTGTATTCCTTCAGCTGCGTTGCACGTTTGAGTTTGCTTTGAGGAAACATCATGGAATATCGATCCATTTTTTTTGCAGCTTCTCCCACCAAAACCATGATCGCCTTAATTCCTTCGGTTGTTTGTTGACTAGGCATATATGAATATTCTTTTTTATAAAAATTTCGGAGATAACTTAACACCACGCGGAATGTATCCTTTATTACGTCTATCGTTGTGTCCGGATCATGCCGCTGCAGCCATTGCACTGCATTTTGAATAAATTTTTCACTAGGCGCTTCAGCTTCTTGTTCCGCGGAAACTTCGATTTCACGATCAAACTCCATTTCGGCAATGCTTGATAACGTTTCGACTGCCTCTGAGATTGTCAATTGGGAACTATTCCCTTTTTCACGTGCGTTCATATAGATCCCCTTTTTTATGTATTAAACATTTATTCAACAAATAGGTTAATCTAATAAAGCCTATATATTCATTATGACTCTTTTTGTATTAATAAAACAAATTTTATTATATTTATTAGTTAATTATACATATTATTTGCGTTTATTTATTTATAACTTATCTAATTTAGTAACTAATAGTTATAAAATATGTGCTTGTTAAATAATTTTTATTTTATTTTATGCGATTCATGATAAATAGTTTGCTTTTATTTTTTTAATCTGCTATCATGCCTATATAATTGATAAAATTTGATTTTATCTAATTTATAATTAACTTTGCATTTAAACAAATTTTAAAAAAGGATAATATTATGTCATTGTTTCCAACAGAACATTTACCAATGCTTGCCAACATGGCTACACAAGCTTTAGCAAGGTTTGACAATGCAGATGGAAAAGAAAAATATTCCTCATGTACGGGACGTGTCAACTGTCTTATATCCGGTCCACTGGCAGGCGTTGTAGCCTTTAAGATCATACGGCATGTTGTTGCTGAAGATGTCCATTCATCTAGGGCTTGGAAAATATTGGATATCGTTTTATTTACGATTTTTACGCCGTTGCTAGTTATTGTTGCAACAATCCGTGGATTATTTGGAGCGATTTTCCATCCTGGCGTCATCTTTAAAAAGGCCCCAAATGAGAGTGACAATAGCGCTGAGATGCACGACGACTCGGCTCCGCCTCCATCGGCTCCTTCGGCTCTACTCAATTCTCATCACTCCGCATATCCGCCACTAAGCCCCACCACCGCTGTTTAATCAATTAATTTTGATTACGATGCCGTAAGTTTTGCGACTTACGGCATCGTTTAAACACAAACAAAAAAGAGCCTTAAGCATGGAATGAGGGGAATAGTTGGACTGATTAGCGCTCCATATTCCGTCGTAGCTCGTGCCTGCAACCAAAGCGGCTGTTTAGGGAATGTAGCAATCGTCGTGCTATCCATTCTTGCGACACCTTTCCTAGCTATTATTTTACTAATCCGTGGACTATTTGGAGCGATTTTCCATCCTGGCATCATGTTTACAGTGCCTGACGCCCCGTAACCCACAGGATAATAAAAAAATCGCGCAGCGTTTGGAGTGCGTGCGACTTGTCGCCGCTTTGGTAGACCTCGACTCGTCGAGGTCGAAGCGTGAATCTAAAACATCTAGAAGCTAGCTTAACGTTAACCTGGAAAGCGTTTTGCTATCGACAATATGACCTGTTCAACGTTCAAAAGGCCAGCTTTTAGATATTTTAGATTTACGCTTCGACCTCGACGAGTCGAGGTCTACCAAAGCGGCGACAAGTCGCACGCACTCCATACGCTGCGCGATTTTTTTATTATCCTTTCGTGCGCGTATGGGGGAGTTCTATTCTGAAGGTTTTTGTTTCTCTTCGAGAAGTTGCGCGAACCTGGAAGACGTTGGAGAGGGAGAAAATTCATTAATAACGGTCACGCCGCTATGCGATTCTGCGATTACGACGCGTTTGCCCATAATTTCCAGGACATAGATCGACGTTTTAGGAGTTAAAAAACGCCTCTCCACAACTTGCACTAGGCTGCCGCTATTCATCTGTTGTAGACGCGTGTTAAGAAAACGTTTAACAAACCACGTGAGCGCCATTAAGAAGACAACGATCAACCCCAGCATGGTGAGCATTTTAAAAAATTCGCCATAAAAGCGATCGAATTCTGGATTTGAAGGCAATTCAAGTTGAGGCGGCGCTATTGGCGGTATTTCAGTTGTTTCGGCAAAGAGGCCAAATGCCAAGCCAAACGAAAATAAAACCATATAACATATTTTATGCATATCAAATTCACCTTATATTGCTAGATTCATCTTTATACAC
Source organism: Chlamydiota bacterium (assembly GCA_013287015.1). Taxonomy (GTDB): domain Bacteria; phylum Chlamydiota; class Chlamydiia; order Chlamydiales; family Parachlamydiaceae; genus JABDEO01. Next base: position 7,288 of record JABDEO010000042.1, read on the forward strand.
TTTTCAATATTTTTACGTATAGGTATACTGTTGGACATGCTTAACGAAAGGACCTAAAGGACTTGTAACCACTTGAACCATGCCCAATTTAAGGACTTGTAACCACTTGAACCATGCCCAATTTTAGGTCCTTTATGTCCTTTAGGTCCCTCTTTTTGTCCCTTAGGTGAAAAATATGAAAGGCTTGATCGCTCTCGATATTGATGGCACCCTTACCATGCCTGGACAACCCATCGCCCAGGAAGTAATCAATTACTTGCATAAACTTTCAAAAAATGATTGGGTGATTGCAATTCTCACCGGCCGCCCTTTTCAGTGGAGCCGCCAGCTTCTTAAAACTCTGCCTTTCGAGTACTATCTTTCCGTACAAAATGGAGCGATTACCCTCCAGATGCCCATGGAAAAAATCACCAATAAGACATATTTAAATGCGCAAGTCATTCCGGTTATGCAGCAAATTTGCGCCGACGAACCGACCGATTTTGTCATCTATGCCGGATACGAATGCCAAGATCAATGCTTCTATAGGCCCGAATATTTTTCTAAAGAACTTCTTAAATATGTCCAGGCGCGCTCAGCGGAACTTGGTGAAACATGGATCCCTGTTTCATCGTTTGATCAACTGAAGCTCGAACAGTTTCCTTCCATCAAGTGCTTTGGATCACATCAGCCCGCGATAAAAATAGCAAAGCGCATCGAAAAAGAACTGAAGCTTCACGTTCCCCTGATTAGGGATCCCTTTGATGACAACTATTATGTCGCTCAAGCGACGCACTTCAATGCCAGCAAGGGGGACGCCTTACGCAGCTTAGGTCGGCTGCTGGCGCACGATGGCGTCATCATCGCCGCTGGGGACGACTATAATGACCTCAGTTTGTTGTCAGCCGCCACAATTAAAGTTGTGATGTCCACCGCTCCGCAGGATATGCTGCATCACGCAGATGTGATCGCGCCCCCCGCCGAACTCCGGGGCATCATTGAAGGACTCGAAGCCGCGATTAATTTGAAAAAATAAAAGGTGAAAAACATGTTGGGAATTGTTGGATTTGAACATCTATGCATTCGATGTCAAATTGGTTGCGAAGAGGTGGAACAGCGGCAAGAACAAGATATCTTCGTCGACTTGCAGGTGGAGATCGATTTTGCACGCGGCGTGCAAACGGATTCGATAGAAGATACGTTGAGTTATGTTCTGTTGGCGGAGATCTGCACAGAAATAGCCAAGAGCAAGCATCACCATCTGTTGGAGACCTACGCGCACGCCGTTGTGCAAAGAGTCTTAAAAGAAGATAAAGTCAACTGGGCGTGGATTCGTGTAAAAAAACCTGGCGCTCTGTCCGATGCGCGCTATGCAGTCGCTGAGTTAAAAGGAAAAAGGTCATGAGCGAAATTGGAAAAAAGCGCGATGAGATTATGCGGCAACTGGTCGAGTTGGCGACGCGCTGCGGCCGCAATCGATGGAGCGCGCAAACGGGCTATCTTCACCATTGCTATAATGCTTTGCCTGAAGAAAAACAGGACACGATTCCTGTTGTGGAAAACGCCCTATTCGCCTTTGCTCTTTTTCAGACGCGCACCGTTGAAAATATTTCAGAGGGCAAGGCGTTGCTCAGCAACCTCCTCCATTTTCAAAATGCGGAGGGCAATTTCCCGATTTATCTGCACGAGAGTCCAAATTGCAAAGACCGCTTTCTTGGCGTTGGATTGCTCCCTGTTTTTTATTGGACGCTTAAATTGTTCTCGCAAATTTTGGGCGACGAACTGAAAAAACGCCTAGAAAACGCATTCGATATGCTTCTAAAACATTGCCTGAAGACGCATCGCGAAAAACCGGGACCTTATCATCTGGCCATCAAAATCGCCGCCGCCGCGCATGCAATGGAAATCTCTGAAGGATCGCTTTTGCTGTCCGAACTGCAGCGGATTGAGGATCGCGCCGCTTGGTGTTGCCCTGCTTTTCTGGCGGATATTCTTATCGCCTTGCAAATGGCGTACCCGAGCATCTCTCAGAGTCCCTGGAATGATTTTTGGACACACCTCAGCAATACTTGGCATATGAAAAGCCGCTCGTATATTGGACCTCCAGTCAAGGAACAGCAGGAGGGGCTTGAGCCGCAACCTACGCTTTATGACTTATTTTTAGGATACTTTACAGGCGGGATTGCGCGACGCGCATTGACGGATCATCTCTTTCACTTGCAGGCGCCGCTTATTCGCCCCACAGAAGACCGCCTTGTCATTCCCTCTTATCCCTTTAATATCACAGGCCAACTTAATGGACGCTCCTGGCATCTATGTCAAACTCCGAGCTATGCCTATCATGTGATTGAAAAAAAGGAGACTGTCAACCCCGCCACGGAGAACACTCAACATATCTTACGCATCGTCTGGGGCGATGGCGAGCGGACCCACACCTTTGCATGCCAGGCCGGCGATAGTGAATTTTCATCCTTCCAGATCCATCCGGAACGCATTGATATCTATTTGGATCTGACAAAAGCGCCCAATTTGGGAGATCGCGAAAAGAGCCGTGAATTTATTTTCTATTGCGATGTGCAGGAAAACATGCAAATCACTGTAAATGGGATTCCTTCCAACACTTTTCAACTTGGAGATTTAGTCAAACTTTCTACAGGCATAGGGCTTCAGTTTTCTCTGGAAAAAGGAGAAGGCCGCTTCTTTGGACACGCCATGCGCGGCAACCGTCCCGCTCAATTGCCGCTAAAAGGAGTTCGTCGTTTTGATGCATACGATTGGCAATTTTTTCTTCGGACTCTCCACAGACAAGATCAGTGCCGATTGAAGGCCTCGATCATGATCGATTTTTGATACCAAGGGAGCGCATACTCAGCGCGACCTTCCTTTACAGATTGCATCAGGCTGCGCTCAATAATGTCCGGCGAGCCAAAGCGCAATCGGGAATATTCAGGCGCCCGCCAAAGTCTTAAGGTTCTTCCGCGGAATCTGATGACTTGATCTATAGGAATTGAGATCTCATAATCGATAGGGAAATTGGCAAGAGCGGCGGTTTGAACGACAAATGATGCGCATTGATGATTTGTCAAACTATATTCAGCGTAATTGCTGTAGTCTGAAAGAATAAAAGCTCGGATATTATTGAATTGTTCTTGAGTAAGATCTATTTTTGCAGCAAAACTAGGGGTATGTCCTCCGGAACCGTTTTGAAAAAAACCGTCATGCTGAATCTCCCATAAGTATTTGATAGGGTTAGGTTCGCAACCATAGTCGATGTAGTCCATCACGCCGTCGAAATATTTCGGTTGCACCCTTCCTAGTTCTCCGGAATGTCCGCCTTCTATAAATACAGCTTTACCACCAACGATGCCCTGTAGGTAGATCCAGGCATGGCCGACATCGCCATTTTTGCCGCCATCATCAGGATGTTTAGCGATCGTTTTGAGCAAAGAAGACGTATTGGCATAATCCAGATGACGAGCGTTGACTAAAATCACTAAGAAATAATCGGATTCGTTCATGGGTGGACAGGGGCTGAAATCATTGCGAAGGTGGGTGTATTGCGCACGATAAGCGGGCGAGCTGCAAGCCGACAGAATAAGAAAACTCAAAAAAAAGAAAAAGCGATGCATTTTTATCTTCCCTTTCGCGCACTCCTGAGAAAGTAAGATCAAAGCTCGCTGTCTTAATCACTCACCTTACGCAAAATAACGGGCATTTGGGCTAAAGCGAAAGCTCCCGCGGACGAAGTCTCTTGAGCCACCCCATATTTCCTAATATGGGGTGGCTCAAGAGACTTCGTCCCCGGGGCTTTGGCTTAGTCCAAATGTCCGCTATTTTGCGTAAGGTGAGTTAATCATTTTTGCTCATTTTTTCTCTCATTCTGTAGCCCACACTAAGGTGTAGCGAGCCCTAGCGAGCGAAACCGCAGGTGTGGGAATCAATGAGCGCACGACTTAACTGGGGACCAGTTCTTCATTTTCATCGTTTTTCCCTCTTTTTAAAATCAAAGGCTTGAATATTTTTTTGTAAAAAAAGCAAAAAAGACAAAAAAGAAGAACTGGTCCCCAGTTAGGTTATGTATTCATTATGTTCCCACACCTGCGGTTCCGCTCGCTAGGGCTCGCTACACCTTAGTGTGGGCTACAGAATGAGAGAAAAAATGAGCAAAAATGATTAAGACATCGAGCCTTGATATTGCCTAGTACACTGTAAAGTTATTAAGGAGAGGTCTCATCTAAATGCGGGACTGTCGACAGCAACGCCCATCGTGTGTAATCCATTGTCAACGTACACAAGAGAGCCTGTAATTGCAGAGGCCAATGGCGACAGCAGGAAAGCGGCGGCATTCGCCACCTCATAAGCTTGCAACTCTTCAGTTCGCGGCGCATTGGCAGATGCATAATCGATCATTTTATCAATAAAGCCGATCGCTTTGGCCGCTCGGCTGCGCAATGGCCCGGCGGAGATCGTATTTACTCGGACGCCCCATTTGCGTGCAGCCTCCCATCCTAACGTGCGCGTGTCGCTTTCAAGAGCGGCTTTTGCCGAACTCATCCCTCCCCCATAACCTGGGATGACTTTTTCAGAAGCCACATAAGTGAGCGACAGGGCGGCTCCTCCGGCATTCATGGAGGGACCAAAATGAGCCAATAAACTGACGAATGAATAGGAAGAGGAACTTAGAGCCGCCAGGTATCCTTGACGAGAGGTCTCCAGCAATGGTTTTTGCACTTCAGGGGCGTTGGCGAGCGAGTGAACGATGATGTCGATCTGTCCGAAGTCTTTAGCGACGGCGCGCGCCACTTCAGAAATGGTATACCCTTCCACATCTTTGTAGCGTTTATTTTCGCGTATTTCTTGAGGGACGTCTTCCAATTTGTCAAATGAAGCGTCGAGAGGATAAATTTTTGCGATTTCCATCAATGAACCGTCGGAAAGACGACGCGATTCATCAAATTTGCCCGCAGCTAAACTTGTCGAAAAAATTTTTAAAATCGGGGTCCAAGCGCCAATTAAAATAATCGCTCCAGCTTCAGCCAACGCTTTAGCGATCGCCCAGCCGTATCCTTGATCGTCGCCTACGCCTGCGATAAACGCTTTTTTGCCTTTCAGATCTATTTTCAACATGCTTTTGTCCTCCGATTTAATGTGCAATTGGGATCAGGTTTTTTTGGGGTCAGGCTTGACCCCAAAAAAATGAATATTATCTGCAATGCCAGGAAAAGGAAATGCCCTGATGGCAAACAGGAGCTCTTGGATAAACGCGTACGACTTCGCGATAGCAAGGCCGAGGAGCGATGTAAACAGGACGCTCATAACAGCGAGGCGTAGGCTGTAAATAAACCGGCTCGTTGTAGTAAGGATGATAACGTTCTACAACATAACTTTCATAAACTCTTGGAGCAGGCATCACGCATGCGCTGCCAAGGTTCACAGAAAAACAACTGCCTGCTTCTGCAGAAGATTGTATAGCGCAGACGCCTAAAACAGCCAATAATAATGCTAATGTTAATTTCTTAGATTTCATAATTATTACCTCTATAAAAATATTAAATTCAATAAACCCCGCGATCGTTATGTCGTTTCCTCAGTATTGCAGATACGCCGGCTTCATCGCAAACCCAGTATACTCTCAGCTAACTTTTTTGAAAACAACTATAGACATTCTAATATATTCAAATATTTAGTATATATATTTTTATAGGCTATTTTATCCGGGGTGTCCCTTATGGTTAGAGTAGATCACGGGCGATTCGCTCATACGCACATCAAGTTTTCCAGTCCGATGCAAGTTCCTGCAGCAATTAATTCTAATACAGGGCCAAGCAGATATACGACTCGTATTCAACTGAAAGGTTTTCTAGCAAACCCCCGCTTCTTTATCCGAACGATGGAAATTCAAGAAAATGAATGTTTTTTGGTTCGTTTGATAAAAAAAATACACGGTTATTTTTGGTATGTTTCGTTACAAGTGGAAGGGCGACCTTTACTCATCAATATTAATAGTTTAGCAAAACGTTTATTGCTGCCAAACAGCGAGATTCGCGCTGCGGCAAGACATGGTCAACTCGAGCAGTTAATCCAAAATTGCACCACGGGCGGGTTAATCAACACTTTATCAACCGCATACTGTGTCTATTCAAACGATGGCAGTGAACCTTTATTTCTTCCACATTCCAGCGAGGAAACGCATCTCACGATCGACAAATTACGAGCGTTGGCCGGACGAGTCGATGAGTGCCTGAAATTGCGCTTTGACGAAATAAGACATCATGGAATCTTTCTTGAATCAGAGGGGAAAGAATATCTTATCGGGCTAAATCAAGAGCATCGGTTGCATATCATTCTTTATACAGGCGGACAGCACATGGAAGGAGGCATGAGTTTCACTCAAAAGGTATTTAACATCGCGACAGCTGAATTTGAAGTTTTAAAGCAGGCCATTAATTCTAAGCCAAATTCGGTCGAATTACTCAAACGCGAGGTGTGCACTCTTGATTACATAGCGCAAAAAGGTCCTCAGCCTTTTTTTCAGAGTAAACCGTCTTGCTATTTTGATATTGAATTTCCGAATAATGAACGTTTTTTGGCATACTCAGGAAAATGGTATCCTGGCGGCGACTTCTCGAATTGGTTCACAACACGGCTTCCTGAAGGTCATATCAATAAAATTAAACTTTTTAATCAAGAAGAAATTGGACAGATGCTCCAGTATTGTAAACAATTAATGGAAATTTTTCGCATCATGCATCTGGAGTATAATCTTGGTCATGGAGATCTTAAAGCGGAAAATATTTATCTTGATGAGATGGAGCGGTTTGTTGTTGGCGATTGGGGCAGCGCACGCAAGTTTGATGATCCTATCCCTCCCGCTTGGGGCGATTCATGGACTCCGGATTCGCGAAGTCGAGATGATTATATAAAACAAAAAAGGGCATGGTATGCCGCTAATAATTCATCCCAAAGTAAAAAATCTCAGAAAAATGCGGTCAAAGACTTTAATATGGGCTTTCAACCGCGCGACATGTTTGCTATTGGCAGTTTATTTTTTTACATATTGAGCGGAGGATATGAAGCCTACAGTGATAATAATTGCATGCAGCGAGGTTATCTGTCTCAATCGACAAAATTTGAGGAGATGGTTTTGCATAAGTGCGGCTATAGCCAGGAAATAATTGACCTTGTGCGCAACATGCTCAATCATGACTCCGCCATGCTTCCTACGACGCAGGAGGCGGCCGCCAATTGGAGAAATATGACGGTCGAAAGAGCAATGGCAAAAGTCCCCAAGTATTCCATAAATCTTTAAAATCAGCAACCACCCTGTCTTCCTTCGTGCCTCAGCGCCTTTGTGTCTTTGTGTTGAATTGCTACTATGATTTGTGTGTAAGGATCAGGTCTAAGGCTCTCCCTTTTTATCATTTATCATTTTTCAGTTATCTTACAGTTATCATTTTTCAGTGTCATTTTTCAGTGTCATTTTTCAGTGTCATTTTTCAGTTGATATCTTTATTAAAATAATGTAAAATCTCTTTGTGTTTGATTAATTTATTTAAACGATGTTGAATTTGGATTGTTTGATTATATGTTTAGTATTGTAGAACAGCATCAATTGATGCCGTCTTCCTCAGCGCCTGCTCCTTTTTGGAGTTCTACGCAAGGAAAACGGGCCACACGAGTGCAACTTAAAGGATATCTAGCAGATCCTCATTTTTTTATTAGAATAATGGATGTCAACTCTAAAGAGTGTTTCATCGTTCGGTGGATAAAACGACTTCACGCTTACTGCTGGTATACGACGATGCAAGTCGATAATAAAGATGTCCTATTCAACATAAACAGTTTAGCAAAACGTTTGAGAGTGTCAAGCCGACAGATCCGCGAAGCAAAGAAAAATGGCATTTTAGAACAGCTCATTGAATCACGTTCGTGCCTTAGTTTTCTACCTCAAACATTGCATGAAAATTATATTATTAGAAACAATGGACGGATGCTATTCAAGGCAACTAAGCAATACAGCAACATAAATTTCGATACGCTTTTTAAAATTAGCGAGGCGATAAAGTCTCATTTTTCAAATAAAGATAATTCACAAATTCCACAATTGAAAGAAGAGGGAATTTGTCTTATAGTCGATCAAAAAGAATTTTTGTTCGCTTTTAATAAGGATAAATTTCATATTATCTTGTATACCCACGCTCCTCAGGATGAATTAGGCGAAGGCGCTACAGCTACAGTTTACAAAGTTTTGAATATTGCAGAAGGCAAATTTCAAGCTCTTAAACAGCTTAAAAATCCCGAAGTTGCAGAATTGAAAGACAGTATGTTCCAAGAAATTACCGCATTGCAACATTTGTCCGAACAAAATAAAAAAAAACACCCGTATTTTCAAAGCGCTCCTACGTGCTCATTCGATATAAAGGCAACTGACTCCAATCCAGCAATTGCGGGGACTCTTGGAGAACTCTATCCTGGTCAAAGCTTGTTGCAATGGCTCAAAGGTAGTCATCCCCCTGCTGAACGCATAGAGATGTGTCGAAAACTCATCACTGCCGTCCATCTTTTATTATCAGAATTGAAGATATGTCATCCAGACCTCAAACCGGAAAATTTCGTGTTAAATGCCGATGGAGCGCCTGTAATGATTGATTTTCCGGAGATCTATAAAATTGGCGGTTCAAATGACTCCTCCGCCGGAGGGACCGGCTCGCCTCAATTTTTAAGCCAAGCGGACTGTGACGCTCTAATTGACCTTCAAAGCGATCTTCAAAATTGTACAAACGAAGAGGAACGCATACAGGTGCGTAAAGAAATTGATGATGCAGTTCAAAAGCGCGTTCTATTTTCCACCGGAGCTCTGTGTTTTGAGACGCTTTCAGGCGGAGAAGCGGCGTTTAAAATCGCCAAATATGAAATTCCAAGCAGAGAAATTCTAGATGAACTATTTAAGGATGAAGCGCTTGTTGATGGCATATTAGAAGAACTTGAGACCACTCCATTCTACAAAACCCTTGAGGATTTCGTTAAGGATGAAGCGCTTGTTGATGGCATATTAGAAGAACTTGAGACCACTCCATTCTACAAAACCCTTGAAGATTTAGAGGAGCATCGGGACAGTTTAGAAAAAAGAAATTATTCTCCAGACGTTATTACTTTCATACAAAATGAAATAATTAAAAAACCAATGTCCTACGTTCCAGGCAACGCTGAATTTCGCAAAGAGTTTCTAAATAACTACTCGGATGAGCTTATTAATCTTATTCGACATATGGTTGATCAAGATCCCAGTAAACGCCCAAAAATTGAAGATGTAGTCGAGGCTTGGTCAAAAATTTAAGCCTCGTTCACCTTCACTAAGAATGTGTTTAATAAATCATAAAATATTTAAATTTTT
>JABDEO010000043.1 GCA_013287015.1 Chlamydiota bacterium
GAATAAAATCAAAGAACTTACCTCTAAAAAGGATTGGATTTCACTTATCTCAAATTATTCAATCAAAGATGTCTGTTCGTCTTTAAATTTCAGCGAAGTTATGCATGTTGTAAAACATCTTTTTTATGATGACATCCAAGATGATGAAAAGCAGCAATACGCTTTAAAGCTTGCTTTTGAAATAAAAAATCACTTTAAAAAAGAGTGGGAAAGCGATTGGAAAAATGATGTTTTCTTAGGAGGCCTTTGTGTCATGCTTTGGCTTTATGAGGAACGATATCTTTGTTATAAAAAAGCCTATGATAAGTTAGAAGATCCTCCGGTAGAGTTACTATTGCTTCTATCAGATTGTAATAGTGCGCCAGGCTCTCCACCCATTACGAATGAAGAATCTGAGTTGTATTTAAGAAAAGCTATAGAAAAAAAGGTGACTTGTGAAGCTGCTTTTACAATGAGAAGTCTTTGCAAACTTAAAGGGGATGAAGTTCAAGCGAAATATTGGGATCAAATGTACCATAAACTAGAAAGTGAAGGAGTCTATTCCGATCAACTTATTCCAGATGTTTTCAAAAAATGATTTTCTCTGTTGTGTCAAATCAAGAATCTTTCTTGCAGATGTAAATCTCAATATGTAGTAGCGAACTCATCTTTGCGTATTGAGCCCGCCTTGAGATGGTTAAATGAAAAATCCCTTGCCGATATGTCTAATATATGATACACTAAAAATGAAGGGACCATGCGCTACAAAATACTAAAAACTACAGAATACGACGATTGGTTAGCAGGCCAAAGTTTAAAATCGCAAACACAGATCGAAAAACGACTCTCCAATATTGAAACAGACGGGCATTTCGGCATCATTAATGATGTTGCCGAGGATATGTGGGAGCTAAAGTGGAAAAATGGGCGCAGGATATACTATGCTTATATGCCCGAAACAAAAATCTTACTTTTATTAGGAGGGAATAAAAATGGTCAAAGCTACGATATCGCACAGGCGGAGAAAATCCTTGAGGAGTACACTGAAAATGAGACCTAGATCTAAACTAAAACTAAAAAAAGATGCACCAGTGAGTGAATACAGCCCAACGGAAAAGTTGCTTGATGAAGATTTTATTGCAAAAGCTATCTGGGAATGCCTTAAAAATAATGATCCACAAGGAGTCATGGAAGTCATTGAAACGCACTTAGAGATTGTCAATAAAGTAAAAGCAGCGCGAACGATCGATCTATCGCGAGCAACGATGTACCACGCTTTTAAAAGCAAGAACCCTACAATAAAAACGTTAGCAAAGTTAGTAAATTGCTGCGCTTAGAGAATAAACCCATTCCCAGGCTTTGACGCGATGACGCGCAGCATTGGGGTCCAGAACCCCAATGCAACGTGTCAAAACGTCAACCCACGCCTCTTGCACCCTTCCATATCTGACTCAGCTTATGCAAGGAGCTCTTGCTCGGAAACCTCTCATAGCTGCATTGCGCCCCCCAGCGCGAGAGGGTCGCCATTTATCCAAAACTTCGCGTTATTTTTTAAAATGGATAAATTTGATATAATAAAGTTAGATAATTTAGAATATTATACTATATTATACTAAAAGAGGCAAAAATGTTCTACCCTTAGGAGCTTATGACGCAATCAGTGATCCTGACACTTTTGCTCAAGCAATCCCCATGATGGTTCTAATTGGGAAGGCGTAGGGGTTATTCCAGATCGTTTTGTCTCTGCTGATAAAGCTCTAGATTTTTTGTTGTCCCTATAGAAACTTTCCTTTCGCGCAGCGTGTGGAGCGCCCAAGAGGCTTCGCTCTTATCCGAAAAATGATTTATTTTAAAACTCTTCAATAAAATATTTATTACAAATTAAAACCAATTGCATTTTATTATCAAATTGTTTATGCTTACTTTTTAATACTAGAAAATACTAAAAACAAAGGAATAAAGCATGAAATTATTACATTTATTTACAGTTCTGAGCATTGGAATTGCTCCATTTTTAACACCAATGGCCTATGCTGATGAAGAAAATTTTTACCAAATATATCAAGAAGTAGCGATCAGTAGTGCGGCAGGGACGCCATGGAGTGCAGTGCGACATTTAGAACTCGTTCAAAAGGCTAAGGATTTGCACTCTCAGTTCAGCGAACATCTCCAAAGAAAAACATATCCAATGTCTGAAGAAGATCTTCAGCAAATTTATCAGGAAGCTCAAAGCGATACAATTTCATTCTTTACCTATAGCAGTATGATAGATATGGAAGCGGGCGCTGTTAAAGCGATCAGTCCTGAAGCTGGCGCAACACAAATGCCTGCAATTGCCTTTGGAATACAACGAACATTCAACCGAGAAATGGCTGCTGCAACTGTAGAAGGAGGATGGGGAGCGCTTAAGCGACCGAACGATCTTGCTATCCTTAATGTGTTTGAAAAAGAGGATGCTGTGCTCAATGGTGTAGTATTTCAATTACCTCTTTCTGATCTACTTATTTTGTCTAAGAGAGAAGTTGGCTATGACCTTATCCCGGTAGTGGCAATGCGCTGGCATGATGCCATCGATGAAAAAAAAGAGCCTGAAATCTTCATTGCGTATACTTTTCAAGCTCCGAAATATAATGGAGAAGGAGTTCGTTATACCAATGCAAATATCAACCCGATTCCAGGTTATTTCAATTTTCTACAAAAAGGTTTAAACCTTGTTGGGGATGATTTCAAAGCTGTGTGGTGGGCAACTACTTACCTTGCAGACCAGAAAACTGTGGTTAATGAGCTTCCTTATCGGATTATAGACCTCAAAGCTCATGAAGTGCACTAGAGAGGCTCTGCTGAAACGATTGCCTTCTTGCGCCCCTTTTTAGGCCTGGGTAAAACAAAAAAAGGTTGAGTCCTGTAAGGACGATATAAAAAAGCGTTACCCATTTGCGCTCATTCTTGAACCATGCCGATTTATTTGGTTTTTTTTAATGACCTCTTTTTCATTGCATAGGCGACCTTAACTTTAATTCGAAGAAAATCAGCTTGGGGTTTACCTCCTAATTTTGGCGCCGTTTTTCCACGCCAGTGGGTGGTAGGGACGATGGGGACTCAAGCGACCTTAGGGACCTTGGAGACAGGGACAAACAACCTGATTGTCCCTGTCTCTAAGGTCCCTAAGGTCGCTTAAGTCCCCATCGTCCCTACCACCCACTGGCGTGGAAAAACGGCGCCAAAATTAGGGGGATAAAACCGGACTGAATTTTGAAGATACTCAACCATTCGTTTCAGCCCAGGTCAGGCCCCAATGCGGCTATGAAGATTTTCCTTTTACAGGTATTCTCCATTGGTGCATGTGTGAGAGCCTATCAAAAGCAGGTTCTCCATAACGTTTCGTCAACAGCAATAAAAGTCGTTCATTAACGATTTGCGCTTGAATGAGAAGCGTATTTGCATTATTGTCCGCCGCCAATTTCAACAGATGCGGAATGGGATTGCCAAGAGACTCTCCTTTACTCACGTTTGTCCAACCGAATTCGAGCTTTAACGTTTCACCTTCTTTGCTAATATATGCGTCATTGAGGGCATTAAGAGGCCTTCCCTCAAAACCCTTTTTCTTAAAAAAAGATTTTGATGTAATACCCAAATCTTCCGGCACAAGCGGCCTGCATCCCTTGACTACTTTTGAATATCCAACAGGATATGTGACAACCTTTTTAAATTCTGTAGTTTTCTTTAGCGGTCCAATAGGAGGTAAATCACGTGAAGCTTCAAGGAGTAAGTCAATGCGGCGCGAATCTTCACGGTTTAATTCACTGATTTTCAATTTTTTAAAAAAACCGACAACCTTTGCAATGCCTCCGATTGCAATGGCGCCTAATCCAGCCGTTCCAATTTTCAATATGTCCTGATGAAATTGTTCTGTGGTTTCTCTTGGAATCCCCAGCCGCTGTTCATTATAAAGCGTTTCATTTGCAGCGTAAGTTCTTATATAATCATTCAATCGGACGACTGTCTCCTTAACTTTTGGATGGATTAAACTCATTACAAAATCGCCTTTTTCTCTTAAACTGTCGCCAATTTCATTGCACTGCCTGCGTATTAAAGGACGACTATTGCAGACGCTTTCACCGGCGAATTCCACCGCAGAGACCACTCCAAAGATAGGTAAAGAAAGGATCTCTAAAGCAAAAGCGATTGAGCGCGCATTTGACATTTGTCTGATCTTAATCAGGCGATTCCATGCATCCAAACCTGAACGCTCGTCTACAATGTCAGGAAGAGGCTTGCCTGTCGGCAGAGGCATCTCAAGCGCAATTTCAAGCGGTTCATTATTTGAGGCGGGTTTCTGTATGGGCGACGGTTTTTTTATCTTTTTCTGTGCTTTCTTGGGAGAAGACGCAAATGGCACAGGCTCTTGCCCTGGCGCAAGCCTAGGTGTCATTTTACGATTATTGTCGATGGCTTGTTGCATTTCATCCAGATCCATTTGCAATCGTTTCTTGTTAAATGCGATAATGGGGATTCCGATACCCTGGTTTTTCGTCTTGCCCTTTTCTTGCGCGCCGCTAAGAGCATGCGTCACCCCATTTTGCTGTTTCTTCGTATGAATCACAGTTCCTAACAAAGACGCCCCTGAAGAGGAATTTCCTGCGGCCGCATTATAGATTTTCTTAACATTGGCGGAGGCGGAAAAGGACTCATTGGATTCACATTCTTGGACATCCTTCATTTGTATATGTTCGGCGTCGATAGCGATATTTTTTTGGACGGCTCCTCCTATAAGGTTCAGTTGATTGACTTGCAGGCTGCCATGGGAGTCCGCATGCAATCCTGAAACTTCATCGACTTGCTCGCTGCGGCTGCTTCCCTGAGAAAAACTCATGCTTCCTGAAGTATTGGCGGATGCCGACCAACGCTTCTGATGATAAGTATCGACAAGAGATTCGATTTCACACTCATTAGCTCGGACATCTACGATATCCCCTTTTAATGTCGCTCCCCGCAAAGAGAGTTTATCCGCCTTCACCGTTAAACGCTTGCCTGCACTCACATGAACATTGGAATATTGCGTGGCTGACGAACTCGATTCGGCATGGTTGACGCCCAATCCAATGCCATTTGGCCCGACGCCTATACTGAATCCACCGCTTGAGCTTTCCTGAGTGATGTTTTTGACTTTAGCGTTCCATTCAATGTCCTTTCCGATAAATGTCGCATCGCCTTCCACGTCCATGGATAAGCGATGACGCTGTTTATCGGCTTTGAAGGATAAGTTTCCTCCAACGGAAAAGTTGGAATCAAACAACAAGGTCTTGCGCTTCTCTTTATCAAACGCTCCCAAATGCAGGGTCGCTTCCGGATTAAAACGCCCATCGCGATCGGTGATTCCCAGATGTTCGCCAACGCTCTCCGCCAAACGGCCCCTATTTTTTGCGCGAGCAAGCTCCCCTGCTTCATTCCACGAATGCACAGCCGCTGTCAATCCATGCATTGCATATTCATAACCATGCTTTGCAGAAGCTAAATTGAACAGACTGTTGACAGCAGGATCTTCCCTCAATAACGCTTCCACTGTGGCGCCTAAGGACTTATTTCCTGCAATCGCTTCAACAGCGTCTGAACCGAAGAAATCGACTCTCATAGAAAATCCGTCGGTTCTTTGATGGAGCTCTACAACATGTTGTTGCGTGTGGATCTCTTTGGCTTCAGCGTCTAAGTCCCCTTGAATATTCACTTGCAATTCTTCTGCAACAATGTTTTCTTTTGCCATAAGGGTGGTGTTTTTTCCTGAAAAAAGAAAAGGGAGACTGGTCTTTACGGCATTAGAAGTTGTTATTTGGCTTGTGAGGGTAGTCGGAGTCACTGTCGTTGTATGTTCTTTGTTGTCTACGCTCATTGTTTCGGCTGAAAAATGGAGATGACGCGCCGATTCAATGTCCACATTGCCCAAATAGCTGCCGACTACTCCCTTTATCCTGACATCGCCTTTCGTGGATCTTAACCGCACGTCGGCCATGCCGCGGATGCTTGCATCGCGCATGATGATAGTATGCAAATCTTTACCGCTCATGAATCCGCGCTTGGATGTCGAAAGATGAGAGCTGAATTCCGGAGATTGAAGGATCTCTCCGGCCTGGACGGATAAATCACCCCATGCCATGACATCGGAGGCGTTATTGAAAAATTGATCGCGTAATTTTATCTCAAGCGGGCCTCCAGAATTAATAAGAGCTCCCATAAAGTGAGTCGGCACGCTATAAGCTTTTTTAGTGTTCCAAGGAGCTAGGTTTCCTGGATTCAAATGCAGAACGCTGCGTAAGCGCAGGGGTTTATTGAGGAATTCTCCTCCCACAATGAATGTCGCTTTAGCGCCTTCGATGATTCCGCCTTGATTATGCCCCGCTTCTGCGCTAAGGAAGAGTTCATCGCCGCTTATCTTGCCGCCTGGATTGAGAACGTCTATTTCTATATTATTTTTAGAATGTCGACCCCAGGTTTTAACCTTTACACCTTGTTGCATTTCGTGGGTGATAGGTCTTTCATTTCGAAGCTCGTGAGCGTGAATGAATGATTTCTTGCCTGCTGTAATGAAGCCGCGATTGTGCAGGAGGCCATCTATTTTAAGTTGCATTCCATCTGCAGCGCGAATCTCCCCGCCCGGCATAAATCCAGATAAAGAAATCGCCGGCATGCGTCCCCGATTGGCGGCGATTCCATTGCTCAGGTTTCCCACTCTTCCCTGAATGCTTCCTGCATTGACAACGCCCTCATTTCTGAATGTCCCAGCAAGGTTGATGTCGAATATTTTGCGGATTTGAATATTGGGTTCTCCATCAATGTAGAGATGTTCCTGGAAGGCATAGACGGACGTAGACCCATATTTGACGCCGCAGAATTTTTTTGCGACGCTTCCTGTTTTCACTTTAGATTGATGAATGTGCGTATGACTGATGTTTTCCAGCTCTCCATTTCCATCACAGACAAAATTTCCAAATACAAACAAGTTGCTGGCGTCATTTACGATTTTCGCTTTGGCGTTGAGATAGAGGTCTCCATGGTGGATAAAGTTGGAAGGGATATGCGTGTAGCGACGCGCAGTATTGTTGCGCAGGCTTTCTGTTTCCGATTTCAGCAGAAATTTCTTACACATGATCCGCGAGGCGCCGATCATATTGATCGTACTGACGTCGCTTAAAAATTCGCCGACATCCGCATCTACGCCGTCTCCAAAAAAAGCTTCCGTACGATTGAAATGAATCTTTCCAGCATGAAAAACACCTCTCCCAGAAACATGGACAGGTTTTTGAAACTCAATGCCATTTCCCTGTATAACAAGATCTCCGCCTATGGTTAAAGGCGCCTTTGTTTTGACATGCGAATCGCTGCTGATTGTTAATCCACCTGGCATGGGAGGAGGGTTCTGGATGACGATGGCGTTGACGCTTGAAAGAATCAAGTTTTCACGGGCGATGACATTGATTGGATCGCGGTATTGTCTTTGACTAATCGCTAAAGAGCCTCCTGATGTGATTAGGCTATTATTGAGCAATTGATCTCCTGCAAACATTCCCTGTTCATAAATATGTATGGGCGCATTGTTGGTGATGGATTGAACCGCATCGAAAATCACCCTTCTAGCCTCCACCGGATGATTAAGGGTCATGCCGCCGCTTCCCTGCACTTCGAATGAATCTCCTAAATGCACTGCGCCATTTCCTACATAATCATACACGCCTTTAACGGTGAAGCTTCCTCGACCATGGATGCGGCTTTGCATATCGGTGTAAACGTATTTGTTGCGCAGGGATGAGGTTCCTTCTCCTATTTCCAGGTTCCCATTGCGATTGTCAAAATAGTCAGCTTCCATGAGATGTCGATTTGCAGCGCTCGCAGCGTTGGAATGGTTGATGGTAAAACCGGCATTCCTGACAATCTCATTTTGCGCTCGTGTATAAGAGCCTTCCAAATTAATGCTTCCTGATCGCGCCTGTTGATTCATCTCTTGCACTTGAACGCTGCCGCCCATCGCTGAAATTCCGTGTGTTCCAGACTCCACAAGCGAACGAGCCTTAATTTGCGCATGATCGACGCTGAGCCGATCTCCTGTTATCACAAGCGCATCATCCGGCGCATGCAATTGACTATGCGAAAGATAGACATGCTCGCTGGCTGTCAATTGAGACGAACTCTTGCTTTGCAGCTGCATCCCGGGACTGTAAATATTTTTCGCTTTGACATGCAGGCCATTATCCACATCCGCCTTCATCCCATAGCCCCAAAGATCTCCACTCGACTGAAGATTGACTATGCTTCCTTGCAATTTGGCCGCAGTGGTTAAAATGTCTCCACCGCTGTTTGCATCCACTGATCCATTTATTGTTGCACCCGTCAAATTTAATGCGGCGGATTGATTTGTGAACGTATTTTTTCCTTCAAGTTTGCTGAACGGAACAAAAATCTCTTCGACAGCCTGC
Source organism: Chlamydiota bacterium (assembly GCA_013287015.1). GTDB lineage: Bacteria > Chlamydiota > Chlamydiia > Chlamydiales > Parachlamydiaceae > JABDEO01. The sequence continues at coordinate 8,445 of JABDEO010000043.1, forward strand.
ATGTTCGTTGTTTGAGTGACAGCTATGGTCTCCGGAAGTCGTATGGCTCCCCCTTGAACATGCCAATGTTCCGCACTGAAACGATTCTGAGAACCTTGAATGATCTCACCTTGCAGTGTCACTGAAGGAGCGATTTCTGTGTTTTGATGCAAGAGGGTCTGTTTTGCCGTTTGTTCAATTTTTTTTAAGGCGATCTTCTCATGTTGGCTTGTAAACAACACATTTTCCGCGCGCTCGACGATTTGATTTGCATGATCGCTTCCTTTCAATTGGGCGATGTTGTCCGCTGTTCGTTCGATCGTTCCATTGGCTGTCGCATGACTCTCAACAGACAAAATCTCAACAGCCTGTTCTTGAATCGTTGTCGCCTGAAAATGACTTTGGTCCGCATGAATTGTCTTTCCATACATCGACAAGGGACCCGCTTCCACTTTAACTTGCGATGTTTCGAATCTTAAATCTTCGCCAGTCGCATCTATCTGTCGCTGAGCATGCGCTATGCTGTTGGAGACATTGTGACTTCCTTTAATCTGGATTTTATCCGCCTGAGTTCTGCACTTATTGATTAACCCCGCTCCATCTGTAAGGATGTCCATATTTTGACCCGCCAGCAAATTGGATTGATCGATTGCATGAGTTTCTTTTCCTTTAACGGAGATGTTCTGCGCTGCGAGCATGAAATGGCGAATTCTTGTTTGCGCGGCGTCTAATGAAGCGTTTCCTTTCGATTTAATATCTCCCTCTTCGAAAACAACTTCTTTGCCTACGCTGGAAATACGTTCCACCTCTCCTTCATTGCGCAGAAAACGGGTCGCTCCAAGAGAAGTCGTTATCTCTAAAGAACCGATTTCCAGCAAAGCGTTGTTTTGGATATCGGCGTCTCCTTCGGCGCTTTTAATTGCAATATCTCCTTTATGCAAAATATTGTTTGCAACATGTTGATGTTGTTTCGATGTCAACTCGAGTAGGCCTTGAGAGGCGTTATTTGTATATGCAAGATCGTTTCCAGCGCTGTAACGGCTATTGCCCTTAATTTTACTATTGTTGACAGAAAGCGATTTCTTCTTGGCTTTTATTGAAAGGGAATGTCCCTCAGCATGTAATTCATGAATATGCACAGCCTGTTCACTTTGAATGCGCAAGTTTTCAAAATGCATATGAGCCTTATCAAGCCAAAAGTCATGCACCTCCATGGAAATTTCTTTTGCTGTTAAACGATTATTTCTAAATAGGGCTTGTTCGCCTGAGAAACATGAAAGGTTTTTAGCTTCCGCCTGATACGCAATCTGCGACAATGTGTTTTCAGCGCGATTCGTTATTTTTTCAGCCTCATCGTCGCTTGCCTGCAGGTGGATGTCTGATCCTCTTCTTGTAATCTGATTAGCAACGGTCTCTTGCCTGACGCCTAAAATCCACTCTTGTGAAGTCTCATTAACTTGACCAGAAGCCTGAATCGTTCCTTCGGCGACATTGATGGACTTCAAACTATGTATGTTGATGTCCCCTTTAACACGAATCCCTGTATTGCGCATCTTAAAACGCTGACCATCAAAGACGAATTCCTTTTCAGCATCGATTTGACTGGCCTCAAAATGTCCAAATTCGCTCAAAATCGTCATGCGATCCACATTGCTGACATTGCTTTCAAGAGCGACATACCCATTCTCGGCGCTGCAAGTCATATCATGGGTCGCCAAATCTGTTTGTTGCGCATCAATCCAACCTGTTTCGCTCTTAATGGAGATGATTTCTTGAGTATGGATCTTGGCGCGCGTCAGATGCACTTGTTCATGCGCGGACGCTTCAAGCGCTCCACCTTCAAGCGTCAGGCCTGCGAGACTTAAATACTGCTTTGAAGAACTAATCGCAATTTTCCCATTTGGCGTGAAGAGAGTTCCATCCGTTGCCCATACAATGCCTTCTTGGGACAAAAGCATGATTCCTGTTGCGGCGTCCACCCTCCCATAGTGTTGTTGGTTGTCTTTTGTGAGAATTTGCAAATCGCCATTTGGAGAAAAAAGATGTCCCCCTTTAAAATTAGCAAACTGTATCGATTGAATATTAATGCCTTCCACGCCTTTTATGAGGCCATTGGAATTCGACCAATCTCCATCTACTCCAAGAAATTTCCCTCCGCAGTCTATAAGCCCGTGATCATTGTCAAAGGCGTTGCAGACTGTTATTTTGCTGTTTTGAACAATAAATAATTCGCCATAGGAATTGTCGAAATGACGAGTCTGAATATCGGCGGTCGTCGCCTTGAGGAGTCCTTTCGTATTATCAATGCGGTCATAATCCACCGAGAGAGAGCCATCGCCCGCTAGGAGTTTTCCATGTTCATTGAGGAGAACTCTTTGCTTGTGGGCGACAATTCCCTTCTGACCGGAAATCACCCCGCCGCGGTTGTCTAAATCAGCTTGATGTTTCGATGCATGACTAAATTCCCCCTGAGTCAGAATTTGGCCCCTATTTGTAATTTTGCGCGCCTTGATCACAATGCCGTCAACAGCGGCGAAAGTGGCGTTCGAATGGTTGATGAAGGAGTTTGTTTTGACAACAACACGTCCATTAAAGCCAATGTGATGGAAATTTTCATAGGCTTTTACTTGCAAAAACACTTCTGTCAGCGCCTCAAAAGAGGATCTAATATGATTCCAAATAGGGCTGCGCATTATTTGAATTTCACGGCTGTCTGCTTTGTGATGTTCATCAACGCGTACGGCGGGACAAATCGGCGATGAACGGATCATATCAAAAGATGTGGACATAGCGATCTCCTGTTGAATGGAGTGAAGATAATGTACGAAAAAAAGGAAAATCGCAATATTAATTAATTTCTAATAATTGCGATTAATTTTGCTGATGTGTACAATCCATCTTCAAATAATAAACTAATAAGGAAAAGGAATGAGTATGGTAAATGATTATTCGTTTTATTCGAAGTTTGAAGGACCACACATAGCAAGCGTTCTTGATGACAATATCGTTAGGCTTCCAGGTGTAGGTGATATGACGCTGCAGGAGGCCGTCACAGGCAACTTTAATCCATCAATACAGGCGGGCATCCTGAAATGGTATGGTTATAAAACTATGGACACAGTTCGAGATGCAACATTGTCAAGAGTTTACAGAAATCTGTCTGCAACCTTGGCTAAGTCGTACATTGTATTACGCGATAAAACAAATGTACAGGAACAAACTCACAAAAATACGATTGCCGCATTGCAGCAGCGCTGCACCGCCTTGCAAACAACTCTTTCCGCAAATGAACTTGATAAGCAGACGCAAGCTATGAAATGCATCAACATCGAAAGGTTGCACCAAGAACTTAAGCAAAAAAATCTTCTTCTTGAACAAGCTCAAGCTAATGTTTTAAAATCCCTTGAACAGGCCAAGCAAGCGTTGGAAAAAGAAAGACACGGACTCAACAGCTGTCAAACCGAGTTATTGGTCGAAAAAAAAGACAATGAACGAAGTAAACGCACAGTTGAAGAGCAAAATGATGAAATTTCAGCCCTTAAACAGGCTCTGGCTACAGCGCAGCGGCAAAATGCACAATTGCAGCAGCGGCATAACGGGGAAGTAAACGACTTAAAAGCCAAGCACAAGGTTGAACTGTCGGATGAACGCAATCGCTTAGAAGCTCTCTTTAAAGAAACTAGTTTTTCGACGCCATCATCGCCGAGACCTGCTTTAACTATGTCTGATGATGAAGCAATTATTTGACGCTTTGACACGTTGCATTGGGGTCAGGCCTAAGGGCATGATCTGGGCTGAAACAAATGACCGATTTTCGAAGAAAATCAGCTTGGGGTTTACCCCCTAATTTTGAAGCCAACAGTAGCCGGGCTTTTTTATGTCGTCCTTACAGGACTCAACCCCTCGCTGGCATAACCCAGGCCTTCGCTTCGCTGCGACCTGGGCTGTAACATTCCGGTCCTTCGGACCTCTCTAAACCATTCCTAAAGGTCCAAAGGACCGGAATGTTACAGCCCAGGTCGCAGCGAAGCGAAGGCCTGGGTAAAACAAAAAAAAGGTTGAGTCCTGTAAGGACGACATGAAAAAGTCTGGCTGCCGTTGGCGCGAAAATTAGGGGGATAAAATATGGCTAATTTTTTTCGCGAATCACAAGTGTAAAGACGACATAGAAAGTGTTACCCTGGTTTAAACCATGCCGATTTATTTGGTTTTTTTTAATGACCTCTTTTTCATTATTTTTTTAACAGATTTCTCATCCCGAAGTTTATTCCAATTATCCATGAGCTCTTAATATTTATATAATAATTTCATTCCATTTGTATTATTGATGCCTTTATGAATATATTATTTAATATTGAAATAGGCTAAAATACACATTGTAATAAAATAGTTATTTGTATTAAAATCGTATTTAATGCCGTAAAAAAAGGATAATGCTTATGAATAAGTTCCTAATTACAGTTCTACTTGGTATAAGTATTTCCTTTAGCACGGTTGGCGCTCTAGAAATCGAACCTTTAAGTGTCATCCTTCAGAATAAAATTGAAAACTCTCCAATCCACTTCGCGATACTTCATGCACATGAAACGAACGATTTAGTTCCTTTAACTTATGCACTCGAACATGAGTATATTGAAACTCAAACAGAAAGAACCGAGATCAAATCCTGGGAGTTTGACTGTTCCATTGATAGGCGGGTATTGGAGCATTATGTTTGGGAAGACGGCATCACACCTTTAGAATATGCGATTCGTTTGCAAAATCCTATTTTAGTTAAGATGCTTATTTCTTACGGCGCTAAGTGCGATTCCATTAGGGTTGTTTATAAAACCTGGGATGATAACGGAGAAAAAATAAGCTGGAGTTTCCCAGACTGGCGCTATTCACACACACCTCTCTATGTAGCGCTGATGCTTGGCAATGCAGAAATTATAAAGCTGCTGCTTGATGGAGGAGCTAATCCACAAGAAATTTTAAAAAAAACAATTATATCTGAATATCATGGATGGTGCAATATGGAGCCTTTATATTCTGATATAATTTATTCAGCTCAAATGGTCGCAGCTTATCTGAATAATGATGAACTATCCTCTCTTCTCGGGGTAGACTAGGATTCGCGCAGGCCTGACCTCAATGCTGCGCGAATTCAGGTCACTTAAGATTTTCAACACAATATCGATAGAATGAAAGCAAAAAATCCAGGCGCTGTTTAGCTCGAGTGTATTTCGCAGGAACGCTGTTCTTGGCATATGCTTCCGGACGATACATATTTCCTCCTCCGATCGCCTCCTGCCTTTGCATAATTGCCTGAGCCGTCAAATGATGACTGTTATGCATCATGTCAAACATCGTCATCAATGTCGTCGCCCTGCCCTCCCCTGCAGCGCAGTGGAAATGCAGCCAAGCATTGGGGGGAAGCGTTTTGACTAATGCAATAAACTCATCCACTTCTGCAGCCAAAGGGTGTTGATGGTCCGCAATAGGGAGACGAATATACCGAATCCCCAACTGATTGCATAACTGACGCTCTGTCATGACTGTTTTGGGAACAAAAGTCATCATCGTCCCATCATCCGTCATTCCAGAAAAAGCGCCCTTTTGGAGAATCTCGTCGAGGAGTGATCGCTCTCGATTTTCAATCTGATCGGCGCTTACTCCCACATTATATTCATAAGATTGACCGTGGATTTTTTGCTTTAGCTTCCAACTGATCGCACAACCATTGACAAAGCCATGACATTCCCTTCTTAGATCCACAATAATCAAATTCGGAACGGCAAGTTCAGAAATGACGCGTTCCAAACTTTTTTCTGAAAATTGACCGCTGGCGGAAGCTCTGAGTTGATCGAGTCCTTCTCGAGAGATGGAACTATTAAACTTATGAATATAAGGAGAATTAGACTTCCGGAAATTGACAGGAAAGACGTTTTCATTTTGAGGCCGCACTCTCGGGTAAAGAATTTCCTCGTCCGCCCCATATAAAAACATAAGAGGCAGTAGACAAACGATGGAAACGATAATTTTTTTCAGCATAATATCCTACAAGTTTATTTCGTTTTATTGTGTATAAAATAATTTTTTGATTTAATACAGTATATGAATAAGATCCTTGGTTTTTCTTCATTTCTCATTGCGGCAATCCTAATCGGCGCTGCGACTATCCTCCTTCTACCATTTTTTGGGGTTAGAGAATCCGAAAACTTCGACCTATCCCCTTCCGAACGCGCCATTAACCGTAAACTAAAAATTGAATCACGCGGCGAGCAGGCGCTGAATTTCAACCTAGTCGACCCTCAACAAGCGCCTCCTCAAATACATGAAGCCGTACGCCTTGGCTATCACCTCATTTTGAATACGCCAAAATACGCTTCTCAGTACGTGGGAGATCGATTAAGCTGCACGAACTGCCATTTTGCCGGAGGAAATACAACGGGAGGCAAAGGAGGAAGCGTTTCTTTGGCCGGGATAGCGGCTGTTTATCCCACCTACAACTCTCGAAAAGGCATTGTAGAGGATTTGCCCATGCGGATCAATAGTTGTTTTGAACGCAGCATGAATGGCAAGCCATTGCCGCCAGACAGTCCAGAAATGGTTGCAATCGTGACGTATCTGCATTGGATTTCTAAAGACATGCCGATTTACCAGAAAATATCTTGGCGCGGCCTGCCTGATTTAAAGACCACTCACAAGCCCGATCCAGAACAGGGCAAACACGTTTATGAAGTATACTGCGCCATGTGCCATGGAACGGATGGCCTCGGCGAAATCGATAATCACATCCCACCCTTATGGGGGCCGCATTCATTCAATGACGGAGCCGGAATGAATATCGAAAGTGTTCTTGCAGCCTTTATTTACAACAACATGCCCTATCCAGACGCCGGCCTGTCGGCGGAACAGGCGCAAGATGTCGCAGCGTTCATAAGCCATCAGCCAAGGCCCCATTTTTCGTCTCAAAAATAACAAACGTTCGCGATATGGTTATAAAACCGTGGACGCAGTTCCGGAGGAAATTTGGGTTAAGATTTGACGCTTTGACACGTTGCATTGGGGTCAGGCCTGGGCTGAAACGAATGACCGATTTTCGAAGAAAATCAGCTTGGGGTTTACCCCCTAATTTTGGCGCCGTTTTTCCACGCCAGTGGGTGGTAGGGACGATGGGGACTCAAGCGACCTTAGGGACCTTGGAGACAGGGACAAACAACCTGATTGTCCCTGTCTCTAATGTCCCTAAAGTCGCTTGAGTCCCCATCGTCCCTACCACTCACACTGGCGTCGAAAAACGGCGCCAAAATTAGGGGGTAAACCCCAAGCTGGTTTTCTTCGAAAATCGGTCATTCGTTTCAGCCCAGGCCTGACCCCAATCCTGATGTCTTATTCATTTTTGCATCATTTTTTTTCTCATTATGTAGGCCATACTGAGGTTCCGCTCGCTAGGGCTCGCTACACCTTCACAAAGATCACAAACACATAAGGAGATGAGAGAGAATTCTCTTAAATGACCGAATATATGACCTCTACGGATACGGACAAAAATATTTTCATGTTATTGATTTTAAAACGGTTATAGGTATTATTGTACTATAAAATATTTTATTTATTAGCTAAAAAAAAAGAAAATAGATAGGATTTACTTTTTAAATTAAAAACAGGAGTTTGTATGGGCTGGTCTAGTGATGGGAAAGAAGGTGGATCCGATGGAAAGGAAGGGTGTAAAGATGGAGGTAGTGATGGAGGATTCGTTATTGACCATGAGTTGGTCTTAATGAATAATCAAAACGACGAGGTATTCATTTTTTAAATGAAAAAGCATTCATTCATACCAAAATCTCATCGACCATGTGTTCCTGGCTCAACATTGCAGGAACCACTTGGGAATGAGATGTGCTTTTTAACCGAAAAGAAAATATTTCTGAATGCCATTTTGTTGATTTCAGCTAAAGAGGATATTGTTCCTAATGCTTTTTTAAAAGATATTAAAGTGAATGATAAACTAGTACGGTTTTTTTATGATGAATTAGGGGTTGTTTGGGATTTTTCGTTTTGCAATAGTGTACTAAAATTTTACACAAAAGAATGTATAATAATTCCTATGTCTATTTATCATAGACATCCAGGTATTCCAAAAAAGCATAGATT
>JABDEO010000044.1 GCA_013287015.1 Chlamydiota bacterium
ATTAAGAGAACTTATGACTGAAATCAATGCTCATCCTGCCAGCGACAAAAACCCAGGATTTCTTTTGTGGCAAGTCAGCACGCTATGGAGCAGCTCCACTGCAGCTGTTTTAAAACCATTTGGACTCAGCCATCCACAGTTTGTCATTCTCGCAACCATAGATTGGTTGAAAAATCAAGAGGCTAGCCTAGAGGCGATTGCAAGGCACATTATACTAGATCCCAAGCCTACCTCGCATCTCCTGCGCAGTCTGCAAATAAAGGGGTTGATCGAACATTCGCCCATTACCGACAAAAAAAGCAAATATTCGCTCACAATTGTTGGAGCTGAAATGTTGGCAAAAGTCTTGCCAATAGTAGAGAGCGCCGATGCAGACTTTTTTGCGTCCATTGATTTAAAAAATTCGAAAATGATCGGCACATTGCAAATACTTGCACGCGCCAATCTTTCAAAAAAAGATGCACAATAATTGGAGTAATAATCTATGCGAGTTTGGTTCTTCTCCATTCTTCTTTTCAATTGTATTAGCAACAATGCATTTATCCTACTTCATGCCGGGGAAATCTCGAGAAATCAATATCTTGAATTAGTAGAAAGCTCTCCGAAGTTAATCGATTTTCAAGGAGATTATACTAAAGGTGAAATTCAAATTGTCATAGACCCACAAGAAATGGCTGTTATTGAGAAAGAGACTGCAAGAGATGTTGGGATTGTGATGAGAGATAAATACTGGCTGTGGGTCAATGACGCTTGTATATTTCCTAATGGCGCCAAAGGGGTGTATGGAAGAATTTTGTGGGCGAAGTCATTAGAGGGGGTTGCTGGAGTTGCAGTGATGCCCGTTACAGCTGATGGTAAAGTTATTTTAAACTGTAATTTTCGTCATGCGACTCGTTCTTGGGAAATTGAGCTTCCGCGAGGTTGTATAAATGTTGGAGAAGGACCTGAAGCTGCAGCCAGAAGAGAGACCGTCGAAGAAACCGGAATGCTGGTTAGCGACCTTGTTTGTTTAGGAAAAATGCCTCCGGACACTGGTTTAACTAATACTATCGTTCCAATTTACATGGCGAGAGTGATTGGAAAGCAGGATTCTCAAACAGAAGACTCTGAAGCGATTGAAGAAATTTTATGCCTAACGATAGCTGAAATAAAACAAGCTTTTCTAAAAGGTCACTATGAACATAAGATTAGAGGGGTGCAACAACAAATTCCATTTAGAGATCCCTTCCTTGCTTATGCAATTCTAATTTATGAATCTAAACAAGCCAATATTCAATAGACAACACTACCTTAGGAAGCCAAATTTATATAGGAGCCCAACTCCGACAGAGTGGTTATAGAAATGACAACCCCCCTGATGGAATTTGTATTCCAAAGTAATCTCTGTATTGCGGAAGATCGGATAGGCTAACCCAGCCATCGCCTGCCAAGAAAAATGGTTCCACTTTTGCTTAAAAACAATACGAGAATTTGAGGAATGCATTTGTTGGGAATCATAGCCTATGCCAGCTCCAATAAAAGGTTGGATATTCCAAAATGCACACCCCCACCCCCATGAAGATAAAGGCACATCCCATAATAAGTTGGCCATATACGAGGAAGTTTGGAAATGTCCATGCTTGGAAAAACCTTCTCCAAAGAAATGGATTTTTCTTATAGCGTTTCTTCTAAAAGCATATTCAGCTTCCAAACGCAAGCCATAACGCCAGCAACAACCCAACGAACCGGCAATAATATACCCTGTCTCATATGTGGATTTGTTTCCTTCGATTGCAATGTCTTGCAAGAAATTAGCGCCGCTCAAAATCTTAGCATAGCAATTCGTCTTATCAGTACAGCAGTTGTTTTCATAACAGCAGGGGTCTTTATCATGCCATTCTTGAGCTTGTGCATCAGCTGTCATGAGAAATAAGAGTGACATTAAAAAAAGCGGAATATTTTTTTTCATGTTGATGATCTCATTGTGATTTTTTATTTGTGCAAGACCTGTTTCAGGATTTCGCTGCTCCGTAATCCGATCATCATAGCCGCTCCTGCCGTATTGATATCGGGAATCACCGGACAGATGGAGTCGTCCGCCACAAAAACGTTCTTTGCACCATAAACACGTGTGTCGCCATCCACAACGCCTCCGGCGTTCAGAGGAGCCATTTTACAGTGCGATGTAAAGTGGTGTACATCCAGTGAAAGATTGCTGTTGTTTTTCACGTACGCCTCAACCACTGCGTCGTCATAACCTGAAAGGATGACTGCGTTGATCGGGTCTCCTGGAATGGGTTGATAGTAAGGCGGGTCAATGAAGGCTAGTTGCTGTAGTAGATTACGAATGTAGACCTTGACGGCATTCTTCATATTTTCCAGGTCTACAGGATTTTGGTAAAAGGCGTCGTCCGCTGCGGCTATCTGAAATGAGTTGTCACTTTGAATTGTGACACTACCCTCGCTCAGTGGATTCAAAAGCTCAAATCCAATGGTTACTAGCGGAAATGGCGTCAGTGGGTTAGCTGGGAAGTATTCGAACAAAATCTGCAGCATTCGTGGATCGCTGGAACTGCCGCCCACTACTGGCAAGTAGACATTATTGATAGTAAATGCATACGGCGCTCCAGGAGGTATGCCATTATCTGCGGGATCCGCCAGCAACGTAATGAAGATGAGCGGATGATTTTGGAGATGTTTTCCTACGTTCTCATTGATGAAAACGGGCTTGATCCCTGCATTTTTTAGCGCCGCCGACGGACCTATGCCCGAAAGCTGCAGCAACTTGCTGCTGTTGATGCCGCCCGCCAAAACAACGGCTTTCCGAGCTCGCGCTTCCAAGAGTTGACCGTCCTTTACGTATCTTACTTTTTTGGCGCGCCCATGTTTATCAATTATTATTTTCACAGCTACTGAGTCGAAGAGCACAAACAGTTTGTGTCCATTAACTCCTTGACCTCCTGGCGTCATAACCGTGCTATTTAAATACGCTGTCGCGCTGCTCACTCGTTTGCTGCCTGTAGGATCAATAAACCACTGAGCGCGAGTGTCTATGCAATTCTCCACACTCGGATCATTATAGTCCGTCACAATTGGAATTCCAGGAAACGCCGCCTGCGACGCGGGCAATAGTCTTTGCAATGTTATCTGCGACACAGTAGGTGTTTGCAGCACATTGACAGGACCGTTGTTTCCTCGCGCTCCTGGCGTGATCGTCAATCCTTGGTAGTTCTCAAGAGCGTTGAAGGTTGCCAGAATATTGTCCAGACTCCAATTGCCGCTTCCAGAAACCGCTTCCCAACGCGAGTACACGGCGTTCGAGCCACGGCCATAGTATAATCCGTTAATTGATGAGCCGCCGCCCAACAGCATTCCTGTTGTCCAATCACTTGTTCGTCCATTGAGCCCTGGCATTGGTACGGTTTGATTCCATCCCGGCCAAAAGTACTTGTACTTTCCTGTCCCAGCCAATAGAAACGCTGGGAGACCCACAGCCTCTATCGCTGGATCATTTGTTAAATTTGGCCCCCCTTCTATTCCTAATACTGAAAAGCGACCTTTCTCTGATAGCTGGCTCATCAATATGCAACCTGCCGCTCCGCCACCCACTACTATGACATCCGCCTCTAGTTCATTTCCCGACATTTTGCATCGATAAGGAGAAGATGGATCGCCAAAAAGGTTGACTGCAGCAGATACTAAAGCGAGGGTAATAAATTTGATTTTCATAGTTGGTTCCTCCGTGACACACTATCAATAACAAAATTGTTGTTGTCAAGAAAATAGCGCCAGAATCAGTTGTAGCGTAGACTTTAGTCTGCGCTTGTTTGCGCAGGTTTTAACCTGCGCTTGTTTTTGCGGGTTTTAACCCGCAAGTCACGCTTGCGGCAGCTTCGTTGAAAATTTTGATCATCTCATACGTGATGACCTTGGAATGCATGAAAAGTAGGAATACGTAAAGGAGAATTCCGTTGAAGCAAGGTTAGTGGACAAGGCCGAGGGCGTACCCCTTACAATGGTTTTTATGCGCCACCCTGACTTTGCGGGTTAAAACCCGCAAAAACAAGCGCAGGTTAAAACCTGCGCAAACAAGCGCAGACTGAAGTCTACGCTACTGTGTTAAATTTTAATTTTACATAAATCAAATTTAATAGAAGATGGGGATATGAAAGCCTTGCATCTGTTCGTCATTTTCATACCCTTTGCAATAGGATGGCCGGTACTAGCTGAAAGCATTGCTGTTGAACAGCAAGCGTCGCAGTCGCCGGAACAAGCCCTATTAGCTCAAGAACCTGAAAAACTTGTCGTCCCCCTTGGCCTTTCACCGGTTCCATGGCCGGCGGACAACCCTTACAATCAGAAAAAGGCGGAATTAGGCCGGCTGCTCTATTTTGACAAACGCCTGTCGGCTGACGGCTCTATTTCTTGCGCAACATGTCATCAAACTCGGTTGGCCTTTACGGATCATAAATCAGTGTCCGAAGGGATCGGCGGTCAAAAAGGAACGCGGAATTCTCCCACAGTCATTAATGCAGGCTACGAGAGTCATTTATTTTGGGATGGAAGGGCGCCTTCGCTGGAAGAGCAAGCCAAAGGGCCCATCGCTAATATTAAAGAGATGGCGTTGACGGATGATGCGCATAAAGCTCATTTTCAATGCCACGAACGCGTTAAGAAGGTTTCGGGTTATCGAGAGCTTTTTAAATTGGTGTTTGGCGGAGATGAATGCAGCATGGATGATATCGCGAAAGCTTTAGCTACCTTTGAACGCACCGTGCTTTCGGGCAATTCGGCTTATGATCGTTATGCAGCTGGAGACAAAACCGCGATGAACGAAGAACAGATTCATGGCTATCAAGTATTTAAACGCAGTGGATGCGCCAATTGTCATTTCGGACCTACATTTACGGATGGTCGATTTATCAATATTGGAATCGGGATGAATGCCCCAAAGCCGGATCTTGGACGATATGAAATCACTAAAGATAAAAAAGATTGGGGGGCGTTTAAAACGCCGACGCTTCGTGAAGTCGCGCACACCTATCCCTATATGCACGATGGCAGTTTACATACATTGGAAGAAGTTATTGATTATTATGATAAAGGTGGAAACGCCAATCCAAATCTCCATCCTTTGATGAAGCCTTTACATCTATCTGAAAAGGAAAAAAAAGATCTGATTAGTTTTCTAAAAGCCCTAAACGGAGAGGGTTGGCGGCATTTCACTGAACCTGAAAAATTTCCCTACTGAGAAAAGGATTCGGCGATGAGAAAATGGAACACGGCTCTTGGTTTCTATCAAAACTTCTCCATTGCCAATAGCGTGCTTGATGCGCTTCAGCGGGGAGGGTTTCGGCGTTTGGCTTATATTCATCATACAAAAGAAAACGGGCTTGTTGTCAAAAGGCTGTACCCGACAGGTGTTTTTTTTGGAGCTGTTGTCGCTGCATTTGTTTTCCTTGCTGTTTTACTTTTTCAAGATTACTTGGTTGGGTTTAATTGGCTTTTAAACTTAGGCGTCGCCACCATCCTACTGGTTATATGCGGCGGTTTTGTCCTTTGGCATTGGCTTTCGGTCATTGATAAGAAAGTTGTTGATCGTTTCAAATCGCATGTCGTCTTGGATGAAATATTAGTGATCGCTCAAATTCCCTCCAAGGGGGTGCGTGAAGCTTTAGCCATATTGCGGCAAGTTGAAAGCGGTCATCCGCTCTCATTTCTATTGCGTCCCGAACTCGATATAGAAGAAAAAGATTTAGACCTGCCTAAGGAACCGCTGACAAGTGAACAGCTGCGCCGGCATGGGATTTCTGTTGCAACCGACCTAAGTCAAAAACGTTTGAAATGGACTTACGCACAGACGTTGTTGAAGCGCCTTAAGCAAAGTGAACGAACGCTTCAATTTCTTCGTCATGATGTCGCTGAAGCGGAGCATATTGAACAAACCATGACGGTGTCTGCAGAGTGGTTGTTGGACAATATGTATGTCATTGAAGGCAGCATCGACGAAATACAGCGGAATTTGCCCAAAAAATACTATCGGGAACTCCCTAAAATAGCCGAGGGACAACTTGCAGGATTGCCAAGGATATACGCAATCGCCAGCGAAATAATAAATGGAACCGCAGGCAGGCTTAACCGAGAAAACATCACCGATTTTTTAAATAGTTATCAGACTGTGCAACCTCTAACAATTGGGGAGCTTTGGGCCCTTTCTTTGATGCTGCGCCTTCGATTGATTGAGTGGGTGCAATCTTTAACAATTCATGTCGATAGGCGTATGCGTGAAGGGGAATTAGCTGGTTTTTGGGGAAATCGTCTTTTATGCGCAGCGCGTAGAGACCCCGATCGCTTGCCTTTGGTTTTGTCTGACTTAGTCAAAGAACAATCAACGCCGTCTTCTCATTTCGCTGAAGAATTGCTAGATCATTTATTTGACGAAGAGGCGGTTCTTCCTCCAGTCAAAAAATGGTTGGAAGAATATTTTTCCATTTCCACGGCGGAAATCATCCATCGGGAACAGATGGAGGAAACCGCTGAACAAGTCGTGTTTTCCAATTCCATCATCAGCCTTATCACATTATCGCAGCTTTCCTGGCAGGAGATTTTCGAAGATGTCAGTCCGGTGGATCGCATATTAAAAAACGATCCTGCAGGCGCCTATGCCGGCATGGATTTTACGACGCGAAACTCCTACCGCAAATCGGTTGAAAGAATTGCGCGTTATTCACATCGATCCGAAGTGGACGTGGCCGAACGTGCTTTGGAACGCGCCAGTAAGGGATCAAGTGAATTTGAACGGCATGTGGGATATCACCTTATTGATAAAGGCCGAGTCGCCTTAGAAAAAAGCGTGGGGTATTCGCCTTCGCTTAAACAACGCATTAGACGCTGGATGGTTTCTTACCCGACTGCGGTGTATTTGGGGGGAATCGGATTTTTTACATTATTTTTCGAAGCCGGGATAGTCCATTTGTCCATAAATTTAAACCTGGGCCTGTTGGAAACGTCTCTTCTTGCATTTTTTTCATTAATTCCTTTGAGCGAAGTAAGCTGTCAACTCATCAATTTCTTACTCACGCAAATTCTGCCGCCCACAGCCCTGCCAAAAATGTCTTTCGAAAAAGGGATTCCCCCTGAATGCAAAACGCTAGTCGTAGTGCCTTCAATGCTGTCGAATCCGGAAGCGATCCAAGAGGAAGTTCATCGTTTGGAAATTCGATATTTAGCCAACCCGGACCCTTCTTTGCTGTTCGCATTATTTTGCGACTTTTCCGACGCCCCTCAACAGCATATGAAAGAGGACGCTGCATTGCTTGAAACCGTTTTAATGCAACTGAAGGCGTTGGAGAGCAAATATGGAGCGGGTAAGTTTTTCCTTTTTCACCGACAAAGGTTATGGTCCAACGGAGAAGACGCGTGGATAGGATGGGAGCGCAAACGTGGAAAGTTGGAATATTTGAACCGCTTTTTATGTGGAGAAACATTGCCTGAAAATATTCTCTATTTAGGCGACCCTATAAATTTGAAGGGGATACGATATGTCATTACTTTAGATTCGGACACGCAACTGCCAAAAAATAAAGCAAATGAAATGATTGAGGTGATCACACACCCATTGAATGCGCCTTACCTGACCCCCGATGGAAAAGGCGTCTTACGAGGATATTCCATCATTCAACCTCGGGTATGCACGGATTTTTCACATACGAAGATCTCTTTATTTTCGAAAATCTTTTCAGAGCCGGCTGCAGTTGATCCTTACACTCAAGCCATTTCCAATGTTTATCAAGACCTTGCGGGGGAAGGAACATATCATGGAAAAGGAATTTACGATTTAAAAGCATTTCACAGCGTGTTGTCAGGGTGTTTTCCTGAAGGACATCTTCTTAGCCACGATCTCCTTGAAGGCGTTTATGTGCGAGTTGGATTTGCGAGCGATATCTGCTTGTTCGATTTATTTCCCGAAGATTACTTATCGTGGGCCAATCGCCAGCACCGTTGGATGCGGGGCGACTTTCAAATTATGGATTGGACGCTTCCACGAATTCCCTTATCGAAAGGACGATATGGAGCAAACCCTCTTTCATTGCTTAATAGATGGAAAATTTTCGACAATTTGCGTCGCGCTTTCGTTCCCATTTCGCTATTGGCGCTTCTTCTCTTCGCTTGGACCCTTCCCTTTTCAATCGCCGCAGTATTGAGCGGAATCGCGACATCGGCGCTGTTTTCTTCTACGATTATTCTGCTCATCACCAAATTTTTTCATCTCTCTTTTCCCTCTATCCTATTGTCTTGGAATGAGATGATCTTTGGAATGATAAGATCGGTCATCACTATCGCTTTGCTGCCATATGAATCTTTATTAGGGGTGGACGCCTTATGCCGCGTCATTTATCGACGATGGATTTCGCATCGCCGCCTATTGCAGTGGATCTCTTCAGGGTATGGGAATCATTCCTCGGAACATATTCACCGTAGCTTTTTGATTAGATCCGGATGGATCTCTTTTTTCGCTATTTTGATTTTCACTTTAGTCGCTTACCTGAATCCGGGCGTGGAGGCAATCGCGGTTCCTTTTTGTTTGCTTTGGGCGGCTGCGCCTTTCATTGTATACATAATCGATAAGCCTTTAGCGGAACGCACAGATGAAAAGCTTTCCGAGGCGGAACGGGAATCATTAAGACGCTTAGCCCGCAGAACCTGGCGTTATTTCGATGATTTCGTGGGGCCGCAAACTCATTGGCTGCCCCCTGACAACTATCAGGCGGCATTGAAAATTGAAGTCGCCCCTCGGACATCGCCAACTAATATAGGCTTGTGGCTATTGGCTGTAATGAGCGCATATGATTTTAAATACATCACGAGCGATGATGTGATCGAAAAAATCTTGGCCACGCTTCAGGAGTTGCAAAAACTGGAACGCTATGAAGGACATTTTTTGAACTGGTATGACACTCAATCATTAAATCCTCTCTATCCGCGTTATATCTCCACTGTAGACAGCGGCAATTTATTAGCTTGCATGTGGACGCTGGAACAGGGGGTCGCCGAAATGATCTCTTCCCCTCTTCTATCTGAAGCCGCTCTCATTGGCGTCGAAGACGCTTATGATATTTTTACTTCTCATCAAGCGAAAAATAAGCTGCAAAATTTGTCCGTTGTTCTTCGTTCGGGCTCCAATAACCCTTTGAGGCTTATCACAGTCATTCAGGATGCCCTTCAAATTGTTCAAAAAATGGTCGGAGAAGAAGATCAGCAAAACGCCCAAAATCAATATTGGCTCAGGCAGGTCGAAAAACAGTTGAGTGGATGGGACTCGATCGCTTCCCGTTATTTTAGCTGGATAAGCGTCCTCAAAGGCTTGTCTGAGGAACAATTGAATCTTATTGATCCTAGCGCATCCATATGGATGAATCAAAGTTTGTCATACAATCCTTCCCTAGATCTATTGGCGCTGGGGGAATTTCCTCAAGCTCTGCATCAATTGCAAAATGGTTCACAGAAGGAAGGGCTTCCTATTGAAATTATAGGTTGGGGAAAACAGCTCAAAGAAGCAATGTCGAAGGCCCAATGGTTTGCAGGAGAAAAAAAACAACAGGCAAAGGAACTGATCAAAAATTTGCAACAATTTTCTGAAGAGATGAACTTGAAGTGTTTGTATAACGATGATAGAAAACTGTTCGCCATTGGGTACAATGTAGACGAACGGAGATTGGATTCCTCCTACTACGATCTTCTTGCCAGCGAAGCTCGAATTTCAAGTCTGATCGCCATTGCCAAGGAGAACATTCCTTTAGAACATTGGTGGGCATTGGGAAGACCCTATAACATTGTGCAAGGCAAGCGCATATTGCTCTCATGGGGCGGCACAATGTTTGAATATTTAATGCCTTTGATATTCAATAAACACTATTCCGATTCTTTATTAGGAGAAGCCTGTAAAAATGTAGTGGCTTGTCAAATTAAATACGGCCAAAAACGAGGAATTCCTTGGGGAATTTCAGAAGCGGCCTTCAGCGCCATCGACGCGCATAGGATTTATCAATATCGAAGTTTTGGCGTCCCCGGCGTCGGATTAAAACGCGGTCTAGAAAAGGACCTTGTCGTCAGCCCCTATTCCACGGCGCTTGCTTTAGCGGTTCAGCCTCTTGCGGCGATTAAAAACTTAAAAAAAATGGCTGAAGGAAACCAGAACTTATTAGGTTCTTACGGATACTATGAATCGATCGATTTTACGCGTCAAAGCGATCCTGGCGGAGAACGCGGAGTGATTGTTTATGCTTATATGGCTCACCATCAAGGAATGATTCTTGCATCAATCAATAACATTTTAAACAACAACATCATGCCCAATCGATTTCATGCAGACCCCCGCATTTGCGGAGTGGAATCTCTGCTTTATGAACGCATCCCTTCCTCAAGGCCCGTGAAAATCAGCGGTTTTAGACAAGAAGTCCCTACAACGAGGCTAAAGCCATTTTCTGTAAACCCTATTATGGGAGTTGTGGAAACCGCTCACAGCATAACTCCAAAGGTTAATCTGCTTTCAAATGGCAAATATTCAGTGATGATTACGAACGCCGGCGGGGGCTACAGCCGCTGGCGCGATATCGACATCACAAGATGGCGCGCAGATGCAACGAAGGATTCATGGGGAAGTTTTTATTATATTAAAGATCAAGAGTCCGGAGAATTTTGGTCGTCCGCTTATCATCCGACCCGAAGCAGCGGTCGTCAATACTCCGTCAGTTCTAAAGCCGATAAATCGGAATTTAAACGCAGAGACAGCCAAATTGAAACATTGACGGAAATCGTGGTCTCTCCAGAGGATGATGCTGAGATACGCATGATCACATTAGTCAACCATTCTGCAAAAATCCGCTATCTTGAACTGACGAGTTATGTCGAATTAGCGCTGGCCCCTCATGCTACGGATAGGGCCCATCCTTGTTTTAATAAATTATTTATCGAAACAGAGGCTCTTCCCGAACTTTCCGGATTGCTTGCATTTCGACGGTTGCGCTCCCCGGAAGACGCCCCCGTTTGGGCCGCTCATGTGGTTTCAACGAGCCAACCATGCAATGGAGATATTCAATATGAAACGGATAGAAGTCGCTTTATCGGACGCGGCTGTTCTCTCCAACACCCGACCGCGCTTATGGGCGACTTATCAAATACTTCAGGAACTGTTTTAGATCCTATTTTTAGTCTGCGCCGATCTGTTGTCATTGAACCTGGGCGAAGAGTGCAACTCTCTTTCACAACAGCCATCGCCGATACTCGAAGCGCAGCCTTAGGGCTGATGAAAAAATATCAAGATTTTGCGGCTAGCGTTCGCGCCATGGAGCTTGCATGGACTTACGCTCAATTGGAATTGCGTCACCTGCGCATTCATCAAGAAGAGGTTCAGCTGTTTCAAAAACTTGCGGGTCGGATTCTATATCCGCATGCCCAGCTTCGTTCCGCTGAAGAACGTCTGCGCAACAACCTATTAGGGCAATCTTGTTTGTGGGCTCATGGAATCTCAGGCGATTTGCCCATTGTTGTTGTCACGGTTGGAGACATCTATGATGTTGATTTGGTCAAGCAAGTGTTGATTGCGCATGCCTTTTGGACTCTGCGAGGTCTAAAAAGCGACCTCATTATTTTAAACGAAGAGTCGTCCGGCTATGAACAGCCCTTATTTGAACAATTGCAACGCATGATTCAAGCGTTTGCCGATCGAAGTCCAATTGAAGCTCCAGGAGGCGTCTTTTTACGAAGCAGCGATAAAATCCCGCCTAATGAATTAAATCTTATTTTAGTTGTCGCGCGCGCCGTTTTAGTGGCGGCAAGAGGATCTCTACGGCAGCAGCTCGTTTCGCCATTGCCCGCCGCGTCATACCCCGCAAGACTTATCGTTGATAAAAAAATAAAAGAAGAACCTTCTAGGTCTCTTCCATTTCTTCAACTTCCTTATTTTAATGGCGTCGGCGGCTTTGCCGTCGATGGACGCACATATTCAATCTATTTAGACGCCAAGCTTCACACGCCGGCTCCATGGATTAATGTGATCGCAAACCCTCAGTTTGGAACGCTGGTTTCAGAGGCGGGAGTGGGCTGTACATGGTATGGGAACAGCCAAACTAATCGTTTGACTCCATGGTCCAATGACCCTGTCCTGGATCCTCTTTCAGATGTGATTTATATTCGAGATGAGGAAACGGGGACAGTCTGGACTCCCACTCCGTCTCCCATTCGTGAACTGGACGCTTACCGCGTCAATCATAGTCAAGGCTGCACGCGTTTTGAACACAATAGTCATGGCGTTGAACAAGAGCTTCTTGTTTTTGTTCCCATAAACGATGCCGGGGGGCTTCCATTGCGCATTCAACGGCTTCGCTTATCAAATAACTCCTCGCAACATCGTCGTCTCACAGTTACAGGCTATTCTGAATGGGTCCTAGGAACAAATAAAGAGGAAACCCAAACATATGTAATCACGGATTGGGATCCCGAAAGCCAGGCGCTTTTCGCTTATAATCGATATAATCCCGATTTCAGCGGTCATGTCGCATTTTCTTATTCGCTTCCTCCAGCCGCTTCTTTCACCGCCGATCGCGCCGAATTTTTAGGCCGCAACAGTTCTGTCTCTTCACCTGCTTCTCTAAAACGAAAGGGCCTTTCAGGACGAACAGGAGCCGCCTTGGATCCTTGTTCAGCTCAACAGATACTGGTGAAGCTCGCCCCAGGAGACAAAGCGGAGGTCATATTCGTTTTGGGTTACGCCGCCGACACCGTCGCAGCTCGTAAATTGATGTTGCAATGTCAAAATAGCGGAATAATTGACCAATTATTTTCCGAATCACAAGCCTATTGGAATAAAATACTCGGAACCATTCAAGTGGAAACTCCTGATCTAGCCGTCAATTTCGCCGTCAACCGCTGGCTGCTCTATCAAAGTCTCAGCTGCCGCCTATGGGGAAGGTCGGGCTTTTATCAGTCAAGCGGCGCCTACGGATTTCGAGATCAACTCCAAGATGTGATGGCCTTGGTGTATTCGCTCCCGTCCACCGCTCGCGAATACATCCTATACGCTGCCTCTAGGCAGTTTGTCGAGGGCGATGTGCAACATTGGTGGCATCCTCAATCCGGGGGCGGCGTTCGCACACGCATTTCCGATGATCGTCTCTGGCTTCCTTTTGTCACGGCGCATTACGTCAGGACGACAGGAGACGCCTCAATTCTAGACGAAAAAATTCCTTTTCTTGAAGCGCCTTCCTTAGAAGAAAATCAGCATGAAGCTTATCAGGTTCCCACTCCCACTCAGGAAACCGAAACGCTATTGGAACACTGTCGGCGTGCAATTAATAGAAGCATGGGAACAGGGCCGCACGGTTTGCCCTTGATTGGAGGCGGAGACTGGAACGATGGAATGAATCGAGTCGGCATCGAGGGTAAAGGCGAGAGCGTCTGGTTGGCCTGGTTTTTGATTCATGTCATGCACGATTTTGCGGATTTATTGACATATAGCGGGCGTCAAGAGTCTGGAGAAGGATTTAAAATCCAAGCCAAGCGCCTTGCGGAAGTTGTGGAGGAAACGGGATGGGATGGCGGTTGGTATCGCCGCGCGTATTTTGATGACGGCGTTCCATTGGGTTCGACAGACAATTCTGAATGCATTATTGACTCCTTAGCGCAATCTTGGGCTGTTATCTGCGGTTTAGGGAATCCTCAAAGGACGGCTCAAGCCATGCAGGCAGCCGACGCGTCGCTTGTCGATCGTCAAAACAATATCGTTCGCTTGCTCACCCCTCCTTTTGATCACTCTTCTCTTGATCCAGGTTATATCAAGGGCTATCCTCCGGGCGTGAGGGAAAACGGGGGACAATACACGCACGGTTCACTATGGCTGGCCATGGCTTATGCAAGAATGGGAGATGGCGATAAAGCCGTCTCACTCCTGCGGATGATGCATCCGGTCACTCATGCTCCAACAAAGGAAGCAAGCGATCACTATAAGGTGGAGCCTTATGTGGTGGCGGCCGATATTTATGACTTGGCGGGTCAAGTTGGCCGCGGCGGTTGGACCTGGTATACAGGCTCTTCAAGTTGGATGTATCGCATTTGGCTGGAGGAGGTTCTGGGCTTTAAATTGCGCGGGAACATATTGAAAATAGAGTGTGTAATCCCCGCGCAATGGGAGCGATTTAAAATCCGTTATCAATATCAAACGTCTTTGTATGAAATCACGGTTGAAAACCCCCACCGCATCTGCCGAGGGTTATCTTCGATCACGCTGGACGGCATCGCCATTTCAGCTCAAGAAATCCCATTAGTGAATGATGGTCAAGGCCATATTGTGAACATTGTAATGGAAAAAAAAGCATAAAAGCAGATGACGCTATACGATGTGAATTTTGGACAAACAATTGCCTTCTCGCGCCCCTGCCGGGGCGCAACGCTGAATATTGTTCACCCCGGGTTCCGCTTCGCTGCACCCGGGGCTAATCACGCTACCCCCTTCCGGGGGAATGAGAGGATGAAGCAAAATTAAACTAGACCTGTTGCCTTTCCCCCGGGAGGGGGTAGCGTGATTAGCCCCGGGTGAAGCGACAGCGGAACCCGGGGTGAACAATATTCAGCGTTGCGCCCCGGCAGGGGCGCGAGAAGGCAATCGTTTATTCAAAACTCGCATTGAGAAAGATTGTGTTTTTTTTTAACGTATAGATGAGCAACGCAGGTATAAATATATGGCAATAAATATGGGTTTTTTGCAATATAAAAGTATGGCTAATAATCCGTATTTTTGGTGCAGGTTATTGGAGAAAGGGGAAGAAAATCTATGAAAAAGCGCAAAACTAAATATACCGATGAGCCCATTGGGAAAATTAAAATAGTTGATGATTTTTTACCTAAACCCAAAGACTTGGTGTTAAAAGAAGAGACAGTAAAAATTACTATATCCTTATCGAAATCAAGCGTCGCTTTCTTTAAGAATGAGGCTGTAAAATATCATACTCCCTATCAGGCAATGATCAGAGCGTTAATTGATCAGTATGCTTCTCATTATATTTAAAATGCTGGTTCTTTTGTTAATATGTTTTTTATATGTGTTTCTTTTTGTTCACAGTCATGCATGCCTGTAGGGATAATTTGAAGGCCATATGGCGTCTCATTCACTTGATAAACGCCATCACGAGTAATGACATATTGAATGCCGTGAGAACCCTCTAATGTTACAGATTGATTATTTAGCATGCCAGTCACACGCACTGCATTTGTATAGGAAAGACCGCACTTTGAACAAAGAATGACAAGACCTTGAGCATGAGTCTTGGAGGTTGTAATGGTTGAAGATTGCTTTAATGCAGACAAATTTTTATCGACTTCTTCTTGGGTTTCGGGCAAACAGACGATCAATTCTTGAGCGGACGAGTTCATGACGCGGAAAGGCTCGCGCAATTCAGACTGATATCCGAGATTTTGAATCTCCTTTAAGACTAAGGCTTGCGCATGCTCTGAAATATCCTGTACATTAAAACTCCATGTTCTTAAACAGGGAGCCTCACTGGCGATAAATTCTAATTCTTTAGAAATTTCCATAAGTTTTTGTTTAGCTGAATCACTTGCACTTAGAGTATAAGAAGACTTTTCCCAAGAACTACTTTGAGAAAAATCTCTCCTGGTGATTAAAAGATTTTTAGCCGAAAATTCAGATTTGTATGTCGGGTGTTCTTCATAAGTTGCATTTGGCTCGAGAGTTGTCGAAACGAACTGCGCTCTGATTCGTTCTATGCAGACTAGGCGTCGATTGCCATCTTCTAATTCGACGCTTCCTTGAGGTTGTTCAAGAGCCGATTTCAGACCTTTTTTTGTGAGGAGATCAATAATCTCCGCTCGTGTTTTTGGTCCAATCCCCTTGACGCCAAATTTCCAAGTAGTGGTCAGGGGGATTGATGAATCTTTCATATCCTTCATCATTCGGCCTCTGATTCCGCTCATATTCGCATCGTTCAATTCCCACACGCGTTCAAGGGATTCATTATTCAGATGGATGCAATAGATTTTTGGAGTGTCAGTATCCATTGCCTTATCAGAATAAAGATCATATTTTCGGTCTTTTTGGATATTATCCGTCACCAGAATATGCAATGGTTTAGGCAGGTTTTTCTGAAGAATTAATTCATTCGCCAATTTGCATAAGACTTTGTAATGGACGTCGATACTCACTCCATAAGAAGAACAGCTCGAAAGCGCTCCCAAATGGGAAGAGAATTTTTCCGTTAGTATTGGCACATAACGACTTGTTAGAGTTGTGAGAGCTTCTTGTTCTTTTTGTAAATAACCAGTTGCGCTTAAGGGACTTGATGTAGAGATATCCATATTTCTCCTTGATGTAACTAAATAAGCGCCAGAGTTTGCAGTATTTAGCGCTTCAAGTCAATAAAAACTCAG
>JABDEO010000045.1 GCA_013287015.1 Chlamydiota bacterium
GTCAGGCCTGACCCCAATGCAACGTGTCAAGGCGTCAAATTTTAAAGTTGGATTTTTTATTCTCCAGTCGTCAATACGCCGTAGGTTGTGCAGAATTCCTGACCAAGGGCTTCGATAAGACGACGATAGGTTTCCATTGTTAGGAGATGATCGATAAGAGGGACGCCGTCCCATTTTGAGCCTACGCAGACCACATGGCTGTCATGATTGACTAAAGCGTGGAAATAGCCAAATAAGTCGGCAAGAATGACCCCATCACGGTGGCTGATGTAGTTCGTGACGCTTTCGAATCCACTGTCGGAGACGGCGGTGGCTGATCCTATCGTAATGACGCGGATCATTCTTTGTTCTTCGGGAGTCAATAGGCTTTTGGCGATTTCAGTATTGGTTCCTCCGATGCTGTGCGCATAATGGATGATCAGTCCTCCGCCGTTGGTTCCACCCATTTCTTGAATGAGATCTTTCCAGGTTGCCGCAAGTAGTTTGGCGTGGGGGGTGACGTAACCGAATTTGGCTAGAATGACATTAAAGAGATCCCGGGTCCAGCCTTCGGAAGGATAAAAAACATAATGAACGTTGACGCCCCCATGGGCATTGGACAGCAAAGCGACGCCCGCGTCGCAATGTTCGCGAAGGTTGAGAATGCCGTTAATGGCGGTGATGCGTATATGGTTGCCAAGCTCTCCATGACCGCAAACGCCCCTTTCCAGCGGCTCGGGACTATAAAATCCCATCATGGAAAGGGACGTCTTGCCGAAAAGATGCTGCGCTATTTGGTCCAGATGAGGTTGTATATGATTTGAGAGAGAAAATTGGTTTTGCAGGTAGTGGATGGTTTGCGAAGTTTTTTCAAAGATCGTTTGAAAAAAGCTTTCTATTGCTGAAGTCAAGCCGCTCCAGAAATCGCTAAATGAAAAGAGACCATAAAGATCGCGATTATACAAGGGATTATTACCTGCATAAGCGTAGAGGTTGGCCCCTTCGATAAAACCTAAGGGGTCAGGCGTAATCCATCGACCGGTTGACGGATCGTAATAGCGTTTTCCGAAGTAAATGAGTGAAGATTCTTTATCATAGCGCTTGCCGGCGAATCGCCACGGAGCTATTGCGTCAGAGGCCTGTAAAACATGGCCTACGCCATCAGAAACAAGCGCTTCTCCAAATGCGGAATAATTGTAATATTCGGCGACGGAACCTGTTTGCATGTCGATCAAACAGGAAATAGACCCTTGCAAATCGTGCAAAGGGGCGTAAATTCGTCCGGACAACTCCAGCGCGATCGCAGCGCCCCTTTCGGCCTGTTGACGCAAGCCAAGAATTCGAAGTTCAAAAAGCTCGCCACCCATCGTCGCGGCGCCGATTTCGTCTTCGCCATCATACAGGTAGGCATAGGCCTGCATCTCTTTCGTTTCATGATTGAAATTTTTTTTCAGCAAGCGGCGTCCAAAGGCGTCGTAGAGATAGGCGATGGTGTAATCGCTTTGGATAATGCTGGTGAGGCGATTTAAGGCGTCATATTGATAGCGTTCACTATTTCCATTACTGGTTTTTTCAATGAGGCAGCCATTGACATTATAAGAATAAGAGGCCTCCGAATCGGCGAGCAGGCGGTTGCGGTCATCTAAGAGATAATTTGTCCGGTTTTTACTGATGCGGTTCCCCAAGGAATCATATGCATAGGAGCGCGAGGTCGCGCCTGTTTCCTCTATCAAGTGGTTTTGATTGTCATAGAGATACGCAATAGAATAAGGTTCGGCGGAAGCGTGGCCTGAAATTGCAATGACGTTGTCGGTTTGATCTCGACCGTTTTCAGGAATGGCCGCCGACCAGTAAGGAGAAGTGATTTCAGTTAATCGATTCCTTGCATCATATTGATAATGGACCTCGCCCAGTTCTCCAATCAATTCCGCTGTTGAGAGTTGTCCTGCGTCATTGTATGCGGTGAAATGATGCGAGTAGAGTTTTCGCCTGTCGGCGGAAAAACGGTGCGCGGCCTTCAAATGTAAATCGTCGTAAACATACTCGACGCTGGATTCATCGGGCAGGATGAGTTGGATCCGGCGCCCCTGTTCATCATAGTTATTGGCGACAGTCAAACCATTGGCTAAGGTTTCACTAGTCATTTGTTGAAAGGCGTTATATTCGCGATTGGAGGCGACTCCATTGATCTCGTCGATGGCTTGGATCACCTGATGGCGTAGATCATATTGATAACGGTAACGGAATGAATGATCCGTTGAATAAAATAATCCCACTCGTCCCAAGGCGTCATATTCATAGGTGAGAAAGACGCCATCCGGTTTGATCAGATTTTGAAGCCTTCCACAGTCATCATACTGATAAGCGGATGTCGTTTGCTGTGGAGAACCCACCGCCTCTGTAATGGACTCAAGGCGATTTTCAGGACCGTATCGCCACCGTATTGCAAAGGCGCGCAAAAGACGATCCCCTTGAAATACATCGTGCGTTTCTTTGATTTTATTGCCCGTGGGGTCATAACGGAACGTCTGGCAGGCAATGAGCTTCCCTAAGCTGTTTTTCATTTTCACGCTCTCCACGCGATCAAGAGCGTCGAAAGTCGTGATTGTCATGCAGCCTTTTCCATCAACGGTTTCCGTTTGCAAAACAAATTGGCCTCGATCATTTTGAAAAAGCGATTCATTGATTGGTTTATTCAATGTTTTTGCGGGCGTGAGCTGTCGCTGCGTGCTTTCGGCGGCGCCTTCGGTGGGCGCTTCATCGTAGGCGTATGTCGCATTGCGAGTTTCATGCGGCGCGCATATTGCGCAGGCGATTTTTCTACCGGCTCCGTCATAAGAATATGTTGTGACGGTTCCCTGAGGATCCACGGCGGATAATTGACGGAAGGTTGAGTATGCGGTGGAGGAGCCGCTGTGCAGGCGGCCGAGCGCGTCAAAGCATTCGACGCCTACGACGCGAGCCAGATAATCCGTATGATAAACAGTTCGCACGCCATTTTTGGCAATGGACTGGCGGAGAGTTCCATCGAGATGATATTCGAAAGTTTCGCGCGCGCCTCCCGGATAGAGGATTTCAATAGGCTTGCCTCGTATATTATAACGTGCATGCGTGACCTGACCATTGGGGTCGATTTTGGCTGTCACATTATTGAAAATATCATACTCATATTGTTCCATTGGCGAGACAATGCATTCAGCTTCATTTAATAGGGTTAATACTGCTGGATAGACCGTTGTTGTCAGGCGCCCAAACTCATCGTAGGCATATGTCGTTGCATTTCCGCGGCGATCAAGAGTTTGTATTGTGTTGCCGAGGAAGTCGCACTGCCGGGTATAGGCGGCATTGGCGGCGTCGATTTTTTCTGGCGTTGGTTCATTTTCCGTTAAAGACTGTTTGCATGTTCGCTTTAATAATTTTTCTTCTCGAGAGTCCAGGTCTAAATAATATTTTTCTGTAATATCCGGCGAAATGTATTTTGTGATGTGGCGTTCAGTGACCTTGTTAAGGTCGGATTGATCTTCAGTTTCGCCATCATCTACAATAGTTTGAATCAGGACGCCATATTCATCGTATAAATAGAAATGACGCATTGAAATTCGATTATTTTCTCCAACCAGCTTGGCGGCTAATTTTTTATTTGCCGGATGATAAACAAAACGTGTTGTCAAGCCATTATCTTCAATTTGTTTTAGCGGCAAATTAGGCTGCTGCGTAGAATATTCGTAATGAGTGGAATAACTTTCCATCTCACTAGTTGCGGGGAGGTCATCGGTTTCTAGAAGAATCGGCCCTGTATGATTGCCTGATAAGTTTCCATGCAGCGTTTCTTTTGTAATGTTGCCTTCAGCGTCGTAGGAGAAACTGCGGCCCATCTGAATGTGATTGCATCCATCGAGGATTACTCTGAAGAGTAAACGAGGAGGGGTATGTGTTTCATCCCAAAAAAAACGTTCTGCGCGGTATAGAGTTTGCTGATCGTCGTACTGTTCAATAGCGGTTAATCGTTGCGCTTGAGAATAGCGGTAGACGACTTTATGATTTAGGGCGTCATACACTTCCGTGCAGCCGTTTCCGTATGTGAAGCGATGCATCACAATAGGCGAGTCATCGGCCCCAAGAGGAGCTTTTTGCAGTTTTATTTTGCCGCATGCAGGTCCGCTGTCATAATATTCGTTAAGCAAATAATCTCCGTCCGATTCTTCGCGGGCAATGATAAGTTTGCGCTGTTTATCCATGGGATGGTCGCCATAGCGGTAGCGACATGAAGAGCCGTCTGGACGTGTGAATTTTTCCAATAAAGCGGGATTGTTTGGATCAAAGTCATAGAGCCAATGGCGTCCATCGGAGGCGACAATTTCATAAGAATGTGTGGAATGAGGTTGATAAAAGTTAGGATGATTGAAAGACCATGATGCGCCATCATAAGAACGACAAAATGAAAGAGGAGGAAAGTCGTCGCACGCCGCATCGGTTTGCGCCTCGCAGTATGCTCCTGTAATGACGTTGACGGAATTGTATATGTAAGGAATCGGCGTCGTTTGGTCAGATGATATCGAACAAAATGAAAACAAGAAAAAAATAATTGCAATTGTTTTTTTCATTTTGTTTTTATACAATTTATTCAGCGACTCGAATGAATTTATATGGGAGTATACCGAGATGAGCATGACGATGTCAACGAGTGTAGTGTCACTGTCAACAAGTTTAAAAGGTATGGTTGTCTCAGGCATGGTTTCCGTGGATTCGGGAAATAGAGGTCGCTATTATGGGGTTCAGTCAATAGCAGTTGCAAATGCAATATTACTCTTTAAATATGAGTCCATAACGGAGTCGTTATCACAGAGTCATTCAATTCAGAGGGCTTCTAACTCTTCAACTGGCATGGAACAGCTTGGACAGGATCTTGAAAAAATAATTTTCAAAACATTGTCGAATATAAAAACTATAACCACTGAAATTATAAAAAATCGATGGCAAAAAAATCTAGCGACAATATCCAATGGGATAGTCAATGCAAAAACTGACTTGACGATATTGACTGCATTTTTCGTAACGAAATATTTAAATGATTTGGTAGAGCTAATATCCGCACTGAGCAAAGTTGATTCGCATATGCATAATAATATTTGTAGAATCTCAGTGAGTTCCATTATGTTAAATCATAAAACGAATCGACTAATCAAAAAAATAAATAATCGGATGCGCTCTAATTTTCAAGAAAATAGTAAGTTAAATGCGGAAAATTTAAGCGGTAGATCAGTGAACCAGAAATCAACGCGAAAAGAAGCCCATTCCCCCTCTGGAATGCCTATCAACAAAGAAGCGCTCGCGTCTTCCACATCCAATCAAGTCGATTCTTTTAAAGAATTAGAAAAGCTTTTAATGGTTTATTTGGTTACTAATGATTTTATTCCTGAGCAAGTGTCTGTTTTACAGGCTAAAGTAGCGCATATTGAATTTAATTTTAGGCTTTTTATACAAATTATATCGCCTAATCCGTTCTTACGTGATTTTTATTATTTAATTCTCGATTTCTCATGGAAACTCCAGCGACTCCAAAAAAACACTCCGCCATTAACGGAAGAGGCCGCTAAGTTGCTTCGGTTTTCTGTATTTATACGCAACATTAGTTTTGAATGAATAATTGCCCTCTCGCGGCTTACCGAGACAATTGCAAAAGTGCAAATAAATAATTTAAAAATATTTTCAAGCAATTCCTCAGACTGAAGGGCTTGGTCATAGACTTCGTTGTTAGGTAAGATCAAGGTTCGATGTCTTAATCATTTTTGCTCATTTTTTCTCTCCTTCTGTAGCCCACACTAAGGTGTAGCGAGCCCTAGCGAGCGGAACCGCAGGTGTGGGAACTAACGAATACATGACCTAACCAGGGATCTGGTTCCTCATTTTTGTCTTTTTTCCCTCTTTTTAAAATCGAAAGCTTAAATATTTTTCTGTAAAAAAAGCAAAAAGGACAAAAATGAAGAATCGAATCCCATGTGATTTTTCTTTGCCAAAATGGCATCAAAATTAACACCCTAGCCCCAGGTGAAGCGAATTAGAGAGAGATCGAAACGACAGTGGACATCAAAACTTTGTCTCTTAAGCGCGCGGCATCTGCAACAGCAGAGGGAACTTCGAAGCGTCGAGCCAGTTGATGAGCGTTTCTATATGTTCACGGCTCATCGATGTGCAACCTGCAGTGCCCGCATGAGTTGATTCTCTCCAGATATGAAAAAAAATCGCTGAACCTGCGCCGGAAACCGGATTGGGAAAGTTATGGAGGATTTCCACTCCAAGAATATAACAAGGGACGATCGAACTCATTTTTTCAGAACTATTCCAGTCCGGATTTGAAATAGTTGCGCGATCCACTATTTGATTATAATATTGTGAATTCGGATCATCGACAGCTTCTATCGAAGGCGTCAACATAAGATAAGGCATTTTGAGGCGCGTCATGTCCTCTGGGGCGGCAAGGCCGAATGCTCTTCCTAAAGCGAAAATTCCCGCAGGAGCGCGGCCATCGCCTTCTTTTTTAATAAATTCAGCATTGCTAGGTATGGTGTGAAGCCCCAAACCCCACGCCATGCCATTTTCACCAACGTCGACGGAAATCAAGTCACCTACGGTTTTCCATATGGCGCCGCTTTCGGAACGTTCGTAAAGCCGTAAAGAGCCTTCGTATGTATTCCAATCCGGAGCGTCGACGACCAGCAATTGCAAACACTTATCAGGAATTG
Source organism: Chlamydiota bacterium (assembly GCA_013287015.1). GTDB lineage: Bacteria > Chlamydiota > Chlamydiia > Chlamydiales > Parachlamydiaceae > JABDEO01. The sequence continues at coordinate 6,723 of JABDEO010000045.1, forward strand.
CAGAGAAATCGGATCCTAACAAAGATCCCGCGACTAGAAGAGATAACAAAAGCAGTGATTTTATTTGTCGCATGAGTTTTTTCCACATGGGCAGCAAGATGAGGATGCCGAAGGTGAAGACGCCGGTTGATCCGTTGACTCGCCAACGGGAGCGGAATTTTTTTTGTAATCGTTTCCGTAGAAACCGTTTCCTATGAAGGAGAGTCCAACTCCTCCGCCAGGTCCTCTTTCCAAGGTTTCTTGATTACAAGCGGGACATGTTTTACGTGGTTGTTCTGTAATTTTATGAATGATTTCCGTTTTAGAACCGCATTGTTTGCAACTATACGCATACGTAGGCATATTAAAACTTCCTTATTAATTTAATCGGGCACGTTCACGATAAGGTCAAATTAAATCGGCTTCAGTTCACGATCCGCCCTCCCCCCATGGGAGGTCATGTGAATCCATCGTGAACGTGCCCGTGCCCGATTTTAGTACTACAGAAATAGGACGAGTTTTGCAATCAATTGTCTTAATTTACCTCTGCCTTAATTTACATCATTATTTACATCATTCCCATTCCGCCCATGCCACCCATTCCGCCCATGCCGCCCATTCCTTCCATGCCTCCGCCGCCCATTGCCGCTGCAGCTTTTGGTTCAGGTTTGTCGGTGATCATGGCCGCTGTTGTTAAGAGCAGCGAGGCGATCGAGCCTGCGTTGACCAAAGCGCTCTTTGTGACGAGAACAGGATCAATAACTCCCGCTTTCATCAAATCGGTGAACTCATCTGTGAGGCCATTATAGCCATAGGCGCCAGACGCTTCATAGATTTTTTCCGCAATGAGATTGCCTTGTTTGCCGCAGTTATTGGCGATGACGGTCGCCGGAGCGAACAGAGCTTCGCGGATGATGCTGACGCCGATCGCTTCGTCGCCGGTGAGCTTTAATTTATCCAGCGCTTTAATGGCTCGCAATAGGGCTACGCCTCCGCCGGGAACGATTCCTTCAGCGACAGCGGCGCGCGTTGCATGCAGAGCGTCTTCAACGCGAGCTTTTTTCTCCTTAAGTTCCGTTTCGGTGGCTGCGCCAATATTGATAACCGCCACGCCGCCTACTAATTTTGCTAGACGTTGTTCGAGATTTTCTTTTTCATAGCTGGAAGTCGAGGGGTTTGCAATCGCGGCTTTTAATTGGATTTCGCGCTGCTTGATTTTAGCTGGATCGCCCATGCCATCGATGATGGTTGTTGTTTCTTTAGAAATTTTAATGTTTTTGGCTCTGCCTAAAACTTTGCCATCCACTTCTTCTAAACGCAAGCCAACCTCTTCCGACACAACTGTGGCTCCGGTCAGGATGGCGATATCTTGAAGAAGGTCTTTGCGGCGATCGCCAAAACCAGGCGCTTTTACGGCGCAGAGGGCTAGACCCCCCTTGAGTTTGTTGACGACGAGAGTGGCCAGCGCTTCGCCATCGATATCTTCGGCGATGATCAAGAGAGGACGCGCATCTTTAGCGACGGTTTTTTCTAGAATAGGCACTAGATCTTTCACGTTTGAAATCTTTTTGTCTGTGATCAAGATCGTGGCGTTGTTCATCTCGACAGTCATGTTTTCGGCGTTTGTAATGAAATAAGGAGATAGGTAACCCTTTTCAAATTCCAAGCCCTCTACGACATCCAGAGTTGTATCGATCCCTTTGGCTTCCGTGACGGAGATAATGCCGTCTTTACCGACTTTTTCCATTGCATCAGCAATGATGCCGCCGATTTTTTCGTCATTATTGGCGGAGATCGTTGCGATTTGCTTAACTTCCGTCGAGGTATTGACGGGAGATGCAAGCTTCGTCAATTCTTTGCAGACGACGTCGATCGCTTGTTCAATTCCGCGTTTAACGCTCATAGGGTTGGCGCCTGCGGAGACGTTTTTAACGCCTGCCGTGTAGATCGCTTCCGCCAATACAATGGCGGTGGTGGTGCCATCGCCTGCCGTATCGGAAGTTTTTGCGGCGACTTCTTTAACAAGTTGCGCGCCCATGTTTTCAAATTTATCTTTGAGGGTGATTTCTTTAGCGACAGTCACGCCGTCTTTTGTAGAAAGCGGAGCGCCATAGCCTTTGTTAATGACAACATTGCGTCCTTTAGGTCCTAGAGTCACTTTGACGGCTCTCGCTAAAGTTTTGATTCCTCTCAAAATGGACTTCAATGCTTCGTCGCTGAATTGCAATATTTTAGACATACAATAACTCCTGCATACCGGGTTTAAGAGAGGATTCCAAGAACATCTTTTTCATCAATGATGAGGTATTCCTCTTTGCTTTCTTGTTCACCTTCTGGACTTTTCACTTCTGTGCCGGAATAAGATCCGAATAAAACGCGAGCGCCTACCTGAACATTAACGGTTTCATGCACGCCATGTTCGTCCAATTTGCCAGGTCCTATGGCGACTACAACGCCTTCTTTTGGCTTCTCTTGAGCGGTTTCGGGAAGTAAAATTCCACCCTTGCTGGCTTGGGCCTTTGTGCGTTGAATTAGGATGCGGCTTCCTAATGGCTTAATTTTTTTCATCTTCGTTCTCCTCTGTTGAAAAATAGAAATTGATTTTCGAAATACAATGTTTAACGGTGATTGTAGTGAGTTCCGCAATTTGTGTCAAGGGAGACAAAATTGAGTTTTAGCAGAAGGCGCCCGCGAGCGCTAAGGGTAATCTCATTAAGTTACAAAACATAACATGCATTAAGGTAAGCGCTTACTCCTCTTTGTGCTTTCTGCGGGCTCTGTGGTTGATATGAAACCTTAAATTGAATCATTTTAAGGCTTTTTGGCAACCACAGAGCCCGCAGAGAGCACAGAGAGGAGTAAGCGCTTACCTTAATGCATGTTATGTTTTTTTAACTTAACAGCATAGTTCCTAATGCGCGAAAAACGCTTTTAGCAGAGTGGACATATAGATGTGGTCCTGACATGCAGTCAATTCCCGGCAAGAGTGCATGGAAAGCTGTGCGCAGCCAATATCAACGCATGGCATGCCGATCGTGTGCGCTTGAATCGGACCAATCGTTGAGCCGCTTGGGATATCTCCACGTGAAACAAAACGCTGCAGCGGAATCCCATTTTTGTGGCAGATCGCGGCGATGATCCCGCCGGAGTCTGCATCTGATGCGTAGCGATGTTGAGCGCTGTATTTAATAACGACGCCATGTTGCATTAAAATGGGATGCCGCGGTTCATGTTTATCCGAATAATTGGGGTGGAGCGCATGGGTGAGATCCACCGACAAGCAAAGCGAATTGCGTAAAAGACGCAAATACTCTGCGCGCGGCGTTTGATTCGCTAAGGTGATGCGCTCCAGCACATGCGCTTGGAACGGGGATCCAGCCCCTTGAGCCGTCATTGAGCCGATCTCTTCATTGTCCCAGATGGTCATCATTTGCAAGGTGTCGGATGAAGGAATTTTGATTTGGCGAATGGCCTCCATTGCAGCGTGCACGCTGCATAGGCTGTCGATGCGGTAGGCGGCGATCATTTGCCCGCGATCCCCCAGCAATGCGGCTTTCTCCAGCGGAAATAAAAAAAGGTCATGGCTTAGCAACTTCTGTAAAGGGAGTTTTTTTTGCAGAAGTTTTTCCAGATAGTCGCTCTGCAGTTCGGAGTCATCCGTCAGCCCTGCCAAGGCAGCCAATTGCTCCTGTTTGTTAAGGGTCACTCCGTTTTCGTTCACTTGACGATCGAGGTGGATGGCAAGTTGAGGAATGACTAGGGGATGGCTATCGAGACGTATAAGAGATCTCTGTAGTTTGTTGTCCGCGTCAAGATACGTGACGCGACCGGCGACGCCTAGATCGCGATTCAGCCAAGAAGCGATGAGGGGCGCTCCATACATTTCGACGCCGAGGAGAATCATGTTTTCTTTGAGGAACGCTGGATTTGGCTTAAGTTTGAAGCCTGGACTGTCTGTGTGCGAGGCGATGATATGCGCTTTGGTCATCTCTTTTTCAGGCGTGACAAATGCACAGAGCGAGGAGTCGTTGCGTGTGACAAAATAGCGCTCGCCTGGTTGAAGTTTCCAACTCTCAGTTTCCACAAGCTCGTTGAATCCGGATTGTTTCAACTTATCGCTGACATATTTGACAGCATGCCATGCTGTCGGAGCATCATCTAAAAAACACATTAAATCTTTGATCGCAGCGTCCATGATTTTTCTCCTTATGACGTTTTGTAGCGTAGACTTCAGTCTGCGCTGCAAAGCGTCATAGTGTCGGGTCTGACCCCAATAACGTCGCCCATTCGGCGTCCGAGAGACCGTTCGCTTGCAATGGCTTTATGCATCGTTGACGGCGGCTTAAACTGTGGCGATAGGCCGCATCGTAATACCCAAGCATTATTTGCATCGCTTCACGCAGACGGCCCAGGTTAATAAATTCGACGACTTCTCGAGCGCGCGTCATGCCAAGTTGTTTCACCAAACGCAAGCTTGCCTGAATGAGCTCTTGACGGTCAATATGCCCATATTCATCATATAGAATTTGCAAACGCTCTTCAAGCGGGCGTTCAATTAAAAACAGCGGAGCCGCCTCCATTTGGCTGAAAAGGGCGTCGGGAATGCGGCATTTGCCAATTGCGCGGCTTTCATCTTCAACCCAGACTGGAAGGTTCGGATCAAAGGAGCTCCATTGCATCGCGATTTCGTTTTCAAATTGCTCGCTGGTTGGTTGCGGAGGCATTCCGAGCATCCCATAGCTGCTGCCTCTGTGGCAAGCCAGCGCTTCTAGATCCAGCGTCTGCCGCCCAGTCTTGCGCAAAATCTGAAGAATAGAGGTCTTTCCGCTGCCTGTTAAGCCTCCGATCACATGGAGCCGGCGCGGCAAGCATAGGCTTTCAATCGCCCAGCGCCGAAACGTTTTATAGCCGCCAACTAAAGTCGCTGATTCCAATCCGGCGACGCCCAGTAGCCACGCCATTGAGGAGCTGCGCATGCCTCCGCGCCAACAGTGCACTTTGGCGGCTCCCTCTTTGACATGCGTCCGCGCCGTCGCGGCGAAATCAGCCAGCTTAGGTCCGACGAATTTCAGACCAAGTTCGATGGCTTCCCGCTTGCCCACTTGTTTGTACGTCGCGCCTACCGCCGCGCGTTCTTCATTGGTGAATAGAGGAAGATTGACGGCTCCCGGAATGCGCCCTTGAGAATATTCTCCCGGGCTGCGCACGTCCAGGATTACTCCTGAAAGGGATAAAAAATTCGATAAAGACAAACTATTCGTCATACATTAGGGATCAGTTTGTCGATTCCACCCATAAATCTGTGCAAGACCTTTGGGATGTTGACGGATCCATCAGCGTTTTGGTTGTTTTCCAACAAGGCGACCATTAGGCGCGACGTCGCTAATCCGGAACCATTTAAGGTATGAACAAATTCGGTTTTGCCTTCCTTGGATTTAAACCGAATCTGAGAGCGGCGCGCTTGATAATCGGTGCAGTTGGAGACTGACGAGACTTCATAATAGCGATTTTGGCCGGGCAGCCACACTTCGATGTCTATGGTGCGCGCCGCTGCGAAGGACATGTCGCCCGTGACAAGCAATGCATTGCGGTAATGCAATTCCAGCCCTTGCAGGATCTCTTCAGCGCTGGCCATCATCGTTTCAAACATGGAAGCGCTGTCTGCGGGCTTTGTAAAAGCAAACATCTCCACTTTATTAAATTGATGCATCCGGATCAATCCGCGTTCCTGAGAACCCGCTGCGCCCGCTTCGCGTCGGAAACAAGGGGTGTAGGCGATATATTTTAAAGGAAGTTGATCTTCTGTTAGGATCTCATCGCTATGCAGACCGTTGAGAGACGCCTCGGCGGTGGGAATGAGGTAGAGATGGTAATCCGGATCTTGAATTTTAAATTGCTGATTGTCAAATTTCGGCAGCTGTCCGCAGCCAAACATGACCTCGCGGCGCACAAGCAGAGGCGGCATCCATTGTTCAAAGCCATTCTTTAAATGCGTTTCAATCATGTAATTAATCAACGCCCATTCCAAGCGCGCCCCCATGCCGCGGTACGCCGGCCAGCCGGTCCCCGAAATTTTTGCAGCGCGTTTGAAGTCAAATAGATGGAGCTTCTCATTAAGTTCTAAGTGATTTTTAAAAGGAAAATTGAATTGCGGTTTTTTTTGAAATTCTTTAATGATGACGTTGTCGCGCGGATCTTGGGAAATTTTGATGTCGTCCATGGGCAAGTTGGGCAGGGAGGCCAGCGCAAAAGTGAACCGCTCTTCCAAAGGCGCAATCTGATGGTCCAAACTCTGGATCTCGTCAGACATTCCTGTTACGCTCGTCATTAAGGCGGCGACATCTTTTTTTTGACGCTTAAGTTCGCCAATCCGCTCGGAAATCTCATTGCGAGACGATTTCAATTGTTCCGCTTTTGTTTTGAGTTCGCGCAGATGATGATCCAATTCCAATACAATCGACACCTCTGCATGTGGATCTTTAGTTTTAATTTTTTTTTCGATCAGATCTTTGTCTTTGCGAAGAAGTTTAATATCCAACATGAAGAGGAGTCCTTATAAAAAAATTTGCTGATTATACTTTACAATGGAGTTTCATTTTTGTAAATATTCGATATCTTTCAGATTCCGCTGGACAGAAAAGCATGATCTGAAGATCCTCCTGACGGAGAATAAACCCCATAGGAATTTGTGCATTCATTATCCATTTCAAACGCTTTTTCCATGGTGGACGCATCAGTCGATGACCCGCATTTTTTTCCGCGGATCTTTAGCATTGTCAGCAAGGCGCGCAAGCAGGCCCAAGCAAAAGATGGAGACAACTTAAAACGCGTATGCGCGGAAGAATACGAAGATCTTTCTCAATATGTAGACAACACGCGCATTCAAACCAGCGCCAATGTGCGAAATATATTGAGAACTCGCCGTTTGGCTAACCTTCTCATTAATGATAAGGGCGAACTGCATGTATCTCTTTTACCTCGATTAATCACCCACGTTAAGACATATTTATATTCTTTGGGTCCTCAACGCCAGCACGATAATCGACGTCAAGAGCATTTGCTGCGCATTTTGACGTCGCTGCGCGATAATAAAGACCTTATCCATTTGCTGCAGCAGATCAGCAAACCCCACCTTCATCCGCAAGCGGAACAACTCATTCGGGACACTCTGCAGCTGCCTCATGCGACCGTCATTACGGACGCATACGCTCGCCGCGCCGCGCTCGCCGCATTGCTATGCCACTTGAGGCAAAACGTAGGTTCATGCTTTGGGACGGCTCCCGCCATCATTATTCATGATGAACAGCCCGAATCTTTTTTGATAGACCTCTATGACTTATTAGGAACAGGAAGACTGAAACGCACGTTTGGCGGAGTGGAATACTCAGCGCCTCTGAGCGCCAGCTGGGGGGCGGGCGATCTTCGCCGCCATGCGCTGCTCTCAAAATACGCGGCGCAAGAACAATCGGAAATTTGGCATGCCCCAGGCATGCTTGTCGCCCTAGAAGCCGCTGGAGTGATCAATCAAGAGGAATCAACGCCGGACAAAATCAAAACCATTCAACAATTAGTGTCGGACGCTTTTCCGGAGTGGAGTCTGAAAAATCCTTTTATCCTTGTTTCCGTTGAAGAAACGCTTAGGCGGATTTTGCTGCGCCATTGCGGTCTTACAGAGCAGGATATTCAAGCGTATGACCAGCGGCCGCGTGGAATGATTCATGCGGGCCTTTTCATGCAGCCTTCCGCTGCAGGTTCGGGAATGGGTGGCAAAGGCGACGCTTGTTCGCAATTTTATTATCGGCTGGACCGCGCCGCCTGCGCCTTCAAAGCCCTTACGGAAAACGCCCTTCTAAAGGCATGGGAATATACCATCGCCTCGTTTTCCGAAACAAAATCTGAATTTACGCGATGGAATTTGTATGCAAGCTTGGGTTTAGGCCCCGATGAGCCCGGAGGCATAGGACAAGCCCTCTACACAGTGATAAAACAAAAATTAGAGCAGTGCAATCAGAAAGTAAGCGACTTGCAGTTTGAATATGAGCACCTTTTCGCTCAACTGAAGCAGTTGGAAGTGAGATCCAGACATCCCTCCAACGATAGCGAATCGCAGTGGACGCGCGTGGAATATCAAAGCAAATCGCATGAATTTTATACGTTGGAGGAGATGCGGAACGCGCAAATCGCAAAAGCGGAACGTTTTGCGAATCTCTTTGATTCCTTGATTTCACTTTATGATCGCCTCTTTCCCCAGTACTTTCAAGAGGTGTACGATCCTGAATTACGTGAAGTGCACACCGGCCCATATGATGATAGCCCTGCAGGTTTTCGCTTGCTCTATAAACATGGCCGCAGCAATACGTCTCAATGGACCAGCGTTCGCAATCCCGATGAATTTATTGAAGCGTTGACTCGGTTTTTTGCAGCGACGGAAACGGAAATCGCGGCTTTGAATGGCATGGAAAACATGCAACACGAAGTAAGCGACATGGTCACCGCCGTCGTCAACCAGGTCAGGACGCAAGAATTTTTAGAAACAGCATTCAGACGGATGGCTAAGGCGCATCGCATGCCTTACGTCGAAAATCCATTGGAAAATTTGGACAAAATTCCCGCTAAGCCATGGGCTTATATTTCCGGCGGCACAATGGCCACCCTGGTCAGCTGTTACTATCGACGCGATCAAAAGCCTACTGAAGCGGCCCGGTGGGTCGAAAACCCAATGGAATTGCTTGTGTTTCTCGTTGATGCGCTCAAACACATCCCCTATAACATGATGCAGGAATATGTCAAAAATCCCGACAAATCAATGTTGATGCACTCGCCCACCCATGCTTTTCTTCTTAAACCAGGTTTTAGCCGTTTCAAAGAGGCGTGGCAGACTGAAGCTTATACATACACTTGGGTGCGGGACAACTGGATTCGACCAATGGAACGCTTTGTTGAGGATATCTCGCTGGACGAAGAGATGATGGATTATCTCATTCAGAAGCTGTGTGAAGTCGTGCCTGTCAATTATCAACCCTATTTCAAACAAGTTTTTCTTCAAATGCATGGAAATATGAATACATGCGATTTTCGCGATTACATTTTGGATCGCATCCTGCATGAGCGCGGATTACAGAACGCCGGAACCGGCGCATTGTCATCGGATGACATCGACAATATTTTGTATAAAACGTTGCCGCTTTTTCCAGCGCAAAAGTTAGCGGATCGACTGCAAAATATATTTGATAAAATCGATATTCCTTCAGAAATTCAAACAAAATTAGCCGAAATAATTCAACAATGTTCCAGCAGGCGAGGACATAGCAACATCATGAGCGCCCAAACACTCATGGAGATCGCTCAAGCCGTCCTATGTTTGTTGTACGGCGTTACCTCCCTTCCGGTGGATGTTCCAGCCCAGATGAGAAGCGCCGCTCAAGAGTTGGGATACATGATGCCGGCTCCTATTCTGTTTGCAGACAGCAATTGGTCCACAGATGCATTCGGCTTTGTCGTCAGTCCAGGCTCCCATAAACTCGAATTATGGCGAGTGGATTTCAGCGGTGGAAATGGATTTCCTATGCTCAGTTGGAAACCATGGCTCGATGGAAGCCGCA
>JABDEO010000046.1 GCA_013287015.1 Chlamydiota bacterium
GCATTTGCTGATAGAAGGCTTTATCAGTGCAGAAGACACTGAAAAAGCGTTCAAGCTTTGGACTTCGGAACAATCCCTGCATCCAATGACTATTAAAGATAACCAATACACGCACCGTCTCCACCTTGCTATTCAGCTGTTTTATCTTTTGAAGAAGCAAAAATTATGCGAAAAGCAAAAACAGATTTTAGAAGTTTTAAAAAATTTCTACAAAGAATCCGGCCCAGTTTTTAATCAGCCAAAAAGTAAAGAGGCGATGGAAGCTTCGAAATCGTTGCTTAAAGATATGAAGGCCGCAGGAGAATACGAACTGGTTATATATATATTAAGAAATATATTTCCGAATTGGGATGATGAAGCGATCTGCTTATTAAGCGATGCCATAGAAAAGCTTCCTAAATGTCAACAGATGCTAGATACATTATTGGATTTAATTAGAGGGACGGTCAATATAGTTAATAAATTTTCGAGTGAACATCGTGAAAATCTTTTCCTTGCCTTATTAAAAAATGGACATGAGCTATGCTTTGATCTCATTTGGGAAAAATCAAATCTATTGCCTATGGGTGGAAAAGAAATAGGTCTTAAATTATGCGAAAGTAAAAACCCTAAATGGATTTCTTTAGTCATCACTTCATATATGAAGTCAAAAGAACCCCTTACGCCCGAATTATGTTTAGCGGTTGCTCAGGGTCTGATGCATTTAGATCCATTGAGATCAAAACAGATGTTTCTTATGATTAAAGATTATTTTATTGAGATGCAATCTTGGAAAAATCTTGAATTCACAAATTGGCCGACTATTTTTGTCTGTTTATTGGATTATATTGAAAAACTGTGCAGGGATAAAGCAAATGTGAAACAATTTGAAGGCTATGCTGCATTTGTGATTGTGCTGTTTACAGGAATCGCATTGAAAAAACCTGAATTATCTAAAGCAAATAATATGTGGAAAGAGTGCAGCCTTAAAATGGCCCGCATTTTCTCTAAAGTTTCTACATCCATTGTTCTAATAAAAGCTTGTTCCATTTTTAGAAATAGTCAAATCGAAAGTGAGGAAGAATTTTTAAAAATATTAAATAGCGCGAGTTCAATGGATGCGAAAAAACATACTCAGGAGCTAGCAGAAGAATTGCGTCGTTTAACAAAATATGCCTTTGAGGAAATGAATGGCGGAAAATATTTCGCTATCGAAAATAGGCTGTCTTTTTTAAATATTATTCAAACAAATTATATTTGTAAGAAAAAACCGATAACTGAAAGGCTAGAGCTTGCTTATGATCTTTTTGAAATTTTCTTAAATAAGGAAAAGACTGCAAGTATAAGACCAACTGAGCTGAAAGATAAAATTTTCCACTGTATTAGCGATTTATTGACAGTTAATCAATGTAAAAGCAGCTTGGAATTTTCTGAATATTTCTCTCGATTCATGCGAATCAGTAGATTCGCAAAAGAATATCTTGCCAAGGACAATCAATTTGTTAGTAGAGATATTTTAAGATTTCCTTTGGTTTCCTTGGAGCAATGGATAAAAAAAACCAACCGCGATTTTAGATTCTTCAAAGATTACCTGGCAATAATGTCGCAAGATGAGACGTTGCGGCTGTATTTCACTCATGCGCTTAGAGAAGGGCACTCTATTCTCCTTGAATTGCATCAGACGATCGCAAAAGAAATACAAAGCCATGGCGCGCAAGACAGTGAGACCTCTCAGCTTTGTAGCCAATGGGTTGCTTTACTAGATAAAGTGGATTATTTTTTTCCTTACCTCATAGATTCACAAGAAGATGAAATTCTTAAATTTCAGCTAAATGAGATGGAATTTACTTTGCTTACGCAACAGAGATTTATGATGGAAATACATAATATCCAGATAATGGACAGAATATCAAGAAAAGATCTTAAAGAAAAAAGACTAGAGAAACTGGATTTTTTGATAAAAAAAATATTTTATAAAACAAAAGACCTTTATATTTTCTATTTAAACCCATTCACTAATTGCCACAGTAAATTTATTTCTAATATTTTGCTTCAAAATGATTCATACTCATGTTTTATTGCGATATTAAAAACTGTTATGTGTAATTCACGCGTATGTAATTATCATAATGCTTTAAATCAGTGCTTTATTTATTTTTTAATGGATCTTTTATCGTATCGGTTAGTTATTGAATGTATTGAAGAAATTACGCCAAGTTCTTCCGCTTCAATAATGAAAAGCTATAAAAATGAGTGGGGCGTCAAAAAGAACGCGTTTTTAAATTCATTTAAAAATAAAATTGAGAAAATTGCGGATAAATATACTACTGATAATGATTCTCCACATTGGAAAGCGACATCTCGAATTTATGCCATAAATTATGGCTTGGCGCCCAATCTTTTTCAAAATATGCATGCGTTTAGTGAAGAGAATTTTATTCAGGCAAAGTCAGAACAAGCGACACAAAGAATAATCGATAGCATGATGACTCTGATGGAAACCTATACTGTAGACGCCCTCTATGGAAAAGATGAGCCTGTTCCACAAGAAGTCATTATGAAAATGACTGAAGGTTATCGTTTTATTATGCGAATGGCTGAGGAAATTTTTCATAAATCCTTGCTCTCGGAGCTTATTGTTAAGATAAAAACTCAACAAGAAGAATGGGAAAAACGTTTAATGGGCAGTTCCGTCTCTTCGACCGTGTTTCGTCATGAAATTCTTCTACAGAATTCAGCTCCTCCGGGCGCTCCTTATGAAATGTATACTTATGGAGAAGTGAAAGAAGCGGAAAATACAGTATTTATTGAAATGCCTGTGGATGGATAGGCTTCTTCGAATTATGTTCAGTTTAATCAATAGGGCAATATAATGGGCGAAAAATGAAAAATGATCAGTAATTGTTTGCAACTCCTCCGGATGAGACAATTGCAAGAGTATTGAACAACGCGAGTTTTGTCTAAACGATGCCTCCTCGCGCCCCGGGAGAGACAAATGTGATGCTTTTAAAAACGCCAAGGTATTTTTGGGGTCAGGCCTGACCCCAAAATACGCGCCAAAGCGTCAATGTCAGGGCAATCGTTTATCCAAAACTTGCGTTAAACAACATGCAAAGGTGAGCGCTTACTCCTCTCTGTGCTCTCTGTGGGCTCTGTGGTAGCCAAATAACCTTAAATGGAATCATTTTAAGGCTATCTGGCTACCACAGAGAGCACAGAGAGGAGTAAGCGCTCACCTTTGCATGAGAGGTGAAAATGGATCCACTTTTCAGGCGCCCAGATAATTATGTTTATTTATATCCCTCTTCCTCCCGTAATGAAAGAGAATCGGAAAGAAAAACGCTCGAAGAAGACAATTGGAGCGTTGAAATCTCTCCAGAGCAGGACGCAAAATTTCAAAATATTTTTAAGCAAGAACGCGTTTCTAGAAAAAATAAAGAAACCGTCGTTGAGGGTCCCGATCAGCCATTTGTTGTTTATACATATCATGACCTCATCGGGAACATTCAAAAATGGCTGTCATGCTGCAATATGACGGATGGGGATCCGGAAGCGATTGGGGGCGTCGTTTCACATATTTTAGCCGGACGGGAATTTGAGGACATCGATTGTGAATTTCACCTGAATCCTAGACACATCCTCAATGTTGTTTGTCGTCATTTTCCAAATAGGTTGTTGAATACACAGATTTTTAATCGATTGCCCTATTTAGAATTTAAATCAGTAGTCGATGAGATCTTAAATCATCTTGCTGGAGTTGTGGGTTCTTGCATGGAAAAAACAATCGATAAAAATTGGTCGTTTGAAGCGCAGATTAAAGAATCTTTAGCATACAAATATGGCTTACAAAATAATAGGCCAAATAATTACGATGTCTTAGCTAATCTTATAGGATGTCTTCAAAAACGTTGGGTGCATCGTCAGGCGGTGTTGACGAACAGCCAAGGTGAATTCGTGGGCCTTTTTCTTAATCTTGGAAGGCTTGATCTGAAATTTATATATGATCAGGCATGGCATCGGCATGTCGGATCAGATAATTCGTTTCGCATTCGCATGGGCGCTAAGGTCAGAAAGCTGTACAGCATAGAACATCGGGATCGAGCAAGATTTTATAAGGCATTGGAAAAAATGTCGCTTCATACTTTAGAAATCGAGCAACCTGAAAAAATCACCCGGGATCTATTTTGGCGTTTAGTTTTAAGCATAGATAGAGGCAGTGGAATCTATCAAAAGGACTTAAAATTGGCGTTAGAGCAGCTTTACAAAACAACGAATCGATTGGAAGCTCCCTTAGATGCAAACCGTTTTACAAAAAAATTGATTGCTTTTCAGCGAAGTCATTGCGGAGCGCGAGTAACCGCAATAGCAATAAATTTTTTCAATTCTCTTATGTTGTTGCGTTATAACGGAAAAGAAATTTGCAACAAATATTATAAAAGCATTGCAGAGGGATGCTTGAAAGAAAAAAGTGATTTTACAATCATTCCGGCATGCATCAGCGCCCATCCTGAACTGACTCCGTCGTTTCTAAAATTAATCAAGGGAATTTATTTATTATCTTGGATGCAGCGGGATAGCCGAATTAAAGGATATGCATTGCCGCCTAATGATGATGTTCTTATGCCGCAATTGGCGTTAACATATTCTACGTCCATTAATGAAGTTCTTTCTCCGTCTTCTGAAAAACCTTCTTTACAAGAACATTGTCAATATATTTTCGTGACTCATTCGCCTTTGCGAACCGCAATAGAATTCATAGAGGGTTGGCAGGAGATAGCAAAGGCGTATTCTGAAGAGGAAATTCATAAAATTGTCAAAGGATGTCCCGGCGTTGCATTGGCGGCGACCTCTTTCGTCGAAATAATCGAAAAGTTGACGCAAGGCTTTGAACAAGAGCATGTGCAACAAGCATTAACCAAATACCGCAGTCACCATATAGAATTTTATGAATATGTTCTAAAGCAATTGTCTGAAGAGGTTGCAACTAAAGAAACGATTGTTAAAAGATGGATAACTGCGAAATTGCACAAGCAGACTTTTCAGTTGGAAGGCCTGCATCAAAAATCGCAAGCCCCGCTTCTTCATAGACTCATCAAATTATTAACCAGTGAATGTTATGACTCTCGATTGCTAAAAGGACTTCTAAAAGGACTCCCTAATCTGTTGGATTCCACAGAAGAGATGCAGCCTCATGTGCGCGCTTCAGTGTCAAGCGCCATTTCCATTATTCTTAGAGATGAACAACAAAATCTGGAGGCGACTTATGGGCTTATAGACAAAGGCGCGAAGAATGATTTTTTAAATAAAACTCAACGAGATCTCTTTGCCGCTTCATGGATAAAAAATTACCAAACTTCATCCAATATGGAAGCAGGGCTCCGCATCAATCTGTGCAGCATGCTTTTGTGGAGTGATTTCCCGGCAGAGCTTGGCGGAAACATCAAATTGATCATGCAAGAATCTCCTGAAATATCAGTAAGGGCTGCAGGACATCTAGCGAGCATTCTAAAAGTTCCGGAAAATGAAGATATTTTTTATCTGCTGATGTCCACTCTTTTGCAATCGCCAACGATTAATCGCGAATTGATTCTCATTTTCAATAAATGGATCCTCCATGTGTGTTCCAACCCCTCTTCATATTTGCAGAAAGTTGGGGAATTAGCATTGGATCTTCTGAAAGGGGAGCGCATGGGCGCTCTTAAGATCGCTTCTTTAATTGACAAGCTGCTGGCGACAAAAAAATCATCCTCTCATCATTTGGGAGAAGCTCTTCTTGTTGAACAGGCCAATCAAAGTTCCAATGCGGAATTGCAGCATAAGGTTCAGGTTAGATTGCTTGAAAATTTAGCAACGGCTTGTGCGAGATGCGCCCAGCGCGTTTTTGAAGAATCGTCTAAATTATTCCGCTCTCTTGAAAGCGTTCAAAAGGAAGAATCTCTTGATGCTTTATCTCGCGAACTTATGACGCTGAAGCTTTCTAAAGATAAGGTCCAAAGCATTAGCGCATTTATTAAGCCGATAATTGCAGCTGACCCAGACATAGCGCATCATCTATGGTCCAAGCTCAGACAGCATGTGGAAGATGGACATGAGGAGATGACGCATGCGTTGATAGATCGTTTTATCAGCATAGGGAAAACTGAGAAAGCGCTCAAGCTTTGGACTGTGGAACAATCCTTGCATCCAATGATTTATAAAAATAGCCAATATACCTATCGTCTATATTTGACTCTTCGCTTGCATCAAGCTGCGCCAACGGATGATATGAGAGAACAGTTGAAACAACAGGCTCTTAAACAATTTTTAGATGAAAGCGGGCCGCTAACAGCTCAGCCAAAATATCGAGAAGCTACTGCAATTGTAATCAGCTTAGTCAAAGAGGCAATAGAACGAAAGGAGTGTTATTTTGCTCTAATTCTCTTAAATGGTTTGCTGGCGCAGTGGAATGCGGAAATTATAGAGCGCTATATTGATGTCTTACAAAAACTTAACAGCTCATTTCGTAATGGATCATTTGCCAAGGTGGAAGATCCCCTACGCTATTTTGTTAATTATATCTTAAAAGGCGACATCAATAAAATTTCTCTGTCTCAACGTGAAGCAATATTAAAGGGTCTTTTTGAAATAGGATGTTTCAAACTTTTCGAAATGGTTTGGTTAAAAGCAAAGGCATTGCCAAATGGAGGAGAGACGCTTGTTTATACTTTGTGTCAGACAAAAAATATCCAACTATTTCAGTTGCTAATAAACAAGTATATCAAAGCAAAAAAACCTTTAGAAATACAGCTTTTTCTAGAAATCATCAAGGGAAGTACGCAATTAGATATTGGTGAAGTGAATTTTTTTTTAGATTTCAAAGAGTATATTCTCCATTTCCAGGAAAATCTGAATGCCTCTTCTCAACGTCAGATTATCTACCATTTGCTTGTTTACGCCGAAAAATTATCCAAAGAAGGACAAGGAGAAAAGCATTGTGAGATAGATATAAAATTTATCTCTGAAATTTTAAAAAAAACAGATTTTAACTTAAAGGACGAAATCAATTTAGAAGCATGTAACGAAAAACTTATTAAAATCTTGATTGAATCCGCAAAGGCTACTGGTTTAAAGTTGTCCATTTCAGCCTTCGCTGCGGGGGTTTCCACAGGAGAAACTAGCAGATATGGTCTTAAACCAACAACCTCCGGAGGGTCTGCAAATCTAATAATGGCTTGTGATATTTTTATTACAGGAGGCGTCAAGCTTTCTTTAACATGCGCCTTAGAGATTTTTTCCGCTGTTCTTTCACCCCGTGTTGCAGTTTCCGGAGAACTATTTCTCAAATGCAGAGACCTGATGGTGCATTTGCTTTCCGATGAGCAATACGTTTTTGACAAACACCATGCGGATATTTTTTTAGATAAGATTGAGAAATTTTATTTATTTTTGGAAGAACTGTCTAAGAAAGAGAATAGTGAACTGACAGAGGGATATTTTACATTTGTTTATACACTTTTAGATCTATTTTTGATATCTGAATCTCAAAAACAAGAGCGACCTATACGAAAAACTTTTACAATTTCTTCTTCCATTTTAAGACAATTGGAAAAAAAGGTTTGCTCGTGTCTATGCACTGCAGGGCAAAGCACGCTCAAACGATTTATGAAATTTGATGCATTCGTAATGGTTAAGAAGTTTGAGTTTTTTGCGAGGATTTATCTTTCAGGTAAATACCTTGACAAATTTGGCGATATCATCAAATTAACAATGCAAGAATTTTGTCGATTGTTGAAAAAAGACACGGATTTTAAAATTGCAAAAGATACCGTACCTTTTGTCATGTTGGGTCTGGGTTTCATTCCTTTTAGCGCCCAATATGCTCAGTATGATTGTCATCTAGCGCTAAAGATTTTATTTGATGGAATGCAGTCCAACAAAATCCCTCTTAATGTAGACTCTTTGGCTTTGTTAAGGGAAGCGGATAAATATGCTATTTACCCTCACGCCGCTTCCAAAGATAGTCCTGTTAATAAATTAGATCCTGCGATAATTGAAGCGATGAGACGCGATCGAATTGAGATGGAAATCGACATCATTGTTTCACTCTATAGCGAGCAAAAAAAGGAAATAGAAGAGCGACTGAAAATATTTGCTTCTCTATTGCAAGATGGAGTAAAAAACGGAAATAACGTCATAATCCATCTTGATTTATTTCGTGGAAGGTGTATTGACGCCATTGCCAATTTACTATCTACTGGCAGCTTTCAAGAAATGAAATGTTTAATAAATATTTATAAAATTATGAAAAAAGAATTAAATTTTCGGAAAAATGTCCCTTATTTTTCTGGCATTTTTTTTAAAATAAGCATGGATATATTAACAACTAAATTAATTGTCAAATGCGTTGAAAACAAGACATCCAAATCAAAAATCGTGGTATTCCAGGAAGAATTCAGAAAAATGAGTGAAAATGTGAAAGCGCTTAATCCACATCAAGCGTTCGTAATTTCGGAGCTATATGCAGATAGTATTGGCAACACACAGAGTATTGGTGGAACGAGTTTACTTATACCATTGCTTAATTTAAATATTGAAGATTTTGGTGTTGCAAAAGCCAACCTTTGCTTAGTTCCAAAGGCTTTAATGAGTTTTCTTGACCTATATAGTGATGATGACTTTAAAATGCTTTCTCCGGACGATTTTTATTTTTTTGGTGCATTTTTTGATCTCATGACCCACTTGGCGCCACAGCTTTTATCTCCACCTGAAGCAACCTTAATTACTGAGAAAATAAAAAACATGAAAAGAAGATGCATACAACTTTTGTCCAAAGTTTAGGCATGCAAAGGTGAGCGCTTACCCCTCTCTGTGCGCTCTGTGGGCTCTGTGGTGGATATAAAGCCTTAAAATGAATCATTTTAAGGCTTTTTGACTACCACAGAGCCCACAGAGAGCACAGAGAGGGGTAAGCGCTCACTTTTGCAATACTCCTGGATGAGACAATTGCAAAAGTTTTGGACGAGATGCAAAGATGAGCGCTTACCCCTCTCTGTGCTCTCTGTGGGCTCTGTGGTGGATATAGAGCCTTAAAATGATTCAATTTAAAGCTTTATATCCACCACAGAGTCCACAGAGAGGGATCCGGGTGTAAACACTACGTATAACGGAATACAAAATCAAATGATTACAGATCAATTTGGAGGAGTTGCCTTATCACAAGAACAAAAAGAGAGACTTGATCGCGAATTTTCGATCGCGCGCATGCTAAGGGAAAAAACCCTCAAAAACAAAGACAGAAACGTTATCCCTTTCTGTCTAAAAGAACTCGTCGAAATGATTGCCATGAAAGCGTTCGACGCTAAAATCGTTCAAGAAAAAGACTATCAGCTAACAGCCGGCGCGCTGCGTTCGTTATTATTGTTGAATTCAAGAGCAATGGATATCGATATTGAATTCAGCGTTTTTCCAGTGCAAGAAGGAGACATCAAGGCGACATTAAAAAAAATCGCCGCAATTGTCGTATCGACGATTGGGGAAATGCAAGGAAAGGACATTCCCTTTAATGAGCAAGACCTTGAAAGACGTTATGTTTATAACAAAATTGCATTTGCATATACCGATGCCGGAGACCAAGTGCAAAAATGCGCAGGCTTTCTCGTTTCTTTAGATCGGCTTGATTTAAAATTCATGTGTCGTTCCATGCCCTGGCGTGGATACGTCTCTACCGATGAAAGACTCCACTTGAATTGCAACACTCACATCATTCACTGTTATGACGGACACACCATATGCAACCGTCAAGAAATAAATAAAACTCTCAAGGAATTGTTTTGTTATAAACTCAATATTCCAGATCCCGAGAAAGTCGAACGCGATTTAATTATGCGTCTCTCCCTTGATGCTTGCAGAGGAAAAGGTCCTATCGATTCTTCGATTCTTCAGATTGCCCTTAAACAATTTATTCAGGCAACGAATGAGCTAGACAAACCTTACGATAAACTAAAATTCAGCGATAAATATCATCTTTTTCTGAACAATCATTATGGTGAAAATCGCATCGCAGCCATTTTGAATCGAATATGTTTTTTGAGTTTCTTAAATAAAATAGAGGACTCAACTCTACGCAAAGTTTATCTACAGACCTTTGCGGAAACCTGGCTTATGAAAGACGATGCATTTCACACTCTTCCTACGCTTGTCAAGCGCCATCCCGAATTAGCGGAACCAATTTTAACCTTGATTGAAGGATTCTGCTTACTTGCCTGGATGCAAGGCGATGCAAACATCGTTTTGTATGATTTTTCTTATATGGAAGAGATGCGATTGCAAATTGCAATTAAGCATCTATACATGGATGACACCGAACCGGAGGATTGCCAACAGTCCCTGGCTAACTATCTTCATTCAAATATTTATACGCACTATCTCCCTATTAAGCGTTTTCCAGTGGAACTCGCTATAGAGACACTAAAAAGCTGGGAAAAAATAAATAAAGAATTGGGTGAAGAAGTGATCAATCAACTCTTAAATGAATGTTCATTTATTGCTTTAAAGAAGTTATCTTTCTGGGAAATGGCCTTGGAATTTATGAAGCATATTGAGCAGGAAAATGTAAAAAAAACAATAAGAAGCAATTCTCAAAAGAGATCGACTCATCTTCTAAAAGCGATTTATGTTTTCATTGAAAAAGAAAAAGGAGATAAAGATGCGCTAGCGCTTGCGTGGATAAAAGCATATCAGAAATATGCCCCTGCAAACGAATTCTCCCTAGAACTTCATCAACGCCTTTGTAAAATAATTCTTTGGGAAGATCCTTCGGAAGAGTTGCAAAAGCATTTAAGGGCAGTGATTAAAGATCTGGAAGATTTTTCCAAAAAAACAATTTTAGCCTTAACAATGAACTGCGAGCCCTCTTCTTTACTAAAAATAGGTAAAATTGCGTGGTCTGTCATGCAATGCGGCATAGGCAATGTCAATATGCTTCCTTTAGCGCAGCAGCTGTTGCATTCAAAAGACGCTGCGAGCTCCCAATTAGGCGAAGAATTACTACTGAATGCCTTGTTGCTGGCGATGCAAACAAATGATCCGGAGTTAACCTTCGCTGTTGTGCAAAATTTAAATGTTTGCTGGAACAACCGGATTACCGAAATGCCTTTCTGGTCGCAGTTTGGATTCCGTCTATTCGATCATCTTGTAAATTTATGTGAAAAGCCTCCAAATCAAATGCATGTTGAAGCATATGCAACATTCGCCGATGCCATTTTACAGATGATAAGCGCAAACAATAAAAGCGTCTATTATAATGACAACAGTTTAAATTTAGATAATAGTTATTTAGATTTTTACAATGATTATTTAATAAAAATTTTAAAATCGTCTGAAAAAGCTGAAAATTTTTTATTAGCTTGTTCTATTTTTCGAAATAATGCCACAAGCTCTTGGAAGTGCGGCCTGGAAATTTTCGAGAGAGGTTGCGATTTTGCAGAAAAGCAACATTCTGCCGATATAATTCAAGGAATTTGTAAAGTCATGCTCCATGTTTTTAAAGCGCATGACCCCGATTTTAATGAAAAACAGACGTTGCTGTTTTTAAATTTATTTGAAAACTATTATAATACTTTTTATGCAGAGCATGATTCATATTTAAATGATCTCTTTTATCATTTTTTGAAATCATTTTTAGAAAAAAAAGGCAAAGAGCATGCTCTAAATGAGCAAGTGAAAAGAAGGTTTATCTCCCAAGCAATGGAAGATAAGTTTTATGAGTGCTTTCAGACAATTATGAACTGCCAAAACAAAAAAACAAAAGATGTAACAATATTTTTAATTCTTGCATTAAATAGATTCGCTGGAATTTTCTTTTCGGTGAATTGCTATAAAGGTTTTAAAAAAATACTTGCCACGCCTTTGCAACGCTTCAGTTCAAAACTTCAAAAGGCTGATTTAAGTAATATAGAGAATGTAATTGTTTATTTGGATCAGTTACATCGTTCTGAAGTTTTTGAATTATATGCGCAATGTGATCCTAAAAATGGCTATACTATTCTTATCGTTTTACAAAACGCCATTGTGCATCATGCAAGAAGCATGTATTATCAAAATCTGGCGTTATCTCCTGCAGCTGACCGGTTCTTTGTTTGTTATAAAAAGTGGTTGCCTATAGTGACAAGAGGTTTTGCTTTGCCTCCTATACACTTATATCAACAGCATTTAAACAAAAAAACGTTTTGTGAAAATATCATTCCAATGCGAGAGCAACAAATTTTATATGAAATGCATTATCTCTATTTTTTGCACTTTCGTGAAAAGACGGAACTTGAAAAAGAGCGCCTTAAAAATTTTGAAGAGCTGTTGGTGGACCATTTAGAAAATAGCAATCCGTATAATTTTCTAGGTCTTTTGAGACATGTTGAGTTAGGATACGTGTCAGGCATATTAACTGGCGTTGACAAATACCCATGTTTTATTAATTTCTTTAAATTATTTTTTAAAGGATGTTCTAATGCAATTTACATGGATAGCATTCAATATGCATATTATTTTGTAATTGAAGATATTTTATTTTCTTCACTACTCATTAAATCGATAGAAGAAGTCATGAACGTAAAAGATTCAAGTATACCGGTTAGTCAATATAAGAAAAAATTGGCGCAACGATCTGAGCCTTTTATAAACTGTTTTACTGAAAATTGCAAAAAAAACGGGCGAAAAATCATCTTCAATACATGGAGCGGCGGATGGAGCGTTAGCTTATTTTTACGCAGTAAGAGCCGCTGAAGACTTATTTAAAATGACCTCGTATTTTGATGAAGATGATTTTGCATTAGCGCAATCAGAAGAAGCTCATCAAAGAGTTTTTAATTCTTTAAAGATAAGCATTAACGTTTATGATGCGGATGCCCTTTTTGTTAAATTAGGAGCTTCCAGACTATCAAAAGATCATAAAAAACTGATTAATGAACTTGTCCTATTTTATGATTTCATGATTCGTGTTGTCCCTAATATTTTGCCTAACAAATTGGCTGTTTTGCTGGTTAGCGATATTAAAACGGCGCAAAAAAAATGGCAAGCATATATGAATAATTGCTCTAAATGCATTTTACTTTGAACAATTTGACGCGATGCCACGTATCATCTGAACGAAAAAGGTAATCAGGCCGTCTCGGCCTGATTCTAAATTTTGGCGCCGTTTTTCCACGCCAGTGAGTGGTAGGGACGATGGGGACTCAAGCGACCTTAGGGACATTGGAGACAGGGACAATCAGGTTGTTTGTCCCTGTCTCCAATGTCCCTAAGGTCGCTTGAGTCCCCATCGTCCCTACCACTCATTGACGTGGAAAAACGGCGCCAAAATTAGGGGAATAAAATATGACTGATTTTCTTCAAAAATTAACCATTCGTTTCAGTCCAGGTCTGACCCCAAAAATACCCTGCGTTTTTAAAAGCATCAAAGCGTCAAACTCACCTTAACTCGCGTTGTTCAAAGTGGACTTTCATTAGAATCAGGCCGAGACGGCCTGATTACCTTCTGTGGCGGCAGTGACAAGTTTGACGGGTTTTTGGGGGAATCGCTGACATGTTTGCGTAAGATGAATGATCAAATCAAATGCCG
Source organism: Chlamydiota bacterium (assembly GCA_013287015.1). Classification (GTDB taxonomy): domain Bacteria; phylum Chlamydiota; class Chlamydiia; order Chlamydiales; family Parachlamydiaceae; genus JABDEO01. Next base: position 13,571 of record JABDEO010000046.1, read on the forward strand.
GTTTCGAAAAGTCTAATAAATCAAAGCGCATTGCATTAATCAATAATTTCATAAATAAACCATATACAAATAAACAAATTACTTTTATTTAAATTAATATTCAGTGTTATAATTAAATTATAGAATTTCGAAAACATAATAAGTCAGGAGGTTTTATGAGTATTCAAGATTTTAAGAATGTTAGTACATGGGAAGCATTTCAAGAAATGACGGCCGACTTAAAGTATTTGGAGTCAGAGCGTCGTTTTGTTCCTTCAAGGAAAGGAGCAACAACAGTGACGTTAGATCAACTGTATGAAAAAATGAATAATCTTGAAGTGACTTCGGCTGCTGATGGCGCTTTGGCAATGACAGTTGTCAGCAACATCACGCGGATAGCGCCAAATAAGGGGCCTGTAAGACAATTTTTTGATAAAAAAATTGCCGACATTAATCAAACATGTAGTCAAATTCAACAAGAGGAGCATAAGGTTAAAACAGCGCAAAAAAAATTGACCACCCTTCTAAACAAAGGAACACAAATAGGGTTTTGGCTAAATCAAAGCAATATTAATAAAGAATATAAAGCGCTGTGCGCAAAAATTCAAAAAACAAGTGAAAAGATACAAGAAAAACTGAAAATAAAGGATAAAGAAGACAAAGATTTTGAAAAAACATTAGAATTAATGGACGAAATGAGTGAACTAAAAGGTGATAGTTATTATAGAGAGTTAAAAACATTCGTTGAAAAATTTGAAGAAATTGACGGGGCCTATAATTATGGTCCAAGTGACGAATATAGAGATGCAAAACGTTTATATCTGGCGGCAAAAGACAAACTAAAGCCATTAGAAAGTTTCAAAGAAGATGAATTAAACATTAGGGATATTAAATTGGAAGATCAAAAAAATAAAGCCCTGGCGAGTTGCAAAATTGCACTTGATTCAAAGGAGTATAAGTCATTTATTGAATTGAAAGAGAAACCTCTGCCACTTAATGAGAAGAAATTGAAAGCAAAAGCAAAGAAGGCGTACTTGCAAATAAAAGAGGCATTTGATGCGATTGTTGCATTACCTCATCCAGTAAAAACAAGTGAGCCTTTTTCCAGCATGAAGAAAACGTTGGAGGAGAAATACAAGGCGTTAGGAAAGTCGTGGGAATAGGCGCTTCTTTATTGCAACGCCCTCTACAGTGTGTACTAGGTTGCGAGGAGAGTGGCGATCGATGCATGGTGCGCTGTTTCAGGATTAGGAAGGGCTTCTACAGTTCGGCTCCAGAATGTTTTGAAGTCTTTCCAATCTTTCATTTCCGTAATTGATTGCTTTCAATATAGAAGCCTTCAGAAAGGTTGTCACATTTAAAGACGTCTCTAGCCAACGTTTTCGACATCCGCTCAAAATCAGGATTTGTAATCTTGACAGTTCCATGGATCCCTTCGGCCGCGATGGGATCAACGGGGCGCGGACGATGTTCTTTAATTTCTTTTCTAAGTCGGCAACGCTGTTGCACCTCTTTAGAGACTTTTTTGTTAAAGTCCGCGTAGCAGTTTGGAATTAATTTTTTTACTTTTCCTGCAATCTCATTAATTTTTTTTATTAACGCCTCATTTTTTTCAAATGGGATGGAATAATTATATTTTGTTTGATCCATTATTTCCTTATTCAAGCTATGTTCTAAAGCTATTTTCTGCATAATCTGATTTCGTAAAATCCTTAACGTGCTTTATGATCCGAATTCTATGCTGACCCCCTACAGAAAAGTTCTACTCGCGGATTGTTGTTGAAAACTATAACTTATGGCGTTATACTTAGGATGAAGGCGAGGACGATTTGAAAATTTTTAAAACTAAACCGTTCTCCAGGTTTGCGAAAAAGGAACAGATAAGCGACTTCTCATTAAAGAAGGTGAGTTAACGGAGGTAATAAAATGAAAAAAAAATTAAGTCCAGTAACAAAGACAATCGTTGAAACAGCAAAAGGCATGAGAAAAATTGGTCTTATAGATGAAGAAGAGTTCCAAAAAATCACGATGCGTCTTTTAAAAAAGGAAAAAAAGCTTGAAAAAACGGTTCCAATTAATGGTGAAGAAATCCGCGCTATACGCGAGCGGGAGCATATCAGTCAGGCCGTTTTTGCAAATTATCTAAATTTATCTGTTGGGTACGTTTCTGAGTTAGAAAGGGGATTGAAGAAACCGAAAGGGCCTGTATTGGTTTTATTAAATATTATTCGAACTAATGGTTTCGATCCTATTTACCAAGCTCGCGCCTCTTGTTGAAATTTTTTAGCGTATGTTTTCGTTCAATTGGGCTTCAAACTCCTTATCCATCAGCTGATCAAATATCATCGTTAAACATGTTTTTTTTAATGATAAACGATAAGTATTGATTGACATTCAAATGCTAGTGAACTAAGATAGGCTACTATGAACATTTTTAGAGGAGTCTATCATGG
>JABDEO010000047.1 GCA_013287015.1 Chlamydiota bacterium
CTTGGGAATCTAATTCCAGACCCTCTCTTTGAAATGTAGTCATCGCATTCGAAAAATAGTATTCTCTTTCCTTATTCAATATTTCTTTATTTAGGGACGAATATTCTTTGAAGGCGCGATAAATTTCTTTATTGGCATCAAACAAATCAATCTGAGTATTTGTCCAGCTAATAAGAATTTCTTCAGCTTTTTTACGAATATGCTTATCAGGATAAACCATTTTTATTATTTCTATCACATGACCATGCGCTCCTAATCGTTACCCACAAGTCTAAATCACGGTATTTTTCTTGATAGAGGCATAAAAAAACATCCAAAGAAAATTGTTAAAATGCAATGTTTGCTCTTTTACACAAGGAGCATACATTTATGAAGCCTCAATGGATCCACCAACAATTTGCTAAACTAGACTTAAAGGATGTTCGTCTAAATAGAAGAGCTATAACAATCGCGGAAGCCTGTGCAGCACACCCCGAAAAGTCGTTGCCTGAACGTTTTGAAGATTGGGCAGGTCTGAAAGCGGCGTATCGTTTTTTTAATAACCCCAAAGTCACACATCAAGCTCTTCAAAAGTCCCATTATCAAGAAGTGATAGAAAAGGCTCGTTGGTCTGAGGATCTAGTCCTTTTCATCCAGGACGGCTCGGAACTTTTATTCAACTCTCATCCATGGACACACGGACTTGGGCCAACTGCTGATAGCGCTGGGAATGGACTTATGTTTCACTCGTGTTTGGTCGCTAAATACCATGAATCTGGAGAAACTGAAATTTTGGGGCTTAGCTATCAAGAAGCGTGGATTCGACCTGAGAAGAAATCAAAGGACGATAAATCTAAGGAATCTGAAGTGTGGTTAAGGACGTTAAAAAAAATAGGACGTCCTCAAAAAAAATGGGTACATGTTGGTGATCGTGCCAATGATATTTACGATTTTCTACACGGAGCAAGCAATGATGGGTGGAATTTTGTAGTACGGGCGCGTCATGATCGTAAAGTTGAAATTAATGGCGCCCAAAAGCGTCTTTTCCCATGGATTCGTAAACAAACAGCCAAGTGTAAATCCAAGCTTTATGTGAAGGCAAAAGGCGAAGAGTTTTCTGGTGAAGTAACATTAGAAATAACTTGGACAAAAGCGAAGCTGTTGCCTCCGGGAAAAGGAAGTGTTTTAGCGGAAGAAGAGGTGACGTATATCCGAGTGTGGTGTCCCGATCGACCTCAGTTAGAATGGTTATTGATTACAAATCTCCCTGTCGAAAACGAGGAGGACGTTCTAAAAATCATCGCAATTTATCGTAAGCGGTGGTTAATCGAAGATTATCATAAAGTCTTAAAAACAGGCTTTAAGATAGAAGATAACCAGCTCAAACAAGCGAGTCGAATTCTTGCATTATTTGGATTGGTTGGGTTGATAGCGACGCAGCTTTTAGCAATGAGAGAACACTGTCGACTGTCTCCGACGAGGCGAGTCGAAGAAGTCGTGCCCAAACGTTGGATTATGCTCATAGAAAGAAAACTGAAAGTAAAATTGGAGACGGTGAGAGATTTTTGGCGTTGTTTAGCGCGTTTAGGAGGTTTCATAGGGCGTAAATCAGATGGGGAACCTGGATGGCAAACCATCTGGAAGGGCTATAGAAGATTCCGAGACATGTTGGAAGGAGGTGATCTGCTTTATTAGACTTGTGGGTAACGATCAGCCATGCGCTCGAAAATAAGCCATTGTTTTATCATATTCAAGAACTGTATTTTCAAATGTGCGATCTTCGGGTGCAATAGAGATAATTTGCTGAATTCGAGCAGTAACATTACTTTTAACAGATTGGAAATTAGAATCTATCTGCTCAATAGTTTTGGGAAAGAGGGATGCTATATCCGAGCAATTTTGAATCAAAAGAACTTGGTCCAAAAATTCAGTTTTGATCATCGCCTTAAGAGATGTCGTCATCAAAGATAGAAATAGAGTCAAAATAAAAAGAAAACCACAACATCGCATGGGCCGCATTCTATTAAACATTATCAAAATTTTGCATTTCCATTCCTTCCAGTTCATTAAAGTTTACTGCAAGTGATGAAAGCATCATCACCAAGATCACTTTCATGAGAGGCAATAATTTTATTAATTTCGCCTGAATTAATATCCCTTTGAAGTTTTTGACAGCCGATTTGAATTTCATCTTGATTATTTTCGAGAGCAAAAGTAGAGATGCACTTGATGGCGTCCAAATAGGAAGCATTTTTGGTTGGAGACAAAAGATCTATCAGGCGAGATACAATTTTTGGATCAGCTCTACGGGTTGAATCGTATGTCTTGCCGATCTGATCATAAACAGCTGCTGTTTTCATAAGCTTTTATCATATATAGTTGTCGTGGAACTGCTTGAGGTTAACATAGAAAAAGAAGAAATTCTAGAGAAATGATAGGGCCGGTTCTGCATAAATGCATATTAGCGCCCTCATCCTATAACAGGTTGCGTAAAATTTGCGTAACACTGTTGATTGGAATTCTGCTATAAGGATTTGGAAAATAACGATAGTTCAGCCTAAGCCTCTTGGTTTGGGATCGGGAGTACGGAATTGATTAAAGCAATTTTAATTCACGGGAATGGTGGTGGTAAGCCGACAGACAACTGGCTTCCCTATCTCAAAAGAGAGCTAGAAAAAATTGGGATTAAAACTGAAGCGCCTCAATTTCCAGATGAGGATTTAGCGCGAGTCTCTTATTGGATTCCATTTCTAAAAGACACTCTCAAGGCTGATGAAAAAACTATTATCATAGGACATTCTTCAGGCGCTATTGCTGCAATGAAATTTGCCGAGGAGAATCGAATTTTGGGTTCTGTCTTAGTAGGCGCTTATCATAGCGATTTGGGCATTGAAAAGGAAAAATTGAGTGGTTATTTCGATACTCCTTGGGATTGGAATGCGATTAAAAAAAATCAACAATGGATCATTCAATTTGCAGGAATGAATGACCCTTGGATTCCTGTTGAAGAAGCGCGTTTCATTCATAAAAAACTCGATACTGATTACCATGAATCCATAGATCAGGGGCATTTTGGAGGAGACTACTACAAAGAAACTTTTCCTGAAGCTCTTGAAGCCATTAAGGCAAAACTGTCCAAACAATCTTATTTCTCGAATGATGAATAGCGATACAATTGTCGCCTAAGGCTTCTTTTATTTTCTGCGATTCAGCCTCAAACATCTTCGGCCAATCAGGATTATATGGAATGACTACAATACGCTTACTCGATTTATTTGCTGACATAACGTTCCCTTGATAGTTCTGGCGATCGTTTCCAATGAATTCTTCACTAGTATCGAATTCATGATCGTAAATGACGTCTTTGCGAACCTGAAAATAAAGCCGATCCAAATGACCTTATAAAACATCTTTTCATATGTTCACTTGGAGCTTTCCAAAAGAAACATCATCTAAGGTGTGAGTTTTGCAACTCCCTCTTCAGTCTGCGCTATAAACCCAATCACCTCTCATGCATTTATGCAGAACCGGCCCCAGACAGCCCCAGACACTAATAAATAGAAAGTTGATGGGAATGAGCTGGAATATAATAAAAATCTGGAGAAGACCTTATATTTTCTCTCTTGAGATAGTCAACAGCGCATGTGACTGTTATTGCACCCGTAAGAGATGCGCCAATTCCTAATTGAGGAAAATAGCCTTTCTCTAGAAGTGCATCAAAAAAATCTTTATTTTCCTTACCTATCTGAGCCGCAATTGTGACCCCAGGCTTTCCAAGCAAGCATCGAGCAACTTCCGTATCATCACAAGCAACTTCTGTTTCGAAAAAATCAAACGCTGAAGTTGATGTTTGGGTAAAACAGACTACTAATCCTCAAAAACCTGGATTAAAAGGACAAATAATTAATTTGTTATTTTTCCGATAAGTTTCAATAATATCAAAGTAGAGAGGTCCACAATCAACGGTATTTATGATGATATCAGCTTCGTTAAGCTCATTCTCAATCTGTTGCAGTGATTTGATTCTCTCATCTAAGCATGTGCATGAAATATCCGGATTTATCGCATGTAAGCGACTTTTAAGGGAAGAAACTTTCTTTTTTCCTATATCAGATTGGATAAAATTTTGACGGTTAAGATTAGAAATTTCAACAAGGTCTCCATCGCAAAGAAAAAAATTAATAAAACCCGTTCTCACCATAACTTCCGCTAAAGTACTTGCCAAACCAGTACCTAAAAAGGCTATTTTTGCAGTAGCTATCCTAGCCTGCAAAGCAGGATTAATATAAAAATGGTTTCTTGAAAAAATCGCCTTCATGTTTCTCCTTATAACTCTTAAGGACGCTTATTGTATTTTCAAAGCATTATCAATTCAAGTCATTTTTCTCCTTTTGCAAGGCTCCAAAATGCTTCAACCTTGCCTGACCTCACTACCCTACGAAAACCCTACGAAAACGCCTAGCTAAATATTTCTATTTATTATATAATGAGCATGTGTAATTAGTTAGTTTTATATTTTATTGTTAATAAATATTTGTTTTTTAGTAAATAGGAGGGGTGCTATGACCAATATAGTAGGACCAAAGGAACCAAGCCAGCCAAGTGTTTTTTCCACACAACAAATCCCACCCAGCTCAACTTCGTCGAGCTCTTCATCCAGCTCTTCGTCTAGCTCAATAACAAAGCGCATAAAGGACAGCTCTAAACGAGCAATGTCCAGTTCATCGGGTAGTGAGGACAAAGAAGTGGCGGAACAAAAAATTGCATACTCTACTACGCCATTATCGTCGCGCTCCACGCTGATCAGCGACAAGATGTCATTAAGCGCCATTAAAAGACTTTCTTCACAACCACAAGAAAGGGGACGTGTCATTATCATCGGTGGACATTCTACAGCGGGTAAAACAACAATCATTAATGCTATCCTGAAGCTAGATCCAAATCAAAGTGAATTGGGCATAGACATAACTCCACCTAGAAGTATTTATGAATACCTAGAGGCGAATCACACAAAATTTGGGGTTTCAAATGAGGATTGGCAACATTTGCATGATGTACTCATTCCCCGAGATGAAAACTATCATATCCATGATGCAGTTGATGAAGGACAATTCCAATTTTGCAGTGAGGCATCGGAAATTGACAGGTCCCGAGCTAAAAAGACCGCAGAGAAATTGCGGGACCCCTGTAAAAAGTATATAGAGACATTGCCTCACTCTTCTATTCTCGTCATGAATAAAGCCCATGAGTTGGCGGGTAGCGGCAAAAACGTAATTATGGACACAGTCAATTTAGATAAATTAGATGACCATCCTTTAGAAAACCAAGGAGGACAGATTACAAAAGTCCTTGTTTACTGTACACTTACTACGCTTTCCAACAGATTAATACAAAGAACACGCGAGGCTTTGGATAACGGTCATCCGGAAAATGTGCGAGCCGGTACTTTTCCCCTCCATCAATATCTTGAAGTTTTTGGACCTCGAAAAAAAGAAGATAAGGAAGAAGATGTCATAGACACTGTCAGTCGTGAAACTGTAGAACAAGTAATTGATGCACAATTTGATGCTGGCATTCAGGACTTTAAAAGAAGACATCCACAGGAATACTCTCAAAAAATGGCAGATGGGAGTATTGCAGCGGAGAAAGAGAAAGAAAAGACACAACTGCTAGAAGCATTCGGGTTTACCCCGTTAGATCCTATGCATAAAACAGTGCAACTTACTCCGCGACTTCAGTGGACAATGAGAGTGGATACAAGCAACTATCCTTTAACTGAAGAAATTGCTGAGAAAATTTTAAATATTTAGTGATGGGGGTTTTAACCCGCAAAGGCCTGATCCACTGTGACTTGCGGGTTAAAACCCGCAAAAACAAGCGCAGACTGAAGTCTACGCTACAAATGTTTCGTTTTCAGAAAGCGGCATATCGCTCATTATCGCTGGCTTCCAGATGGTTCTTAAAGAATTCATAATCGCTATAACGTCAATAACCTCTTGACTAATGGCTCCAGCAACGGGAGGGAGAAAACCAAAAGCCGCTATAATCATTCCAATAATCGAAAGCGCCATTCCACCAAGCGCACTCTGCAAGGCTATAGTTCTCATTCTCTTGCTAATATGCAAAAACTCATCCACCCTTTCCAAGGCGCTATCCATGATAACAGCCCCTGCGGCTTCCGCTGTAATATCACTATTGCGGCCAAATGCAATTCCCACTGTGGCGGCAAGCAAAGCCGGCGCATCATTAATTCCATCCCCCAGATACGCTGTTTTCGCGTATTGTGTTTCTTTCATAACAATATCGACTTTTTCCTCAGGGCTTTTGCCTGCATAAACTTCTGCGATTCCGACAGAATTAGCCAAATACCTAACTTCTTCTTCACGATCTCCCGAGACAATCATGACTTTTTTAAATCCATGTTTTGGAAGCAAATGTTGTATGAAAGACTGACTATCAGCTCGTGGAGAGTCTCGAAAGCGATAATGAGCCGCTAATTGATGATCGACAAGAACAACACATTCAAGTCCAGCGCCCTGCGGCAAAACAGCAATATCTTTTCCTAAACCAAATTTATCAAGCTGTTTACGACTAGTGATGATGACTTCATGACCATCAACAGCGCCTTGAAGTCCCGCTCCTTTGGGTTCGTTTATTTGTTGTGCGTCAATCAAATTGATATTTTCTTCTGCAGCTTTTTCCAGTATGGCGCTTGCCAACGGGTGTTTGGAATACCTTTCCATGCTGGCTGCTAGTTTTAGAATCTCTGTCGAATTGCGCTTGTTATAGATAGTCTGATTAGTAAGCGTTGGCTTGCCGTAAGTCAGCGTGCCAGTCTTATCAAAAATCATTGTTTTGCATTGACTAATTTGCTCCAGAACAATTGGATTTTTGATCAAAATTCCTCGCTTGGCGCATAAGGAAATAGATCCAATGATTGCCACTGGTATTGCGATCAATAGCGGACACGGTGTCGCAATCACAAGCACCGCCAAAAAACGAACAGCATTGCCGCTGATCAACCATGCCAAAATTGCAATGATAATTGCAAGCGGGGTATACCAAGCTCCTAATTGATCGGCAAGTCTCCGCATGCGAGGACGTTTTTGTTCGGACTCTGACATGACTTGCATGATCTTAGCATAACGGGAATCCTGCGCCAATTTAGTCGCTTTGACTGTTAATGAGGCATCCCCATTGATGGAACCGGAAAGGACTCCTGAGCCAGGAGCTTTCGAAATGAGAAAAGGCTCGCCTGTGAGGTACGATTCGTCCATCACGCCATTTCCCGCAATCACTTCACCATCCACGGGACAAATTTCATGTGGAAATATTAAAAGAGTGTCTCCGATAACAATTTTATCTACCGAGATGTCCTCAATTACATCGCTTTTCTTCCGATGAGCAGTGGTCGGGGCTCGTTTTGTAAGCGCTTCAAGCGTCCTAGAAGCAGTTCTTATGGCATAGTTTTCAAGGGTTTCTCCGCCTGAAAGCATTAACACCACTAATGACCCTGCTAAATATTCTTCAAGCAAAATGGCGGTAACGATAGACATTCCCGCCAGCAAATCGGAACCAAATTTGAAAGTCACTAACTTGCATGCAAGGTCAAAAACAAGGATGCCCCCTCCCACAGCAAGAGTGATGTAAAGTGGATAAAGAGAGTACGTCTGAAAATCGGGAATCAAATATCGAAGGACTAAATGCACGGTTATGCTAATGATTGCTAAAATAGCAATATAGCCTTCTATGCCGATTCCATCTTTTTTCTGTGCAAGAGCAATCATCAAAACCTTAAATTTTTAGACAGGCAGCTCGATGCGGTCGGCATCAGTGCATTGCAAGGAATAGATTAAAGTGAGGTATTCGGCTAGCTGTCGAGTGATCAAAAATTTATCCCTGACATATTCTCTTCCATTGGCGCCCATTTGAAAGCCTTCTTCGGGGTGTTCAAGAAGATAACGAATTCTATAAGCGGCTCCTTCGGGAGTCTGCACAACAAATCCCGTTTCTCCATTGATCACTTGCAGGCGTATTCCTCCTGTCGAGCCGCCAATCACTGGTTTTCGTTTCCACAAAGCTTCTGCAACGGTAAGGCCAAATCCTTCCCGAATCGACTTCTGTAAAACAATATTCGATGCACGCTGCAATGCATTAATTATTCTGTGAGCATCATTTGGCAGGAGCAAAATATGAATATCCGGATCATTTTCAGCGACTGTTTCCACTTCCTTAAAAATTGTCATTCCCTCCGGATCATCCGCAGCGCCGCTTCCCGCAAGAACAAGCTGCACGTCAGTATTAATTTTCTTCACTAGACGATAGGCTTTGATAACGCCTACAGGATCTTTAAAGCGGTCAAAGCGCGAAACTTGTAAAATAATCGGCCTTGCACGGTCCAAACCAAATAACTCATAAACCTTATCGATTTCATTCTCCGCCAACTCGATATTTTTTTCGGCCAAAGGATCAATGCTGGGCGCTATAATAAAAATCGGCACGGAAAGAGGATGAGTAAATTCCGCTAAAGAGAAAATTGTCGCGTCATACTGTTCCACAAACTTTTTAAGATAATCCCATAGATTGCCAAAAGGATTGCTGGCATCAATGTGGCATCTCCAAATCCATTTTCCTTTTTTATTAGGAAAATGCTGTATTAACGGCAAAGGCTGAGGATCATGAATAAAAACAATGTCTGCGCATTCCAGAACATCTTTAAGGCGTTCTCCATTTTGCATATTCACATCTTCATAGACTTTCAACTGCGTCGATGTGAGAACAATTTCACTGCCTTGAATTGCATTGTGCATGGCTTTGGTGCAATCAAAAAAATCGGGAGAGCCTTCAAGCACAAACCACTTGGCATCGATTCCCAGTCCCTGCATCATAGGCACAAATTTATTGAGAATTTCGGCGACTCCTCCGCCGCTAGCGGTCGAATTCACATGCACGATTTTCAAATCTTTCAAGGGGTTAGCCAATTGGTGCAACTGATCGATGGATTCCGCGCCACAAACTTTGGCGTACTCTTCTAAAGTTTTTTGATCACTCATGCATTATCCTTAACAAAATATTGCGTAATCATTTTTATAAGTTTTATTTTTAAATCAGACAGAGAAATGATATAGGGGTCTTTTTTTCTAAGCATGCTAATAAGATCCTGATATTCATCACCGAAACTATCTTTCAACCATGAACTGAAATCATCGATTTTATCTGAAGTTCTCCGACGGGCATCGATAAAATGAAAGAATAGGCTGCTGAGGGTCAAAAGAGGAACGATATGCACTAGTTCAGCAGGTTGACTAAACCTAAGGCGCGTTTGGAAGATGATAATCTTAGATTTTGCAAAATAGAATTCTTCAGCGCTTTGATATGATGCTAAAGCTTCGTTTTCGTGAAGCCTATGATCTACAATCTTCAGCAAATCATCGCGCAGATCTTCCATATTGACATAATCTGTAGGATCCAACACGTCGACTCTTTCAGCAAGCACATCGTCATGAAGGCTTTTTCGAAACCATTGAGAAAAGTCATTAAGATATAGCCAATGCTCAAATGAAGGCCGTAAACGGGGGCTCCAAAAGTGATAGTATACACATGCGGGATCTATCGCAGATAACTTTTCCCGAAATTCCATCAACGTTCGAGCCTTAAGACCTGTCGCTATCGTGGCCAAGGCGCAATCCTTTATATAAAATGGCAGAATATTGGTCATGCCTCTCCCTCGAATAATATCGCTGTATAAGCGGGAACCTTAATCTTGCGAACCGCTGGCTCCTTCAAATTTATCCTGTCTGGCATTTCCCAATTGCAAGAAGAGCTAAATAAACGCAATGACCATTCCCCAATCGAAAATGGAGTCGCAATATCACGGATTTCAGCGGCAAAATTGACAATTAATATGACCTTTGACCCTCCTGCTTCCCCTCTTGTTATAATCATCCATTGTTCTTTTTCCTTAAAAAAAATATTAACAAGATCTTTTCGATAATCAGAAAGACAACTAACTTTCTTACGCAATCGTATGAGCGTCTGATAATATTCAAATATTGAATTATGTTCTTTAATATCCAACTCTTGCCAACACAGCTTGCTTTGAGAGAATTGAGCGATCTCCTGAGGATCCAGCATATTCATATGTCCATAATAAGAATGTTCTCGTCTATATCCTTCACGGACGCTCTCGGCAAGATCCTTATCGATAAAACTTGTGAAAAACAAAAATGGAGTCTTCGTCTTCCATTCTTGTCCCATAAACAACAAGGGGATATTTGGAGCGCATAGCAAAACAGCTGCAGCCAATTTATATTGTTCTTCTGTCACTAATTCGCTCAACCGCTTGCCCTCGGAGGCATTTCCTATTTGATCGTGATTTTGAAGAAAAACGACAAATTTCTCTCCTGGAATATTTTTTGAATCACTTCCGTATTTTCGGTTCCGGAATTCCACCCATTGTCCGTTATGCACAAATCCTTCCTGCAAAGCTTTTGCCAAATGAGATTGTTCTCCAAAGTCCTTGAAATACCCTGACCGGCATCCTGTCAAAAGCGCATGCATGGCATGATGAAAATCGTCGTTCCATTGCGCATCTAAGCCATATCCTCCTTTCTCAACCGGATTTATTAAACGAACGTCATTCAAATCACTTTCAGCGATGATATATGCTTGTCTTCCAAGAACTCGCGCTTGCTGATGAAAAGCTTCCCAAATTTCCTTTAAAATATGTTTTGAACCTAAATCATAAATTGTTCCTATTGCATCGAGGCGAAGAGCGTCGATGTGATACTCTGTCAACCAGTATAAGGCATTATCAATGAAATACCGCCTTACCGGATCAGAATATGGTCCATCACAATTAATCGCTAAACCCCAGGGAGTTTTATACCGGTCGGTAAAATAATAGCCAAAATCTCCCAGGTAGTTTCCCTCTGGCCCCAAGTGGTTATAAACGACATCTAAAACCACCGCCAATCCTATTTGGTGACACATATCAACCAAGCGTTTGAGTCCATCAGGGCCCCCGTAGGCATGATGAGGAGCATAAGGGTAGACTCCATCATATCCCCAATTGCGTGAACCAGGAAATTCCACAACCGGCATAAGTTCTATTGCGGTTATGCCGAGTTCTTTCAGGTGTTTAAGTTTAGGGATAATCGATTCAAAAGTTCCTTCAGAAGTGAATGTTCCTGTATGAAGTTCATAAATGATATAATCTGTTAAGGGAATCCCCTTCCATCGTATATCGCCCCATTGATAGGCCATTGCATTGTAAACACGCGAAGCCCCATGGACTCCATAAGGCTGCCATCTTGAGGCGGGATCGGGACGAATTTTATCGCCATCGATGTTAAAAAAATAATCCATCTCCGCATTTGAAGAACAGGCAATAACTTCGTAATATCCTTGTTCTTGCGGGTTCATGAGAATGGGTTTTTCCTTGCCGATGACAAGAGACAATGTCTTTGCTTTAGGCGCCCAAACCCGAAACTTGATCTCTCCCGAAGGTAAAAAATAAGCTCCAGTTGTCATGCACTCTCCAATAGCGCGTAGGGAAGAGGATCTAAAACTTTTTCAAGCCGTAAACAGAGAGCTCCTTTAACCGTATCAAAAGGCGCTTCCTTGCCCGTGAGGACATTATAAAAAACCATTTTCTTCCATTCTTCAGGGATGATGACATACGTATCTTTCCACCTGTCGACTGGAATTCTTATATTTTCCTCTTGCATAAGAGGAATATAAAACCGGGTGGAAACAACTAAAACCGCTTGCTTTTCAAACGCTCTTATAAAGGCGATCACATGATTCTGCTTGTCCCCTTCTACAACTAAGGGCAGATATGATCCTTGCTGAAACAACGAAGGCAGTTTCTGGCGCAACCGCAAGGCCATGGCGGTTAAAAACAGTTTTATCCGCCCATCCTCAGGATTATGCATCAACTGTTGAAGCAAGGCGCAACGCTCACCTTCATGTCCCTCAAACAGACTTTTAAGGAGGGTTCTTCGAACTTCAAAATCAACTGGGCGACGATTGTCTGGGTCCACCAGGCTGAAATCCCAAATTTCGTTTCCTTGGTAAATATCGGGAACTCCTGGCAAGGTCAATTTGAGGATTACCTGAGATAGAGAATTCAACATCCCTGCAGCGATTACTTTCGGAATAAAAGTTTTGAATTCATTTATAAATGGATTTTCAACAGAATCGAGATTCAAAATCCTCTGAATGAATTGATGAACCCCTATGTCATACCGATGGTTAGGATTAATCCAACTGGAATTTATTTTTGCTTCTTTGATTGCCTTCTCGATATAGGCTTGGATGCGTGTAATGAATTCAGAATGGTTGGAAGAATCCAGAGGCCATGCGCCAACAAGGGTTTGGTATAAAAGGTATTCCTCATTAGCATCTGGAATTTGTTCTTCACCTTCTTTTATCTTATGTTGTTGGTTTAGCTGTGACCAATGGGTCAAAGCCTGCCGCCATTGATCTGGAATTTCTGACAGCGCATTGATTCTGGCGCGGACATCTTCACTGCGCTTGGTGTCATGTGTGGAGGTCGTCAGCATCGCACAGGGCCATAACTCCCCTCTTTCTTGGTTCGCTTTTTGAAAAGCCTCTAAACTTATCCCAAAACTAAGTAGATCTCCTCCGACTTCATTAAGGGAAGCTAAAGGATAAAAACGATAATACGCTGTATCTTCCAACCCCTTGCCCATTGCAGGAGGAGTCAGCTGCTGAAAACGCATGACAAAATCTCGCCGCTTCTTCTTTTGCTCCTCGTCTAAACCGAGTGGGTCCTCAAGCAATAATACCTTTTGAATGAAATCAAAAATAGACGCATTAATTGCGGGATTCAGCCTTTTAGCGCGAGAAATCGCCGTTACAATATACTGTCGGTCTTCCTCACGAATATTTTCCGCCTCCGAGCGAATATAACTCCGGTAAACCGGAAAGCATGAAATGACATCACCGAGAGCCGCTCTTAAACTCGCCTCTGTAAAGTCGCGAGAACTACGATGCTGTTCAGCAATGGAGTCCAAATAACGAGAAAGCACATACAACTCACTGGACATCGAAACGAGTAGTATCAAGCGCTTGCAAGCATATATCAAATCGAAAACATTCGTAGATTCGTTTGTGAAACTTCGATAAATTTCAAAAACGACCTTTTTATTTGCTTGTACAACGAATAAGTTATTTAATAGATTTAAGAAATCATAACCAACCGTACCATCAATAGGCCACTCAGGATTAAGCTTTTCTTTTCCTAAGAGGACCTTTTCTACAATCATATATTTTAGAGAATCGTTGCTCTCTTGTAGATTTTTAAGATAATGCTCAGGATTGCGCAACCCATCAATGTGATCTATCCGCAACCCATCCACCCATCCTTTTTTGACAAGATCCAGGATCAGTGCATGACTGGCTTTAAAAACATCCTCCTGTTCTGTGCGTATGCCTGCAAATTCGAAAATGTCAAAGAAACGGCGATAATTAATTTCGTCATTCGCCACACGCCAAAAACAAAGACGATATGGTTGCCCATTCAGAAAATTCTCCAAAGCGTCAAATGATTTAGGATCTCCTTTATGTCCATTAAGGGTAACCAAATATTCAGCGAGCTTATCAGCAATTGTCTGACTGTCGACAAGGAGTTTAGCTAAGCGAAGCTTGATGACTTCTTTCTCACGAAGCCTTTCTTGAACTTTCTCTGTGTTGAGGTCTGTCGTACATGGAAGATGCATGATAGCTGTAATAATGCTCTTGAGTTCCATTTGATTGTCGTCATCCTTAGTCAACACATCTTGGAGAGTTTGATGAACCGGTTCCAAAATCAGATTCCAGGACCAAGGATCTGTTGGCAGCAAAAAATCGAAAAGAGCGACAAAAAAAGCTCCATTCTGAAAAACTATTTTCAGTTCCTGACTTTCTAAAGCCTCTCCATACTGTTTATCTAAAAGAGGAAGAAAAACCTTATTGATTAGTTCGGGTCG
Organism: Chlamydiota bacterium; assembly: GCA_013287015.1. Classification (GTDB taxonomy): domain Bacteria; phylum Chlamydiota; class Chlamydiia; order Chlamydiales; family Parachlamydiaceae; genus JABDEO01. The sequence continues at coordinate 13,974 of JABDEO010000047.1, forward strand.
CTGGGAATGCCAATTGATATCAAAATAAGAAGCGTAGGGCGATGCCTGACCATTTTCTAAAATATCCATCCACCAATGGTTGCAAGCTCCCCCAATATACATATGATTTGGAACGATGTCGCAAATCACGCCCATGTTTTGTACACGAAGAATTTTGATCAACTCCTCGAAATCCTGTTCGGTTCCCAGTTCCGGGTTTAGTTGGCTGTGATCGATAATATCGTAACCATGCGCGCTTCCAGGCTTGGCTTTCAAGAGAGGAGAAAGATAACAATGGCTAATCCCGAGTTCGTGAAAATATTCGGCAAGACTTGCAACATGTCGGAAAGTAAAGTTTTGGTTTAGCTGCAGGCGGTAAGTGGCGATAGGCATTTGAGAAAAGTTTTTCATGAATCGTCCCAAATTCAAGCTTAATAATCAAAGCTTCCGATACCCAGACATCACGTTAATGTAGGAAATAATTTTAAACAAGCGGCATTGCCTCATTTCTCTTGTAGAGGTTTTTATGGATAGGTAAGCTGTTCATTTTTTACCCATAAAAAAAAGAAAATCCTGACTATTTCTGACAATTAGGACAAAAAAAGCTCACTCTTTCCCTCTTTCCGGTCTTTTTCCTACAAACTTTTTCTCCACATAAAGGACAAAAACTTTTTCGGTAAATTCTATAATGTTTTTTCAAAACAAATTGTTTTCTCCATTCATAAAATTGGAGAGAAAATTGTTGGGCGATTTTTACAATTTTCTGCAAAAGCGAATGAGACATGTCTTTGATGAGGGTTGAAGGTTTTTTTTTCACTAAAAAAAGAACTTCGTTTTTTATAATATTCCCTACTCCAGAAAAAATCGTCTGATCAAGCAAAACATCCGCTATCTCATCTTCTTGATGATTTTTTACTGCATTCAGCGCTTTTTTTGAATCCCATACAGAAGACATAATGTCGGTTGAAAAATCATAAAGATTCCGAGCATGAGGCGTCTCAAGATATTTTAGTGAAGAACTATAGAAGATGATTTGACCTTCCTCAAAAACTAACGTAAGTCGGGGACTCGCCCTTTTTTTAGGATAATCTCCCGTGATCTTTTCACCTTTTAGCATAGCTTCAAAGGTGCCATATAACATGAAGTGAACACGCAAGGCAAAATCATCGAATTGAAAGACAAGATGCTTGCCCCACGAAAAGATATCTAAAATTGTTTTTTCTCTGAGTCTTTCTTTCCCAATTCTAGTGTTTCCTTCCACACCCAAAATGACTTTTCCCACAAAAGGCGCCAGCCACTCAGCTGCTAAATAAAGAGAAGGGCCCTCCATCTATCCACTCTTCTGAGGAACTTTTGCTCCTTTTTTTCTAGCTTCTGAAAGTCCTATCGCTATTGTCTGCTTTTTATCTGTCACTTTCTTGTGGCTTTTTCCTGATTCCAACTTGCCTCTCTTCATTTTATGCATAGCGTCTTTTACAGATTCCTGCGCTTTTTCTCCATATTTTTTTGTCATAGCAAACCTCCTGATGTAATTAATTTTTAAGCATTCACAATTTCCCCACCATTTGGATGTAGAATCTGACCCGTCATATAAGAGGAATCCGCAGAAGCAAGAAAGACAAAACAAGATGCGACTTCCGCTGGCTCTCCAGCTCTTTTCATAGGAACGACTGAATGGACCCTCAATCTGAGCAAAATAACTTGAAATTGAAGTGGGATAACCCATAGGCTCATCTTATTAACGCGACTTTTGGATAAACAATTGCCTTCT
>JABDEO010000048.1 GCA_013287015.1 Chlamydiota bacterium
TTATTTCTCGGTGTACATCTATTTTGGATTGGCTGCGCTAGTCACCCTTCTCACTGTAGGGATCTCGGCGCTTTTTCCAGCCAGCAACATTGGACAAGCGAAATTCCTGCCATACGAATCGGGAATCCAAACCGAAACACATCTGTTGCAGGAGCGTTTTCCAATGCGCCACTATTTGGTGGCTCTAATTTTTCTCGTCTTTGACATCGAGGTGATTTTTTTGTATCCGTGGGCGGTCATAGGAAAACAGATCGGCCCCTTCGCCTTTTATGAAATGGCGTTCTTTTTAGCGGCGCTGTTGGTTGGTTTCGCATATGTCTGGCGCAAAGGGGGATTGCAATGGGAGTGACGCCAAAAGAGAAATTGCCTTTTCTGGTCGCGCCTTTGGAAAAGTTGATCAATTGGGCTAGGGAAAATTCACTTTGGCCAGCCCAATTTGGATTGGCATGCTGCGCCATCGAGATGATGTCTACAGCAGGCAGCCGCTATGACATGGCTCGCTTTGGAATGGAGGTCTTCCGGGCTTCTCCGCGCCAGAGCGACGTGATGATCGTCGCAGGCCGGGTCAGCCAGAAAATGGCGCCTGTTTTAGTCACCATTTACGAGCAGATGCTTGAACCAAAATGGGTGATTGCAATGGGAGATTGTTCGTCGAGCGGTGGAATATACAATAATTATGCAATTATTCAAGGGGTCGACAAAATTGTGCCGGTTGACGTGTATATTGCCGGGTGTCCTCCTCGTCCAGAGGCTCTTCTCGATGGGCTGATCATGCTGCAGAAAAAAATAAGAACCGAGCGCCCCCTTGCCAAGCGCTCAACCCAAACACGGGACGGCCATGATCACCTTTACTAAGAAAAAATTCGGTCGCCTCTCTGTGTGCTCTGTGATCTCTGTGGTTGATAAAAACGCATCAAGCTTTTTTATCAACCACAGAGATCACAGAGCACACAGAGAGGGGATTCTAATGACAGAAAAAGTGAATAAGGCCCAAAGGGGGCGCCGATGAAAACCGCTGAAGCAGTGCAAAAATTGAAAGCGAAATTAGGAAACATCATCATTGGAGAAGCCTACTCTTTCGAAGAAACAACTCTGGAGATCGGTAAAGAAAATCTAAAAAAAGCATTGTTGTTTTTAAAACAAACGCCGGATCCAGGATATGAGACGCTCATGGACCTAACTGGAGTCGATTACCTTGAACCAATTAAGCGAACCAAGGTCGTCTATTGGCTGCATAATCCGACCAATTTAGAACGCTTGCGCATCGTCGCATTCGTTGAACGCGATGAGGCGATGCCCTCCGTCGTTGACATATGGCAGGGCGCCAACTGGTTTGAACGCGAACTCTTCGATCTATTCGGAGTGCGATTTGAAGGACACCCTGATTTGAAGCGGATTTTAATGCCTGACGACTGGATCGGCCACCCGTTGCGCCGCGACCATGCCTTGACGGAAGAGCCTGTTCAATTTAAACACGGGGTACAACCCAAAACGCCATCGGAAATCATCCCATATGTCGAAAGCGATAAAAAATCTTAGTTTGCTTGATGAAACCGGCGATGTGCTGGAGCTCAACCTGGGGCCGCAGCACCCTTCGACTCATGGCGTGCTCCGCCTAAAACTTCGACTTGACGGCGAAATCGTTCTTTCCGCTGAACCAGTCATTGGATACCTGCACACCGGCATCGAAAAAGAGTGCGAAACACGCACCTATCAGCAGGTCTTTACACTCGTTGACCGACTGGATTATTTATCAGGGCCAGCTGAGGAACAGGCGTTCGCCGCCGTCGTGGAACGACTGATGAATCTTGTCGTACCGGAACGGGCGCAGACTATCCGTTTGATCTTGCTTGAACTTTCCCGCATTCAAAGCCATCTGTTGTGGGTAGGCACCAGCGCTCTAGAACTGAATATGACCTCCGTCTTTATGTACTGTTTGACGGAACGTGAAAAAATTTTAGATCTTTTTGAAGAGATGTCCGGAGCTCGCATGTTCCCCTCCTGCTGGCGCATCGGGGGACTGGCGTATGATCTCAATCCCGAATTTGAAAGCAATACGCGCGCATTTTTAAAAGCCTTTCCCTCCACATGGAAAGATCTGGACAACTTGCTAACCCACAATTATGTCTGGTGTTCCCGTTTGCAAGGCGTCGCTGTCATTGACGAAGAACTTTGCAAACAATTCGCTTGCACAGGACCTGTCATCCGCGCCGCCGGCCTGCCGTATGATATCCGAAAAGCTTACCCTTATCTCGGATACGAAAATTACCAATTCGACGCTCCAACGCGGACAGAAGGGGATTCCTATGCGCGCTATATGGTGCGGATGGAGGAGATGAAGCAGAGCGCTTCTCTTGTTGAACAGGGGCTCAATAAATTGAAACCAGGCCCCGTGATCACTGACAACAGAAAAATAGCTCTACCGCCCCGACGAGAACTCGCTCGCAGCATGGAAGCCGTCATCCATCAGTTTAAATTGGTCAGTGAAGGCATTCATCCTCCGGCCGGAGAACTGTATCGATGCGTCGAATCGGCCCGCGGAGAACTCGGTTATTACCTCGTAAGCGATGGAAGCAACCGCCCTTATCGGCTGCATGTTCGCTCTCCGTCATTCCAGCATGTGCATGTGTTGCAGAAAGTTTTACCTGGTCATGTTTTATCGGACGTTGTTGTGGCCATCGCCAGCGTCGATCCGATTTTGGGAGATGTGGACCGCTGATGCTTAGTGAAAAAACGAAAACAGCAATTTTGGAATTGCAGAAGATATATCCTGAGAAACGTTCGGCGCTTATTCCTGCGCTCCATTTAGCGCAAGCGGAGAGGGGATATCTGCCCCGCGAAACGCAAGATGAAGTGGCGGAGCTTTTCGGAATAGCGCCGAATGAAGTGAACGCAGTCGTGACTTTTTATGATATGTTTTTTGAAGAACCCGTTGGAAAACACATTGTGCATGTTTGCAAAAACGTGTCGTGCATGCTGCGCGGAGCCGATGAATTATTGGAAAAACTATGCGTTAAATTGCGAGTCGCGCCCGGCGGGGGCTCCACGGAAGATGGAGAATTTACGGTCATTCCTTCCGAATGTTTGGCGGCATGCGACAAAGCTCCAATGATGCTGGTTGACGACAAAGTCGTGGGGCCCGTGCGCGAGGATGATCTGGATCGAATTGTAGACCAAGCCCGAAAGGGAACGGGGCATCCGTCTCCCGTGAAAAAAGCGGAGGCCGATCATGCCTGAAATGCGCATCCTGATGGCCCATATGGGCAAACCGGATCAATGCGGGATTGAAGGATATGAACGCAACGGCGGATATCAGGCCATCCGCAAGGCGATCCCTCAGATCGCTCCGGAGAACCTCATTGAACTTGTGAAGCAGTCAGGATTGCGCGGGCGAGGCGGCGCCGGATTCCCGACAGGAATGAAGTGGGGCTTTGCGCCCAAGGACCCCGCGTTGCCGAAATATCTCGTATGCAACTGTGATGAGAGCGAGCCAGGCACCTTTAAGGATCGATTGCTCATCGAACACGATCCGCATCAGCTGATTGAGGGAATGATTTTAGCCAGCTATGCCATTGGAGCGCGCTATGCTTTTCTTTATTGCCGAGGGGAATTTTTTGAAGGAATCGTCAAATTAAGCGCAGCAGTGGAGCAAGCAAAGAAACGGGGATTCCTTGGACGCAATATTTTCGGATCGGATTTTTCGTTGGAGATCGTCGTGCATCCTGGGGCGGGCGCTTATATCGCCGGGGAAGAGACGGCGTTGCTTAATTCATTGGAAGGATACCGCGCCACGCCTCGCTTAAAACCTCCGTTCCCTGCTGTAGCAGGTCTGTATGGAAAACCAACAATCATCAACAACGTCGAAACCCTCTGCAATGTCGTTCATATTGTCAACCATGGCGCTGAATGGTTTCAAAAAATAGGAAAACAGAAAAACAGCGGAACAAAAATTTTTCAGGTCAGCGGACACATTCAGCGGCCTGGATGCTATGAATTTCCCCTGGGAATACCGCTGCGTGAAGTTTTGGACGTCGCAGGAGGAATGTTTCCCGGAAGAAAATTTAAGGCTTGTTATCCAGGCGGCTCCTCGTGCGCTCTTTTGACGGAACGCGATCTGGATCTCTCAATGGATTTTGAGACCTTGGCGGCGCGAAAATCGGCGCTCGGGACAGCATCGATCATTGTGATGGATGATTCCGCCGACATGGTGAAAGTGGCCAATCGTTTGATGCAGTTTTATCAAAATGAATCGTGCGGAAAGTGCACTCCATGTCGTGAAGGCACGCGCTGGGTGGTCCAGATTCTGACGCGCATCGAAGCGGGCAAGGGGACTATCTGGGATATGGAAGTGATTGAAAAAGTTTGCAACAATATGGAGCATAATTCTTTTTGTCCGCTGGCGGTGGGAGCCGCGCCTCCGGTCGTCAGCGCCTGCAAAGAATTTAAAAGTGAATTTGAAGCGTACATCCGAAAAAATCCGAATAGTGAAAAGCTGCCTGAAATGCCCATTTCCTATCCATATAGTTGAAAATTTTTTCACCCTGAGAGGAAAAGCCCTACTTGGAAGGCAATATGCAAAAGTGAGCGCTTACCCCTCTCTGTGGTCTCTGTGGGCTCTGTGGTGGATATAAAGCCTTAGAATGATTCAATTTAAGGCTCTATATCCACCACAGAGCCCACAGAGACCACAGAGAGGGGTAAGCGCCCGCCTTCTGTTTTTTTAACTTAATGACATTGGGCTAGAAAGGCTAACAGATGATTAACTTAACAATTGACAGCCAGGCTGTGACCGTCCCGAAAGGGACCACAGTCTATGCCGCCGCCAAACAACTCGGGATCGACATCCCGATTTTTTGCTACTTGGACCGAATGCCTCCGTTCGGCGCTTGCCGCATGTGCTTGGTTGAAGTGGAAAAAACGTCAAAACTTCAGGCATCCTGCACTCTTGAAGCCACAGAAGGCATGGTTGTTAAAACGCAAAGCGCAATGGCGGTCGATGGACGTAAAGAGATTGTTGAATTATTGCTCATCAACCATCCTCTCGACTGCCCGATTTGCGACCGCGGCGGCGAATGCCCGCTGCAGGAACAAGCCATGGACCATGGACCAGGCGAAAGTCGATTTTTTGAAGAGAAGAGGCATTTTAAAAAGCCTTTGCCGTTAGGTCCGGTCTTGATGCTCGATCGCGAACGCTGCATCGTATGCGCGCGCTGCACACGCTTCGGCGAGATCATTGCAGGAGACCATGCCCTTGAATTCATTGAACGAGGCTACAAAACCGAAGTGGGAACTCCGGATGGCAGGCCAGCTGAATCGAAGTTCATCGGAAACACCATCATGATCTGCCCCGTTGGCGCGCTTACCAGTCAAGTTTACCGTTTCCGCGCCCGCCCTTGGGACAATCAACCCACCGAAAGCTCCTGCACGCTATGTCCAGTTGGCTGCAGCCTCTTTCTTGATTCACGCGACGGCGAAATCATGCGCACAAGATCGCGCGAAAACCGAGCTGTGAATGACATTTGGCTATGCGATAAGGGCTGGTTTGGATACGAATTCACATCCAACGCTGAACGACTGCAGCAGCCGCTGATGCGCCGCTCCGGAAAACTCGAACCGGTCAGCTGGAATGAAGCGCTTTCGCTAGTCGCAAAAAAACTTCAAGAAGCTAAGCCGGTCGGCAAAATCGCCGCCATGGGAGGAAATCCCTTAACCGTCGAAGAAAATTATCTTTTCCAAAAGCTGATGCGTGAAGTCGCGGAAGTGAATCATATCGATCATCGGATCGGAATGCCGATAATCAGTCTCGCTGAAGAGGGAGTGGCGCCGGGAATGGAAATATCCATTGGAGAGTGCGAGGAGCTGTCATTTGCCGTGTTGTTCGGCGTCGATCTGACAGAAGAATTTCCTGTCATTTGGCTGCGGTTGAAGCAGGCGATCAACCGCGGCGCTAAAGTGTTTTTTTTCGGACATTTTGCGCCTGAAACAGCGCCATATTTAGCTAAAACGGTTCTACATGCTCCTGGAAGCGAGCTCGACATCATCCAGCGGCATTCCTCTGATATCGCCGCGCTCGCTGAAAAAGGAAAAAAAGGAGCGTTTTTCGTGGGACGGCAATATCTAGCCACGCCGCAACGTCGCGCGATCTTGTCGGAACTCATGAAATTACAAACGCGCCCGGATCTGACGCTCAACATCCTGGAAGGGCGCGGCAACAGCGTTGGAGCGCGCATCGCCGGCATGCGTCCCGATCTTAATCCATTTGGAAAAACAATTCCTCAACCAGGTTTCAATGCAATAGAAGTCCTCAATCATGCGGCCGCTCATGGCTGGGATTTCTTATATGTCGCCGGCGCTAATCCTGCGAAGAAGTTTCCATCGAAGCTCTGGAAAGAAGCGCGAGATAAAACAGGCTTCTTGGTTGTGCAAGATCTCTTTTTGACGGAAACAGCGGAGCAAGCGGATGTGGTTTTGCCGACTCTTTCTTTTGTAGAGAAAGGCGGATGCTTTATCAACATCGAGGGCCGCTCCCAAAAGCTATTGCCGGGAAAAGAGATTCCAAAAGATATCTACAGCGATGGGGAAATCTTTACGTGGCTTGCTCAGAAATTAAATTTTAAACTGGAGCCGGATGTGAATTTTGCGGACTTTGAAATGCAGAAGCCAAGAAATGAAGTTCAGAGCGCCGAAATAAAAATTCAAAATTCAGCAAATCCTCCTAATTCACTTGCGGCTACATTTGTTTATACTCTTTTTGATCAAGGCGTGCGAATGAAACATAATCCCCATGTGATCCAATTGACGAAAGAGCCGCGTGTAAGGCTGCATCCCAGCGAAGGAGCAAAGCGGGCATTGAATGACGGGGATGTCGTTCGCTTGAGTTCCAACGGCAATGCGATAACGGCAAAAATCAAATTGGACAAACGGGTGGCTGAGGGAACGATCGTCATTCCTCTTGGCTTCGACCAGATCCCTGCGCACGAGCTGGCTGTAAATTTGATGAACGGGCTGCCCGTGAATATAGCAGCGAACTTTTAATGCACCTGAAAGGTTGGGTTAACCCTCCTTGCGCGCAGCGTATGGAGTGCGTGCGACTTGTCGCCGCTTTGGAAGACCTCGACTTGTCGAGGTCGAAGCGTGAATCTAAAATACCTAAAAGCTGGCATTTTGAACGTTGGACAGGTCATATTAACGATAGCAAAACGTTTTCCAGCTTAACGTCAAGCTAGCTGCTAGATGTTTTAGATTCACGCTTCGACCTCGACAAGTCGAGGTCTACCAAAGCGGCGACAAGTCGCACGCACTCCAAACGCTGCGCGAAAGGAACACGTATAAGGAAGAAAATGCTGTACGAAACGATCATTGTTCTTGTCAAAAGCCTAGTGATGATATTGGTTTTGTTTGGCTTTGCCGCTTATATGGTTTTGCTGGAGCGAGTCTTAATGGCGCGCATGCAGATGCGTCTCGGACCTACTCGCGTAGGACCCATAGGATTGCTCCAACCCATTGCCGATGGACTGAAGCTTCTTTGCAAAGAACGATTTCAACCGATGGGCGTCGAAATATTCACCTTTTGGCTAGCCCCAAGCCTCTCCCTTTTTCTTGCGCTCTCCGTTTTTGCACTGATTCCCGTCGGGGGTTCTGTAGAACTATGGGGACGGCAAATTTCTTTGCGCATCGCCGATGTCAACGCAGGCGTCTTGTTCCTGCTTGCCTTTTCTTCGTTGGCGGTGTACGGCGTTGTGCTTGCCGGGTGGTCTTCAAACAATCGCTACTCTCTCCTAGGGGGCCTGCGCGGGACGGCTCAAATGATCAGTTATGAGATTCCAATGGGAATTTCACTATTGACTGTAGTCCTTGCAGCGGGGACGTTAAGCCTCCCGGAAATCGTTGAAGCGCAGCGCAACCATTGGTTCATCTGGACAAACCCCATCAGCTTCGTCATCTATCTAATTACAGCGTTTGCAGAGACCAATCGAGCTCCATTTGATCTGCCTGAAGCGGAACATGAACTCACCGCCGGCTACCATACGGAATATGGCGGAATGAAGTTTGCAATGTTTTTTCTTGCTGAGTATATCAATATCCTCGCAGTCTCGTCGATCGCCGTGACGCTGTTTTTCGGCGGCTGGTTGGGTCCGCGAGACATTCCCGTGGTCTGGTTTCTTTTGAAGGTCGCTGTATTTGTTTTCTTTTTCATGTGGGTGCGCGCCACCATGCCGCGCTTCCGCTACGACCAACTGATGACTTTTGGCTGGAAAGTTTTGCTCCCAATTGCAATTATAAATTTAATTGTCACTGCATACTTTACATTGGTTTAACATGAAAAAACGATTGTATCAAGTTTTCACCATGCTGCGAGGGCTCTTTATTGTTTTAAAATACTCATTTAGACGCCCTGCGACGATACGTTATCCCGAGGAAAGACGTAAACTGCCTCCCCGTTCACGCGGCCGTCACTATCTTACAAAGTGGGAAGACGGCAAGGAGCGCTGCGTCGGCTGTGAACTGTGCGCCATTGTCTGTCCCTCTCAGGCGATCTACGTAAAGCCCGCCGCGAACACGCCGGAAGATGTTCATTCTCATGGCGAGCGCTATGCGTCCGATTTTCAAATCAATATGCTGCGCTGCATTTTTTGCGGTTATTGTGAAGAAGCGTGTCCGACGGGGGCCATTATATTAGGAAATGAATATGAACTTTCCGGATACACGCGTGAATCGCTGATCTACACAAAAGAGATGCTTACCGAAAAAAATCCCGGCGACTCAGGGCGTGATCCAAAGAGGGAGATCTGATTGGCATGACATTCTTTGAAAACCCAATTCAGTGGATTTTAGGCTGCATTCTGATTCTATCCTCATTGGGAGTGATTTTAGCGCGCAAGCCGGTGCATTCCAGCATCTCATTTTTGTTGGCTCTTCTAACGCTTGCAATGCTTTATCTACAGCTCTCCGCCCAATTTATCGCCGTGATGCAGATATTGGTGTATGCCGGGGCGATCCTTGTTATTTTTATGTTTGTCATTGTGCTTTTTCAGGATGCCTATCAACAGATTGCGCGATTTGACGCTCAAAGCGCGCCATCGCTTTTAATGGCCGCTGCGGCGATCTTTGTATTGGCTCTCATATTTCTTGGAAAACGACTGGTTGGGTTCTCTCCATCGAGCAAAGAGGCTCCTGAAGGATTTGGTTCCGTGCAGGCGATCGGTCAAGCGCTCTACGTCGATTTTTTTTTCCCATTTGAGGCGGTGATTTTGCTTTTTTTAATCGCCGTCATCGGGTCGCTTTACATAGCAAGGAAGGCAAAATAATGGATATATCACTCACCATTTTCATCAGCATGGCGGTGTTTGCGATTGGCGTCGTCGGAGTATTGGCGATGAGAAATACGCTGATTTTCTTTTTGTCGATAGAGCTGATGCTTAACGCCGCCAATCTTCTGTTCGTGGCTTTTGCACGCCATTGGGGAAACCAGACGGGACTAATTTGGGTCTTCTTCGTACTTGTGGTGGCTGCTGCGGAAGCGGCCGTTGGACTTGCAATTATTATCAATTTATTTCGTTCGAAGAAGGTCGTTGATATTGATCAATACAATGTATTGAGAGGATAAAATGCTTTACGCAATTTGTCTCGGGTTATTTATGCCCTTGATAGGATTTCTTGGATTAATGACGATGGCGAGCAGGGTCAGTCGGCGGTGGGCAAACGTCATCGGCTGTTCCACTATTTTCATTTCATTCACCTGCTTTGCAGTTCTGCTTCTTTTTTATGCAAATATGGGAATCGATCAATTGACAGTCACGCTTTATAATTGGATCGCTGTGGGAAAGGTCAATGCCGATTTTACTTTGCATCTCGATCATCTTTCTCTGCTCATGACCCTCATCATCACCGGCATCGGTTTTTTAATTCATGTGTATTCGATTGGCTACACCGAGCATGAAGAAGATTTCGCCCGTTACTTCGCTTGCTTGAATTTTTTCGTATTTGCGATGCTGCTGCTGGTTCTCGCAGGGAATTTGCTGCTGCTGTTTGTCGGATGGGAAGGCGTGGGATTGGCCTCTTATCTTCTGATCGGATATTGGCATGATCGTCCGGCGGCGGCGCGGGCGGCCACCAAGGCTTTTATCGTGAACCGGATCGGCGACTTTGGTCTCTTGGTTGGTTTGCTGCTTACGTTTCATACTTTTGGAACTAGCGACATCGCCGAAATTTCCCGCCGCGTAGGGCAAGAGTTTTCTCTAGGCGCGCCGTTATTAATTCTCCTGACTCTTCTTTATTTTTGGGGAGCCATCGGGAAGTCGGCCCAGCTGCCGCTCCACACTTGGCTTCCGGATGCGATGGAGGGTCCGACGCCTGTTTCAGCGTTGATTCATGCAGCGACAATGGTTACAGCCGGCGTTTACCTGGTGGTGCGCATGCATCCAGTGTTTATGTTGGCTCCGATGACGCTGCAAATCGTTGGCGTCGTGGGGGCGGCGACATCCCTGTTTGCCGCCTTGTGCGCCGTTGGCCAGACCGATCTCAAACGCGTTCTCGCTTATTCAACCGTCAGCCAGTTAGGGTTGATGTTTCTAGCTTGCGGCGTCGGCGCATTTTATTCTGCAATGTTTCATCTGACGACGCATGCGTTTATGAAGGCGCTTCTCTTCCTTTCCGCTGGAAACGTTGTCCACATGCTGCATGGCGTTACAGAGATGGAAAAGATGGGGGGCCTTTCAAAGATATTCACGAAAACGCATTGGCTGTTTTTAGTAGGCGTCTTTGCGATGTCGGGAATTCCACCCCTTGCTGCATTTTTCAGCAAAGATCTGATTTTGGAAGTCGAATACCTTGCCGGATTTAAAACGCTTTTCTACGTTGGGCTGACCGCATCCATCCTCACAGCCTTTTATTTGATGCGCGCTTATTGTCTCACCTTTATGGGAAAGCCGCGTTCCGACGATCAAGTTTTAAAGGGGACTGCGGAGGCCCCTCGCGTAATGCTCTTGCCAGTCACCCTTTTAGCTGTCCTTTCAATTGTTGGAGGCTTCTTAGGTTTCGCTTTTGGAAAAATGCCGCTATTGGAGGATTTTCTTCTAGATGTGGGCGTCACGCGTACTGAACAGGAGCTTTCCAGCGGTTTCCTTCTTACTCCGGAAACAATGATGGCGATCGCTGGCGCTCTGCTTGGAATCGGAGTTGCATTTTTGATGTATACGAAATTTGTCGATCGTCTCCGCCGCCCTCTCACACTGCTTAAGAAGGCGTTTTTTATAAATGAAATTTATTGGACAATGATCGTCCTTCCATTCAGGGCGGTTGCGCGGTTCGTCGCTTTCATTTTGGAGCCAAAAGTTTTTGACGGTTTCATTCGCGTTTTGGAGGAGGGCGTGCAGAGTGTCGCCCATGGGTTGCAACGATTTCAAAGCGGTCAAGTGCGTTCTTATGCGGCGTGGATGATTGTTGGCGCGGCGCTCATGGTTGCGTATCTGGTTTTTTAAGGAGATCTCATGTCTAAGTTAATGCTGCTGTTTATTGCGCCATTCATCTCTTCCATCATCATATTCGCCCTTGCGGGGATTTCGGGAAAGATTTTAAAGCGGTTTGCGATAGCGTTGAGTTTTATTCCGCTCGCAATGCTGTTGTATGGTCAGGCGAATTGGATTGGTTCGCAAATTCAATATGCATGGCTCCCCTCGCTTTCCATTGAATTCCACTTGAGCGTGGACTCCCTTTCGCTGCTTTTTTTGTATTTAATCGCCGTCATTATTCCTATAAGCCTCTTGGCTGTATCCCGCAAGGACCTTGCCGATCCAAACATGTTGTATGGCCTGATATTATTTCTGCAGGGGCTTCTCATCGTATTTTTTACGGCGCGCGATTTGGCTGTTTTCACCATCTTTTGGGAGGCGATGTTGTTGCCTCTCTATTTTATCATCAACTTATGGGGCGGCGCGCAGCGCCAAAACGCTTCGCTGAAATTCCTGATTTATATGATCGCCGGATCGGTGTTGATGGTGGCCGCTGTCCTTTCGCTCTACTTTGCGGCGGAGTCGTCATCCGGAACAGGTTCTTTTAATCTTGATGCATTAGCCAAGGTCTCCGCAGGCGCGCCATACGCTTCTATCCTTGGGGCGATTTTTTTGCTTGCATTCGCGGTGAAAACACCTCTGTTTCCATTTCATGCATGGCTGCCGGACGCCTATTGCCAGGCTCCGCTGGCGGGAACCATTCTTCTTTCGGCGCTGCTTTCCAAAGCGGGCATTTATGGGATTCTGCGGATCGGAATGGAGCTTTTTCCATGGCTGATAAAGGAGTGGAGTCCGCTTTTGTTAGGATTGTCCATTGCCGGTGTTTTTTACGGGGGATTCGCGGCCTGGGCGCAAAAAGATTTCAAGCGGCTCATCGCTTATTCCAGTTTTTCCCATGTCAACTTCATTTTGGTCGGACTGTTTGTATGGGAAGAGACGGCGCATTCGGGAGCTATCTTGCAAGCGTTAAACCATGGGATCACCATTGCGGCGCTGTTCCTTGTGGCCGGCTGGCTCGAAGAGCGCCTTGGTTCCACGGAAATGGGATCAGTGAGCGGTCTTGCCAAATTTTTACCTCAATTGTGCTGGCTCACCCTCTTTTTTGTTCTGTCGTCGGTGGCTCTTCCTGGAATGAATAACTTCGTCGGAGAACTGCTGATTTTATATGGATTATTTAGTCAAAATCCCTGGGCGGCGGCCCTTCTTGCATTGACGGTCGTGCTATCCGTTGTTTATATGTTGCGCTGGATGCAGAAAGTCTATTTTGAAGCGCCAAGCGCCTTTCAGGCGTCATGGATCGATATCAAAGGAAAGGAGATCGCTATCGCGCTGCCGCTCATGGCGATCATTTTATGGATCGGCGTTTACCCAGGGCCCGCGCTGGAATATGCCAAAGCAAGTAAGACGCCCGCGCCCGAATTTGTCCCCTTCGTGAACGTGCCCGTGCCCGTGCCCGAATTTGACCTGTACTCCATTCAAAGTCCGAGCCCCTTTAACCGTATATCTGAGTTTGAACCGAGTTCGGACTTTGAATCAAGTGCAAGTTAAAAAGAAGGGCTCGGATTTTGAATAGAGTACAGGTCAAATTCGGGCACGGGCACGGGCACGGGCACGTTCACGAAGGGGTCAAATTCGGGCACGGGCACAATGTAATATAAGGACGAACAATGAATACAGCCTTGAAACTTGTTGATTTTGCCGCAATCAGCCCATTGCTGATTGTATTATGCGGAGCTCTGCTGACACTGCTGCTTGAAAGCTTTGCGGAGACGGCGTCGAAAAAATTTTCATTTTATCTTGCGGCGGCTACCCTTTTTGCCGCCATCGGAGCCGCTTTATATGCTCCGTCAAGTGGAAATCCGCTCCTAACGCCATGGTTGTCGTTTGATTCGCTTGCGCGCTTTTTGACTCTCTTCTTCTTAGCAATCGGCATTGTTGTAACGTTTCTTTCCTCCTCTTTTTTTCAGCGTTTTGAGGCGACGCGCGGTGAATATTATTTTCTGCTTCTTTCTTCGGTTTTTGGATTGATTTTGATAGGGGCGTCAGCGGACTTTTTGACGCTGTTTTTAGGGATCGAAACGCTTTCAATTTCGCTTTATGTTTGGTGCGGCTATATGAAAAAATGGGAGATTTCCCATGAATCAGCTCTTAAATACTTTTTAATGGGCGCTTTGGCGACTGCCTTTTTGCTCTATGGCATCGCTTTGATATATGGAGCGGTGGGGACAACAAGTTTTAATGGTTTGTTGGGGGCGTATCATTCTCTTCAGCCTGCGCCGGAAAAGATTCTTTTCTTAAGCGGCGTTGCGTTGGTGACGCTTGCGCTTGCATTCGAAGCGGCGATTGTGCCGTTTCATGTGTGGGCTCCTGATGTTTATTGCGGCGCTCCAACTCCGGTGACTGCTTTTATGGCGGTTGGAACTAAGGTGGGCGCTTTCGCTGCATTTGCGCGCGTTTTTCTAGTGGCGCTTCCGCAGTTTAATCCACTATGGAATCAATCGATCGCGCTGCTTGCTTATCCGACATTGATTTACGCCAACTATGTCGCTTTGCGTCAGACGCAGCTGCGTCGGTTTTTTGCCTATTCCGGCATCTCTCATGCGGGTTTTTTGCTTATACCGCTTGCCGCGGGGTCTCCGGACGCCCTTCCTGCGCTTTTGTTTTATTTGGTGGTTTACGCCCTAGCGACGCTGGGTTCTTTTGCTGTTCTCGCTTTTCTTGATCAGTGCGAGGAAGGCGTGACATTTCAAGATTTACGCGGTTTATTTCGTCGTTCTCCGCTTCTTGCAAGCTCCTTGGCGCTTTGTTTGTTGACATTGGCCGGCATTCCGCCTACTGCGGGATTTTTCGCTAAGTTTTATTTGTTCAAGGTTGCATTCCAATCGGGTTATTATCTATTGGTTGTTGTGGGTCTTCTTACAACGATTTTGTCGGCATATTATTATTTGCGAATCATTGCATTGATGTTGTCGGAATCGCCTGAAGAGGCAGGCTCTCCGTCGAGAGCGTGGCCTGCCGCCTTGGTTGGACTCGTTTCCGTTGTCGCTATTGTCGCTTTATCCTGTTTTCCAGCTCCCCTCCTAGCATTTTTAGCGCTCATTTCTTTCTAAAGATCTCATGGCAACAAGGCCGTCCCGGCCTTGCCTTGAATGTATCAGCAACCAGGTCGGGACGACCTGGCTACTCTCTTTGCCATAACTTTTTGAGGACATACGAAAATTGCGCAATCCAAACGCTGCGCAAAAAATAATTCCAAAATAATAATGTTTGATAGTATTTATATGTCAGAATTAAGTAGAAATGTCGTGTTGGAAATTAAGTAGAGATGTCGCATCCAACACTTTTATTTTACCATAATTGCCACTTTATGGGATTTGCTCTCTTGCTAGGGGGAGTTTGAGGGGTCCTCCCCTCAAAAAAAAACTAAATTACACGCTTCCCAGTCCAACTGAGGTGATGGGCGCTTTAGCCCATCGCCGATGGCGGAAGCGGGGGCGCGGGGGGCAGTGCCCCCGACAAAGCTTTTAAATAGATGAACTCATGTTACGGGAGGGGGTAAAGGGGGAAGGAACGACCCCCTTTATTTTGAAGGATCGCCAAGGGTGATAGCGACCCGGAGGTTTCCCTCTTAAATGTCTTCCCTCAGCAACTGTAACAGTTGCAGGTTTGAGTTCCATCACAGCGTTTTCTTTTGGCAAATCCTGATAGCGCTTAACTTTTAAGGTCCTGCCTTTGTAAATAAACTCAACTCCACCTCCTTCTTTCTCTAGTATGAGTATCCTTTGCCCACAAAGTCTATGTTTATGCTCGGCCTCTATGATTTGATAGGTTATTCCCTTGAAAGAGACCATGAGATCTTTAGTGATTTTTCTTTCATAATGCAGACATAAAATATTTTCTAGATTAAAGTCAGATTCTATTACTTTGTGTGCGTTGATAGGGCTTTTTGGTCTCTTTGCGAATTTCCTATTGTGTTTTTCAATGTAGCTTGGTAAGAAGGCATTCCCTTCTTCCATGGAGGAAATACG
>JABDEO010000049.1 GCA_013287015.1 Chlamydiota bacterium
GCCGCAACTAAATAAGCTGTAGCCATAGGGGTGCCATCCATAGTCGCTGGATTAATGGAGTTATCCGCCACATAAAGATTTTCCACTCCATAGACTCTTCCTCTACTGTCAACCACTCCCCCTTGATTCAACGGGGCCATGCGGCAATGGCTCTGCCAACATTGACAGGGCGCCACGATTTCTTTTATGAAAGTCGTTAAAAGATCAACGTCATCTAATATAGCTGGAGGAGGAAAGACAAGCTCATACTTTTCATCCATCGCATGAAGAGCTGTATTAATATTTTTTATGTAAGTTTGAAAAGTTTGAATATAGAGCGTTAAATCATCTGAATTGCTGAACATGCCGGAGCTGACGACCGGAGGATCAAATGGATTAAAACTGTTAAGAACAATCCGTCCTCTGCTTAACGGCTGAACAAGGTCAACTACAGCAAAAGCTATGCCGGGAATTGGATTGCTTGTTGTAATTCGAACCTTTCTGATTGCAGGGTCTCCCCCGGGCGCAGGCAACCAGGCGATTTGCGAAAAAATACTATTCCCCGGAAATTCAGAGCCACTGCATAACACAAAACTCAACAACTGATCTTGGTAACTTGTATTAGGGACGTTGGAAATATTAAATAAAAATGAGGGATCAAAATTATCGAGTTTGATATTGCTTGGCAACTGTCCGCAAGAAGTTCCTAATCCAGTTGGGGTGTCGTCAGGATTTGTAAGAAAAATTGTCGATAAAAGCGTTTGATCGGCAAGCGCTCCCACATTTGGATTGTCATATTTCACTCGTATGCCTAAAGATTCCAACGCGTCTTTAGGGCCTACGCCCGAGTGCATCAAGAAAGCGCTGCTGTATAGACCCCCGCAAACGATAACGCCTTTGTTGGCATACGCTTTTTTAATTTTACCATTATGAAAATATTCGACGCCAACAGCCTTATTGCCTTTCCATATTGTTCTAAGAGCTGTGCTCTTATATTTAATTTGCAACTTTCTGTCTCCCACGCCTTTACCTTCAGGCGTCACTACGCTTCCATTCAAAAAGGCGGTGGCGCTGCTTACTCTGTATTTGCCATTAGGTCCTGATTGCGTATTCTGCATTTGAGATGAAACGCCGATGGGTGTAAGAGGATCATTATAATCTAAAACAAATGGTAAACCTGTCGCCGCTATTTCCGCTTGAGTGAATTTGAGATCAAAGGCGGTCGGAATAGGAACTTGACGCACATTCACAGGGCCATTAAAACCTCTTAACGCCGGATTTGTGGTGACTCCTTGATAATTTTCCAGACTCTTGTAAATATTATTGATTGTAACTGTGGACCATTCCGGACCCGCAAGCGCTTCCCACTGAGAGTAGTCCGCTCCACGGGCCCACGCTCCGGCGTTGATCGCTGACGCTCCCCCTTCCGGCAACGCAATGGCCCATAAGAGTTCTCTATCGTCTGCGTTGGGTTGCGGAGGCGTGAACCCTATTTGCGAGTATGCAGAGCCAGTAAGCGTTGATAATACAGTGAAAATCGCATTTCTTGAGTATTTGATATCCGGAGTTTGACTCAGATTTTTTCCAGTGTGAAGGGCGATCACTGATGTGCTGGGATCGTCTGTAAGCAGCTTGGACATCGTCGCTCCAGCTGTCCCCACGCCTACTACAATGTAGTCCGCCTTTTCTTTCGCGCTCAGTGAAAAAGAAAAAAGAACACACAAAAAACAGATGATGTAATTGGCGCTTTTCATCAACGCTTCCTCCTAAAAAATTTTTAAATAGATTGTCTGTTTATCTTTTCTTTAAACCTGTCTCAGGCTGAAGGATAAGCAAATCCTTATGCGGAGAATGAAACTTAAACATGTTTTTAAGCGATCCCGCTACGGCGTCGAAAGACTGGTCCCCAATGCGTCCCAATTGCCAATTGTCTTCAATAAATCGCAAAACGGATGTCTGATCAATCAAAGAATGATCGACGTAATTTGATTTTGCATAAGGCGAAATCACCAATAAGGGCACTCTCATTCCATAACCCAATCGTCCTTGATAGGCCCCGGGAGGAGGATTGCCGGCGTCCCCAGGCGATAATAATGCATCAGCGGAGGTGTGAGACTGATTAATAATTGAAGGCATCACATGATCGTACCATCCCCCGCTGTCATCCCAAATGACGACAACAGCCATATGTTTCCATTCAGGGAGAAATTGAAGTCTATTTAGAGTGTTGACTAAAAAAAATTGGAACAAAAGTTGATCCGAATAGATGGGATGTCCATCTTGATATGCCGGCGGCTTGATGAAAGAAACGGCGGGTGTATTATGAATGTTGACAGCCGCCCAAAAATTTTCGAGGTCGTATTGATGATTCGCCTGATCTTGATATCCAATGTTTTCAATTGAAGAGGGCGGGAGATGATTCGGGTTGGAAGTTGACCGGTAATATTGAAAGGGTTCGTGATGCGGAGAGTAGTCCGCAACAGGCAGCCCATTGCTCCCTATATGAGTCTTCGAGCAGTCGCCAAATCCCCCCTGAAAATAACCCCAAGTGATGTTTTTTTCATTAAGCAAATTCCCAATGTTTCTTCCCGTCAACTCAACGGTCGGGGGCTTGGAACAGGCGTCAAAAACCGGATCAGGATCTCCAATAAGCGTTCCATCCACAGTGACGATTTCTCCGCTGCCAAGAATTAAATCCGACGGAATGGCCCCGTGAGTTAATCCGGAAATTAAATTGACATGACCCGGAGTGGAAGGAGCCATGTTTGTAGAAAAACAATTATCGCTCATGGCGAAACGCTGCGCATAATTCCATAAAGCAGTCACTGTGTTGCCGTCATAGTAGCCCATGGAGGTGATATCGTCCGAATTGACTTGTACGAATTGATCCAATAGTCCGCCATGCGCCTCTTGTTGCAATTGCGTATAATGGTGCGCCGGCTCGCTAGTCATGGCTTGAGATCGGTCTAAACGAAAAGGCGGAGAAGCGTTCGTATTGTGATTGAATAAAGCTTTTGTCAATCCATTCACTGTGGGAGTGTTTTTTTTCGCCCTAAAACAAGGCTCCCCGAGTGGGTTGAGCGCGCGTGGATATGTTCCGAATAGATGATCGAAGGAGCAATTTTCCGGGATAATGACCACAAGGTATTTGATCGGAGTTTGCGTTTTAAATTTTTTGGCGCTGCAATGAGAGGCTTCACCCTTTGCGAACGACATTAGACTGCAAAAAACAGCCATGAAAAACAGGGATTTTGGTAAGCGGAAATTTCTTTTCATAGCAACCGTGGGTATGCTGTAGAATCTTATAAAACCTCCTTTTATATAATTTTATTTTTTATTTTACGCAAGGGAATTGCTTCTCTTTAATTTTATTGAGGAACTACTACATTGTTGGATGAAACCAAAAGCCCG
Source organism: Chlamydiota bacterium (assembly GCA_013287015.1). Taxonomy (GTDB): domain Bacteria; phylum Chlamydiota; class Chlamydiia; order Chlamydiales; family Parachlamydiaceae; genus JABDEO01. The sequence continues at coordinate 3,391 of JABDEO010000049.1, forward strand.
ATATCTTAATCATTTTTGCATCATTCTTTTTCTCATTATGTAGCCCACACTAAGGTGTAGCGAGCCCTAGCGAGCGGAACCGCAGGTGTGGGAATCAATGAACACGCGAACTAACCAGGGACCTGGTTCTTCATTTTTTATCTTTTTCCCCTCTTTTTAAAATCGAAGGCTTAAATATTTTTCTGTAAAAAAAGCAAAAAAGACAAAAAGAAGAACTGGTCCCCAGTTAGGTCATGTATTCATATGTTCCCACACCTGCGGTTCCGCTCGCTAGGGCTCGCTACACCTTAGTGTGGGCTACATAATGAGAAAAAGAATGATGCAAAAATGATTAAGACATCAAGCTCTTGATCTTACTTAGCAAAGCGACTTTCCTATCAAAAATCGCTTTTATGGCAAATAGATGAAAATAATATTAAATTTCCGCCTATTATTTAATTGCTTTACTCAATTTTATAGTAATAAATAATATAATCTAGTTGAATAATAATTTAAATAAATATTATAATTAACTATGTTTATTAATTTACTTGAGGTTTTTTTATGAATATTAATGGAAAGATTGAAAAATATTTTGATGTTGTTATTGAGAGTAACAAATTTTATATTGTCGAAACTCTCGAAAAACAAAAAAAACACGGGTCAGCGGTTCATACATTAAATAAAATAGTGGAAATAATCGAAAAAAAACTGGAATATGCCGCTGCTGATCATCAAGATAAATACTCAAAATTATCCAGAGAAACTCTTGTAAAAATTCTCAAACAGAGGTCCTCTGAAATCGCTAATGGATATAAATTAAAGACATCAACATTAAATCCATTTAATCAAAAAAAACAAATTAATATGGCGCTTGAAAGGATCGAAAATCCTATTTCTCCTTCAGATGCGTTACGCTTGCCTAAAGACTTAATTACAGAAATTTTTAAGTATCTAGAGACGCCAGACATAGCGACTTTTACACAGGTAAATCGCGATGGAAGAACACGCGGTGCACAGGCCTTACTTAAACGCGCTCGTGAATTTGGATATGAAGGAAATGATCATGTAAAAGCAATCGCATATATAAAGGCTTTATTTAAAGAAGTTCAAGTTTTTTGCAGCTATGGATACGTCAACAGGAAATATTTCTCTTTTGACAAACAAATGACTATTAATTCTGAAAAAACTCTAGAAAATCTCAAAAATTTAACTACCGAAGATATTTTTTCCCTATTTTCCAATGAGAGCATTTACTCCCCATCATTTCAGAAATTAAGGAAGTTATTCAATGTTAAACGCGGGGCAATAGTAAAAGAATGCAGCGATCATAGCAAACAAAGAGGGAATCAAGCGCTGCTTTTAGCTGCTAAAAACGGTGAAAAAGGCATCGTTGAACTTCTTCTACAGCATGGCGCTGAGATCAATGCACAGGATCCAGAGAAGCAAACGCCATTAGCCTTGGCGACTATAGCAGGAGCAAAAGATGTCGTTGCTTTTCTTATCAAACAAGGCGCTGATGTCAATACGACAAATATCCGAGGCAACACTCCATTGATCTGTTCTACTCAGGCTTCACCTGAAATAACTCAGCTGCTGCTGGAGAGTGGGGCGGCGGCAAAGATTAACGAGGCCGGATATGAAGCAGAGACTGCCTTACATTTTGCCGCTGAAAATAGCGGCATTCCAACTATTGAACTTCTTTTACAGCATGGAGCTAATATTAATGCAAGAAATCGGTTTGGTCAAACGCCATTGGCGCTAGCAACCCTAAAAGACAGGAAAGATATTGTTGAATTCCTTATCACACGGGGCGCGGATGTCAATACGATAAGCACACGAGGAAATACCCCGCTGATCGGCGCTTCTCACAGTTCACCTGAAATAACTCGGCTGCTGCTCGCGGCAAGGGGGACGGAAATGATTAATCATGCAGGCTCGGATAGAATGACCGCCTTGCATTTTGCCGCTGAAAATGGCGCCATTGAAACTATTGAGCTCCTTTTACAGCATGGCGCTGATATCAACGCAAGGGATCAACAAGGTCGAACGCCATTGGCTTTAGCCATTTTACAAGGAAGAGAAGACATTGTTGCTTTCCTTATTAAAAAAGGCGCGGATGTCAATACAATAAATGTAAGAGGATCTACCCCATTAATGCTATCTATGGGTATTTCCTCGTCTCATGACATTATTTATTCATTACTCGAAGCCGGAGCAATAATTAACTGTGCCGATAATTACGGCAGCACCGCCTTACATAGCGCTGTTACGATGGAGAGTGATGTTCAAACTATTGCGCTTCTTTTACAATACAAAGCTAATGTCAACGCGAAGAATGGAGATGATCAAACGCCATTAGAATTAGCAATTCGCTGGGGGAGGGGAAAAGTCATTAAACTCCTTAAACGACATCAAAGAAGCATATAAAACCTTCCCTTCGCGCAGCGTCTGGAGTGCGTGCGACTTGTCGCCGCTTTGGAAGACCTCGACTCGTCGAGGTCGAAGCGTACATCTAGAATATCTAAAAGCTAGCGAAAAATTACACCTGGAAACGTTTTGCTATCGATGGCATGACCTATTCACCGTAAAAACGCCAGCTTTTAGATGTTTTAGATTTACGCTTCGACCTCGACGAGTCGAGGTCTTCCAAAGCGGCGACAAGTCGCGCGCACTCCAGACGCTGCGCGAAAGGAAAGGTCCTAATAAACGTCGTTCAAATCAGAAGACACGTAGTCTTGTAAATCTTTGATGATTTCAACATATTTATCTTCGTTTTTTATCCAAAAAGCTGTTCCCATTCCAAAAGGAACATGAATTTCTATGTAATTCTCCGGAACAACAACTCGACCATAACCATAAACATCATCTAAATGCCTAATTTCTTTACGAGCTACATCGTGAGCGACAATTATAGGAACTTTATTAAAAAGCGTCTGAACCAAATCTCCACGGATGCAAATCCCAGCGTCCACAAAAGCCATATCAATTTCATTAACAGCTGTTTGCTGCTCGATAAAGTTGTTTAGGTCATCCAAAAACGAAGGGTCGATTAATGCATAGCTTCGGCAATAAACCGGTTGATATGCAGCTGCCTTATAGACACTCTCAGAGCCCATGTATTTATAACGCGCCCAACTCACATCCAGACCATTTCCGGCAAAATAGGCAATAGGCGTCCACGTGTTGCAATTGCGATACAAATCAATACAATATTTTAGCCACTCCGGACCGCTTCCAGGAGTTACAAATTCGACGGAAATCACCTTGTTGCTGTTGTCGATGAAATATTTTGTTGAGAACCCCACTCCAAATTCCAAAAAGGTTCTCACCGGCATTTTGTTGAATATTTTTTTAAAGTGACGAACATGTTCAGTATAACCTGTCTTAGCGCCAATATCCACCAACCATTCTTCCGTAATTTCATCCGCATTTGTGATCCAGGTCGTAGCGGAAGCGTTTATGCAAAACCCAAATACAGCGAAAAAAGCCGCCAAAAAATAACGTTTCATCAACCCTCCAATAAAGAAAATCAAACATTTTAAGAGCTATACTTAAAAAATAAATTTTTGTATAGCGTCATATACATACGGGGCTAAGAAGGCAACCAGGGCGTCCCGCCCTGGTTGCGTGTATTATCTTCAATGCTTTTTGCCTACAAAACAGGGCGGGACGCCCTGGCTACCTTCCTTACCCATACGCATAAAAACCTATTGATTTTTTTTTCAACTTGTCGCACCTTGATTTTAAAAGTTGCATCTTATACCAGGACTAGGGGTTTTATGAAAAATTTTTGGAAGAGTTTTTGTTTGTTGTTAATGACATCCATACTGGTTTCCATTAGCGCTCACGCACAAGCTCAAAGCTTTTATGATTCTTGTTGTGAAGACCCTTGTAATGCAGGCGGCAACAACTTTTATGCTGAAATTTTAGGCGGCGCGAATTTCTTGCAAACTGACGCCAGCGGCGGAATCAAATATAAATATCAAACGGGATATATTGTTTCAGGTTCTTTGGGCTATCGGTGGCGCTATGGATTACGCCTGGAGGGCGAATATGCATTTAGAAAGGACTCTTTGAACAAAGTGCATTTTTTTGGACGCAGCTTTTCCATGCATGGGCATTTCCAATCATCCTCTTATCTAGCTAATCTGTTATGGGATCTACCCTTGTCCAACTGGGGATGTAATTGCTGGGGGACTCAGCCCTTCATCGGCTGCGGCATAGGGTATGATTGCCAACAGCTGCGTGCGCATAATGAAGCATTTGTTGTAAGCGGAAACAAAAAGCATTTCGCCTGGCAGGTGATTGCAGGATTAAGTCATCCATGCTTTTGCAATACGGACATTTCCCTAGAATACAAATTTCACAAAGGCGGTTTTAGCCATATCTACAACCACTCCATTGGGGTAGGACTAACATATAATTTTGGAAATTTTTTATAAAGGAACAAGCATCACCGTGATGTCGTCATCCGATCCGGCCAATCGAGCGCGCACAGCTATCTCTTGAGTCTTTTCAAGCAATGGCCGCTCTTTATTGGCCATCAAAAATCTTCCGATATCGTTGCTTGATGCGACATTCCATAAACCATCGCTTGCGCATACAAGAGTCGGGTTCTTGTCTTTGATGCCTTTTAAGGAAATTTTCGTGATCCCGGGACGCGCTGACATCACCCAATAATCCGCTCCACCATTTACCCCAGGATAGTGGTCGCCCATGGACCGAGCTGGCGCGAAAATTCCATTCACTCTTGGCACCCCCTCATAAAGGGTTACACGGCCGCCTCTTTTCTCAATGCGTTTTTTTTCTCTTGGATTTGCAGGATCGTTATCTTCAGACAATGGAATTACTTTTTCATCCGTGCACAAAATAATTCTCGAATCGCCAAGACCTGCAGTCCAAAGTGTGTCGCCTATTTTCAAAGTGAATGCGACTGTTGAGCCGCCATTTTTGGGAACCTTTTCATTGAGGAGAACTGTTGTAAGCTTTAGAGCGTTGAACATTCCTATGTCGGAAAGAAATTCCGGATTATATTTCTCTATTAAATACACAAGGGCTTTAAGAAGATTTACCCTGCAATAAGCGGCAACAACATGTCCTTTTTTTCCATGCCCATCAAAAACTCCGTAAACTGCGCCAAAACATCTTATTCCGCCACTGGAGAATGTAATTTTTCCCACCAAGACATCATCTTGCATAGGCGATGCAGGGGTCTTTTGATTACGAAGTCTGACAACCGGAACACTGCCTATTTGCGGACCAGTCATTTTTTTTATGTGATTTAACTGTTCAGTCTGATTTTGAACTTCATGAAATTTTGGATAGTTCTCGTATATATCCGCATATAATTCTTGCCCACTCAATTTACATTCTAGATCCTTTCCAGCTCTTTCTAAAGCGCGCACAAGTTTATCCGCCACGGCTTCTTCAGCGTTTTTATATTCGTCCTCTTTTTTTATTTCTTCATCTGTCATTTTGCGATATTCACGTGGATGCGGGCCGATCCAACAGGACGGCTGGAAATTTGAATAAAAAGGGAGCGGTGCAGGAGGAGAGGGCGGTTTTGCAGGAGAAGGAGGCTGTTTTGCAGGAACGGCGCTAGGTGAAATTCGTTTATCTCTACAAGAAGAAACAAGCCATACCACCGTTGTAAATGGCACGCTGACCGCGACTGTAATAGCGGGAATAACTTGGAAGGCGGCAAGCGCAACAACTCCAACGGTCAGTGTGGTGGTCACAGTCACCACCTTAGGTTGGCGGCGCAGAGACGCACAATCTCTTGAAAAAACACTTTGGCCGCAAGCTCTCATCGCATCTAGCATATTTCAAATTTTATTGCATGTTAGAACAAAAAAGACAAGTGAAAATGAACGCCTGCGTCGAAATCACAGTGACAAAAAACAGCTTTTTCATTATCAAAATAAGGGCATAAAAATACCGGGGTGTGGCGCAGCTTGGCTAGCGCGCTTCGTTCGGGACGAAGAGGCCGCGGGTTCGAATCCCGCTACCCCGATTTAGGCTTTTTTTATCCCTTCCTTCGCGCAGCGTTTGGAGTGCGTGCGACTTGTCGCCGCTTTGGAAGACCTCGACTCGTCGAGGTCGAAGCGTGAATCTAGAATATCTAGAAGCTAGCTTAACGTTAACTTGGAAAGCGTTTTGCTATCGACAATATGACCTGTTCAACGTTCAAAATGCCAGCTCTTAGATATTTTAGATTTACGCTTCGACCTCGACGAGTCGAGGTCTTCCAAAGCGGCGACAAGTCGCACGCACTCCAAACGCTGCGCGAAGGTTTGTCTTACCTAGTCACGGTATGGAAAAAAAACACCGTATTCTCGTTGATGATAATCACGATGGCTTGTGAATTTTTGCCCGAGAAGAATAATTGTCCCTAAACAGGGCATGCCTAAAATAATGCCGCCGGCGATATTAGCCAAGCCATGCGCTATATGCGCGATGGAATACTTTAGCAATGTTCTAGCAGTCCCATTGCATAGAGCTGGAATCGCAGCGAAAATTGTCACAGCGATACTGATGATAGTCTGCATAATGCCAAGACCTATTTTTACGATAGCCGGAAGAAGCCCTCCAATTGGCACGATCATTGCTTTATTTAATTGATTTTCAAATCTTGGCAGAGAATAATTTTCAATATTGTGTAAACAATCTATCTCTACTTTTTCTACGGAACACATAAAACTCCTATTTGTTTTTTTTATCTAAATTTGAAGTTCGAGAAAATAGCGAAGCGATCACGGAGACAGCCAGGACAATCGCCATAATCCCCAAAGCAATCGCCGGAGGAACTTGTATATAATTCGACAGCAACATTTTCAATCCAATCAAAATTAAAAGCGCGGCTAGACCGTAATGCAGGTAAGCGAATGCGCGCATCGCATCCGCTAAGACAAAGTATAAAGCGCGCAACCCCAGAATTGCAAAAATATTGGATGTGTAAACAATAAAAGGATCAGTGGTGATCGCCAAAATGGCCGGCGCCGAATCAAGAGCGAAAAGAATATCCGTTGTTTCAATGACAATTAAAACCACAAACAAGGGCGTAGCCCAACGCCGTTTCTCCTTGAAAATAAAAAACTTGTTTCCATGATATTCATTAGTGATCGGCATCCACTTTTGAAGCAATTTTATAACCGGATTTTTTCCAGGATCAAATCCTTGCGATTTTCCACTCCCTAACTGAATGCCCGTAATAATCAGGTAAATTCCAAATAGGTAGATCACCCAATGAAACAAATGGATGACAATCAATCCTGTAAAAAGGAAGAGCGCACGCATCGCGAACGCCCCGACCACCCCCCAAAACAACACCTTGTGGACATATTGCGGCGGTGTTGAAAAATAAGAAAAAATAATCAGAAATACAAATAAATTATCGATGCTAAGCGCTTTCTCAATTAGATAACCAGACAGAAAATTAAAGGCCGCTTCCGATCCACGAGTAAAAAAAAGTCCCACGCAAAACAGCAGCGCCAGGACGATCCAGGCTGCGCTCCAAACTAAGGCTTCTTTATAGCCAATCACTCGTTGATTGCGATGATGATAGGTTAAATCAACTCCCAGCATGCCTATAATGAAGACGCTGAATATGATCCATATCAAAATTTCACTTGCCATGAGGGCCGCTAAAAGGGGTTGGGGATGTCAAGGAAATGGTGTTCTACGCCAAAGCGTTCTTTAAGATGCTCCCCAAGCGCTTGCGGCCCTATGCGCTCGGTGGCCGAATGTCCTAGCGCAAAGAAATTAATCCCTTCTTCGTACGCCTGATGCCAAACAGGTTCATCGAAACTGCCTGTTATAAAGCAATCGACGCCGGCGGAAATCGCCTCGGAAATGCTTCTGTGGGCTCCGCCCGAGATAAGCGCGGCGGTTTTTATCTTTGAGGGGCCTCCCAATGCGCAATGAGCGGGATGCTGATAATATTCCTCAAGCCTCCATCGAAATTTATCGCGCGAAATCGAAGGAACGCGTCCCCTAACGCCCAAAAGGATGTTTTTATTTTTAGTTATTCCGAAAGGCTGTAATTCAGTCCACCCCATATCGCGCGCCGCTTTCCAGTTATTGCCAAGCTCCTGGTGGGCGTCTAGAGGCAGGTGATAGGCGATCAATGAGATCTCATGTTTTAATAGAAGATTCAACTTATCGCGTTTGCTTCCGGCAATGACGTAGCTGTCTCCGGTCCAAAATAATCCATGGTGAACGATTAAAGCGTGCGCGCCGCATTTAATCGCTGCATGAATGGTCGCCAAGCTTGCAGTGACTGCAGTGGCGATGCGGGTGATTTTTTCCTTTCCTTCAACCTGCAAGCCATTATTGCAGTAATCAGGCAGCGCGCCGTTTTGCAATAGTTCGTCTGTATAGGCGCATAATTCCTTCAAAGTCGTCATTTTCAAAACCGTTGTAATATAATTAATATAACGTCAAGATAGCGTATTTCACATTCCAGATAAAGGAAAACCACTATGAAATCAACAGACGCATACTCCGCGCGCATCGCGAAGGAGGCGGCCGGCAAAGCCGCCGCTGATTTAATAGAAGAGGGAATGCTGATTGGACTCGGAACTGGTTCAACAGCGGCGTATTTTATCGCCCGCTTGGGCGAACGATGCCGCAGTGGCTTGAAAATTCAAGCCGTGGCCACCTCTCAAGCGTCGCACGAACTGGCGACAGCGTTGGGAATTCCGATGGCTGATCTTGATCGAGTGACAACGCTGGATCTGACTGTGGATGGAGCCGACGAGATCGATGCGCAAAAGCGTATGATTAAGGGTGGCGGAGGAGCCTTGTTGCGTGAAAAAATCGTTGCAAATATGAGTCATGAAATGCTTGTCGTTATTGATGAAAGTAAAAAAGTGCAATCTCTGGGCGCCGCCTGTTTGCCCGTGGAGATCGTGCCGTTTGCGCATCAGGCCACAATCTATAAAATTGAGCAAATGGGTTTTTCAGGCGTGATTCGGACTACGAAAAATTCGCAGCGTTTACTCACGGACAATCATCATTACATCTATGACATTCGTTTGCCACATCCGTGTCATTACCCGGAAAAAATCGCAGAACAGCTGCGTTCGATCCCCGGCGTGGTGGAAACGGGCTTTTTTCTTCATCTTGCTGGAAGAGTGATTCAAGGGTTTGGAGATGGACGCATCGAAATCTGGTAACTCGGATTGGCGTTATAAGCGTGACGAAAAAAGAGGCGTAAACTAGAATTTGAATAACGTTGCATTGGGGTCAGGCCTGACACTATGACACTTTTTGAAAGCGCCAGTATGGCGCTTTCAAAAAGTGTCATAGTGTCAGGCCTGACCCCAATGCATAACTGAGGAGACGCGAATGTTGTCAGAACTGATTCAATTGACTTTCGATAAGATTATGCAGACACGGGCCTATACGGTGGTTATTTTAGGGACAAAGGAAAAGCGTTTTGCAATCTATACGGATCCAAGCATCGGCAAGATCCTGCAAATGTACCTCACAGATACGGAAAAAGCTCGTCCTCTGACGCATGATCTGATGAGTTCAATCTTTACAGGTTTAAATGTCCGCGTCAAACAGGTTGTGATCAATGATGTTCAAGAAACTATTTATTACGCTCGTTTATTTTTGGAGCAAGAGTTAGGAGAAATACGCCACATCCTCGAAATCGATGCGCGTCCAAGCGACTGCATTACATTAGCGCTGCTCACGAACGCGCCTGTATTTTGCACGCGTGAAGTCCTGGATAAAACAATTCCTGTTGAAGAGTAGTGACTTTCTAATATTGCATGTTGAAATTTTTTTCCGCCAACTCCATGAGGCTTTCAATAGCCTCATTAGCGTCTTCTCCCGTCGCCTTTACCCGGATTTTCGCCCCTTTCGAGGCGGCGAACATCAAAATTCCCAAAAGCGATTTGGCGTTCGCTCTTTTCTTCCGGTAATACAGCACGACCTCAGATGTATATTTAACTGTGCATTTGACAATTTCGGTCGAGGGCCGCGTATGCAATCCGCGATCATTGCGTATTGTGAACGTCCCTTGCGCTGTGATGAGTTTGTGCGTCATAAAGTCAGAAATACCTGCTTAATGATTTTAACGCAATTGAATTGAATTAAATAGTTCTTTGAATGAATAGTTTTAAGGCGATGTACTACCACAGAGCCCACAGAGAGAGTCATATTAAAACGAAGACCCGTTCCAATATTGAGTTGAATTGAATAGTTCTTTGAATGAACAGTTTTAAGGCGATGTACTACCACAGAGCCCACAGAGCGCACAGAGAGAGAGTCATGTTAACTGTTCATTCAAAAGGCAATTCAACTCAATACAGGAACGAGTCTCCGTTTTAATATGAATCTCTCTCTGTGCGCTCTGTGGTAGTATATCGCCTTAAAACTGTTCATTCAAAGAACTATTCAATTCAATACAGGAACGAGTCTCCGTTTTAACATGAATCTCTCTCTGTGCGCTCTGTGGGCTCTGTGGTAGTATATCGCCTTAAAACTGTTCATTCAAAGAACTATTCAATTCAATACAGGAACGAGTCTCCGTTTTTATGAATCCCTCTCTAACAGAATGAGCATAATGCCGCATGCGGCATTATGCTCATTCTGTTATATTTATGGTTCAGCGGGAATCGCTGGAGTTTTTTATCGCTGGAAAATAGCGTTGCTTCTAGAATTGCTTTTTCTTTGCGTATACCTTAGGAGGAAGTCATGAGTAAAGCGCGGAATGAAACATTACAAGCCGATCGCTGGAATGTTGAAGCGATGTATCCATCGATGGAAGCGTGGAAAAAAGATTTCGAAGAGGTCACAAAAGGCTCTCAACAGCCGCACTGGCCTGAGCTGACGGCATATAAAGGCAAATTGAAGGATGGAGCGGCGACGCTAAAAGCCGCCTTGGAAATTTATCTGACGATCAGCCGCCGCCTGTCCAAACTGTATGCCTTTGCGCATTTGCGTCATGATGAAGAACTCACAAATGATGAAAATAAAGCCTCCTTCAGCTATGCCATGGCAGCCTTGCACGACTTCAGCCAAGAAACCGCATGGTTTGAGCCTGAGCTGCTCGCCCTATCCGATGACGTCATTAAAACTTATTTGGGGTCGCCTCTCTTGACCGAATACCGCTTTCATTTAGAAAAAATCATCCGCATTAAACCGTATGTCCTGGCTCCTGAACAGGAAGAATTGATGGCTCTCTCCGGAAATGCTTTGCAATCCACTCACAGGGCGTTTTCTGCAATCAATGACGCCGATTTTAAATTCGGCGCGGTGGTTGATGGATCCGGAAAGGAACGTGAATTGACCCATGGCCTTTACGGCGTTTACCTGCGTGATCAGGACCGCACTCTGCGCAAAAATGCATTCCTGAAAATGCATGGCGTTTACGATGCGTATAAAAACACGCTCTGCGAATTGTTGAATGGACAGATCCAAGGGCATCTTTTCAATGCGCGGGCGCGCAAATATGACTCTTGTCTCGACGCCGCCCTATTTCCAAAAAACATCGATGCAGCGGTTTATCACGCCCTGATAGAGGCTGTGCGCGGCGGCATTAAGGAGCTTCATCGCTATGTGACGCTTCGTCAACGCCTGCCAGGCGTCGATCAATTGCATCTATACGATATGTATGCGCCCCTAACGCCCAATCTCGAAATCAAAATGTCCTTTGCTGAAGCTGAAGACGTGATCATTGAATCGGTCGCTCCTCTCGGCGCGGAATATCAAAACACCCTAAAAAAAGGACTTAAAGAGCAGCGGTGGGTCGATCGATATGAAAACAATAATAAAAGATCCGGAGCCTATTCCAGCGGATGTTATGACAGCATGCCTTATATTTTGATGAACTATAAAGGAACCCTGCGGGATGTCTTTACGCTGGCTCATGAAGCGGGACATAGCATGCACAGCTTCCTAACTCACAAACACCAGCCTTATCACTATGGAGATTATCCGATTTTCTTAGCGGAAGTGG
>JABDEO010000050.1 GCA_013287015.1 Chlamydiota bacterium
GTGGGTGCATTGAATACAGTTAAGCATGGGCCCGCACCCCTTTCAGGGGTGCATCATTTAATGCAGCTACCCAGGGCTGCGCTTTCGCTTGCCCTGGGCTACATGCCCTCACCCCCATCCGGGGGTGGTTGTACGATGTATTTGAAAAAACGGCGCCAAAATTAGGGGGATAAGACCAAGGCGATTTTCTTCGAAAATCGACCATTCGTTTCAGCCCAGGCCTGACCCCAAAAATACCCTGGCGCTTTTAAAAGCATCAAAGCGTCAAACTCCCAAAACTCGCGTTAAGTAACACGTGCAAAAGGGCTGTGTTATATAAAAGGGCGTCCCGCCCTGCTTTGTAGACAAAAAAATTGAAGATAATAGACGCAATCAGGGCGGGACGCCCTGGCTACCTTCCTTAGCCTCTCACTTTGTCTTTTGATGGAAATTCGAGATGAGTTATGCTGTACCCTTCTTAAGACCTTGGGAGGGACTTCGTTGCGATTAAAAAAAATAGAGATTTTTGGCTTTAAATCGTTTGCCGATAAGACCGTTTTGGCATTCAGCAAGGGAATCACAGGCATTGTGGGACCCAATGGCTGCGGAAAATCCAACATCGCCGACGCCTTTCGCTGGGTGTTGGGCGAACAGTCCGCCAAATCGATGCGCGGCAGCAAGATGCCCGACGTCATCTTCGGAGGCACAACGCACCGCCAGCCCCTCAATATCGCCGAAGTGACCATTACAATCAGCGATGTAGGCAAAGACCTTCCCATCGAATATGAAGAGGTCGCCGTTACACGACGCTTGCATCGGAACGGCGAATCGGAATATTTCATCAATCGCCACCCTGTGCGCCTTAAAGACGTCCATGAACTTTTTTTGGATTCCGGCATGGGCAAACACGCCTTTTCGATCTTTGAACAAGGCAAAATCGACCAGATCATTCAATACACCCCCCTGGAGCGCCGCTATATCTTCGAAGAAGCCGCCGGCATTCTTCGCTTCTTGCAACGCAAACGCGAGGCGCTGCGCAAACTCGAACAAACAGATCTCAATACCGCGCGCGTCAAAGACATTCATCTAGAAGTTGAAAAACAGATTGCAGTCTTGGAAGAACAAGCGGCTAAAGCCCGAATTTATAAAGAAAACAGAGCCGGTCTCGAGCTTCTTGAAAAAGCGCTTTTCATCGCCAAGTGGGACAATTTGCAAAAACGCAGTGAAGACCTGGCGAAAAAGGATGAAACGCAACGAAAACGACAAACAGCCGGAACCGAAAACATCGCCGCCGTCAACGCTCAGCTCTATGAAGCGAAAAATCGCTTGGAAACCAGCGAAAATGCGCTGCGCGCTAAAAATGAAGAAGTATTCCAAGTCCGAAGCGAAAAAGAAATTAAAACACGCGAAAAGCAAGCGCAACAGGAACGGCTCAAGGAAATACATCAGAAAAAAAAACGATGGGAAGAGGAGCTCGCAGCCCTTGCTGAAAAACAGGAGCGAAGACAAACGGAACGCCAAACGCTGCAAAAACAACAGACAGCCCTTGAACACTCTGCAGCCGACCACGAACGTCAGCTGAAGATGCAGCGCGAACGCTCGCACTCTTTGGAGGAAAATTCGACGATCCTGCGCGATCAACAGCGGAATCGGCAACAGGAGAGCATTAAGCTGTTGCAGGAAGAAAATCTGCTGGAGAGTGATTTAAAACAAGTCCATGTGCGTCAAGAAACCTTGCAAGAACGCTGTCAATCCATTCAAGAACGCAAGGAAAAACTTGTCAAGCAACGCGATGAACACGCTGAACGCCTTCAACAAAAAAAAGGCGATATGGAATCGGTCTCCAAGTCGGTGGATGATCAAAAAACAGTTTTTGCCGCATTGGAGCATAGTCTGAAGAAACTCTTTAATGAAATCCAAATATCCAAACGAAATCATGATGCGGCGCATGGCGAAATAACTGAAGCCAAAGCCAGGCAAAAAATGCTGCTGCGTTTGCGTGAGGAGAATGAAGGTTTTTCCGGAGGCAACAAACGGTTATTGCAGGAGTCGTCGAACGCCAAAAGCCCTCTCTTTAAGCTGCTGCGCGGCTTGTATGAGTTTATCACTCCGCAAACTGGTTTTGAGACCGCTTTAGCGGCGTTATTGCGGCCTTACGCTCAAACTTTAGTCGTTGAGACCTGCGAACAGCTTCATCAGGTGATTGCGTTCGCTGAAAAACAGCAATTAAAAGACTTTTCATTGCTCTGCCTTGAATCACTGCCCCAATGCCCTAAGATCGAATCCACAGCCGGCGATGCCGCTCTTGTGCAAGCATCCGATCATCCGTTGGCCCGCCATTTTCTGCAAAACATCTACCTGACAGACACGCTTGCCGCGGCTTCGCAAGCGCTCCGCGAGCGGCCTGGAATCGCCGCTTTGACGAAGCAAGGCCTCTTTCTCGATCCACAGGGGGTTTTCTTTTACTCGACTCCCGGAGAAAGCAATGCCTTTATTCGTGAAGCTGAACTGAAAAATCTCGAAAAAAAACTTCTGACGCTCGAAAAAAATCGACAGCATTTGGAAAAAGAGCTTCAACGATTGCAACGCGCTTATGACGACTCCATGACCGAAAAAGGAGTCCTTGACAAGGGCATCCGCCGCGACGAAATGAAACTCGTCGAAGTGAATTTCGGCCTGCAGCGGCTTATCAGCGATTTGGAAAAAATCCACGTTGAAGAAAAACAGCTGGAAACCGATTTCCGGCATGCATCTGAAGGTCTAAAGGACATTTCCGCCAAATTATCCAATCTAACCCAGCGCCATGCCGACGCCAAAGCCAAAGGAGCGCAAATTCATCAAATCTGCGCCCAGCTCAATGCCGAGTGCGACGCGCAAACAGCGACTCTTAAACAAGAACGTCAAGCCCTGCAAAACCTGGAAACCGCTTATAGGCAAGCTTCCGATGAACATAAAAAATTATTGCATCATCTCCATATTTTAGAAATAAGGGATAGCGAAAGCCAAGAGCAAGAGCGGCGGCTAAAGGAAGAAATACAACTCAGCGTTGAATCTCTATCGCAAATCAAGCGCAAGGACGGGGAAGCGGAGCTTCATCTTCAAGAGGTCGAAAGCGCTCTTGAAGCAGTTGCAACCGGTCAGGCGACGCTGGAATTGGAAATGACCAAACGCAAAAACGCTATTGAGGCTCTGGAAAATAAGTTGCAAGCGGCCCGGAGCGGATCAGCGCAAATCGAAGAGGAGCTCTATCGCATTGAAATACAGATTGCGCAGTTGCAATCAGCGACTCAATCCCTTGTTGAAGAGCTCCAGGAACGCTTCCATTTGACGATCGAACAAGCTCGCAAAACTCTCGACAGCGCTGACAAATCGCTTCATGGAATTGAACAATTGGAAAAGCGGATCCGCGCGATGCGGCAAGAGATTGAGGGCGCCGGCGACATCAATATGACTTCCATTGAGGAGTTCGATAAACACAAAGCGCGTTATGCATTTTTAAATCAACAGCTTGCCGATCTTGATGTTTCAAAGACGGAATTGGTTCAGATCATTGCGCAACTCGATGCTGAAAGCCGTAAAGTCTTCAAGACAACGTTTGAAGTGATTTGCAATAACTTCAAAAAGAACTTCAAAATTCTGTTCAATGGCGGCGAAGCGGACTTGCAATTCACCGAAGCGTCGGATGTTCTAGAGGCAGGCATTGAAATCATCGCCCAACCGCCCGGCAAACAGATGCGATCGATCAACCTTCTTTCAGGCGGCGAAAAATGCATGACCGCTATGGCGTTGTTGTTCGCCATTTTCGAGGTCAAGCCCGCGCCTTTCTGTATTTTGGATGAGATCGACGCTCCATTGGACGACTCTAATGTCGAGCGTTTCGCCAATGTCGTAAAACAGTTTATTGATCGCTGCCAGTTCATCATCATTACACATAACAAGCGCACCATGGCGATCGCAGATGTGCTCTGCGGGGTCTCCATGCAAGAAAAAGGCGTTTCCAAACTCCTTTCCATCGAATTTTCGAACCAACCGCAGGGAGTTGGCGGCAGCCTTGTTCACGCTCACTGAGATGTTTAAAAATTAATGTCAGGATAGGCAGGATAAGAAGGATAGATTTAGATTCAATCTATCCTGCCTATCCTGACATTATTTTTAACTATATGTTTTTTTATTTTTAACTAAAGATTTATATTATGCCTTCGAAAATACGCATACTTGATGATCATACGATCAATAAAATCGCAGCCGGAGAGGTGATCGAAAATCCCGCTTCCGTCGTCAAAGAACTGGTTGAAAACGCCATCGATGCAGGCGCGACCGATGTCTGCATCGAAATCAAAGGCGGAGGCCGCCAGCTGATCCGCATTACCGATAACGGCTGCGGCATGAATCAAGACGACGCCCTGCTCTGTTTAGAACGCCATGCAACGTCCAAAATCCGCGACGTCGAAGACATTTATGCGATCGGCACCATGGGGTTCAGAGGGGAAGCGATTCCTTCCATCGCATCGATCTCTAAGTTCACGCTGCTCACTTCTGATTCCAATGATCATGCAGGCGTGATGGTGACGGTGGAGGGCGGCAAAATCCTGCAATGCTGTCCCATTGCGCGCTCCAGAGGAACAACCGTAGAAGTTAAATCTTTGTTTTTCAATGTGCCTGTACGCAAAAAATTTCAGAGATCACCCGCTTACGATGCCCATGAAATTTTAAATATAGCCAGCGGCATCGCTTTGGGGTATCCACAGATCAAATTTCAATTAATTAGCGATCAAAAAACAATCTTAACGACGAAAGCGCCGAACGAGAGCTCCTTCATCGGCCGCCTGCGCGAACGCGTCGAAGATATCCTAGGCCTCGATTGCCTGGAAGCGACTTGCGAAGTCGAGGCGAATCAGGATGATTTCCGCATTCAGGGTTTCATCGGATCGCCCTCCCACACGCGAAATAACCGCACAGGACAATATCTTTTTATCAATCAGCGGCTTGTCGCCTCGCCTCTCATCTCTTTCGCCATTCGCAATGGGTACGGAGAAATGTTGTCAACGGGACGCCATCCTGTGTATGTGCTGCATTTAACAGCGCCAACGACGCTTGTCGATGTCAATGTGCATCCTCAAAAACGCGAAGTGAGGCTGCGTCAAGAACAACTGCTTAAGGGTCTAATCCTTCAATCGATCAGCAAGGCTCTACAACGTTGCGGAAACAGCATGATCAATAATTCTTTCGATGCGGAGGCTGTTTTTTTCCCGCCTATCTTAGAAAACAACGCTCCTTTTATCGCAAAGCCGCCTTTTGAATCCATTCCCTGTCCTGAACCGATTATGCGGCCTTCTCCGAAGGCGGCTGAGGCTATAATCCAACAGCAAAGCCATCAAGAAAACATTCAATTTTTCTCTTCGATCCCCTCCCCAACGCCGCCTCGCGTCTTGACAACGCTCAAGCGCTACATCATAGTGGAGAGCGATGGTTTGCGCTTGGTCGATCAGCGCGCCGCTCATTCCCGCATCATTTACGACAAGCTGATTCAACACGAGGGGAAAAGACCTTCTATGCAAACGCTGCTGATTCCTTATGGTTTTGAAGCAACGCCCATAGAGAGCGCTCTTTTGTTGGAGCGTTTAGATGATCTAGACCAGATGGGCGTCGCCATTCATCAGACGGGCCCAAGCGCTTTCATTGTGGACGCTGTGCCGCATTTTTTTGGAGACACCGACTTGAAAGAGTTTGTCAGCCAGGTTCTTCAAGATCTGCGTGAATGTCAAGGCATGCATCTCCTCATGAAGGAACAAGGCAAACGGATCGCCGCAGCGGCAAGCCTGGCGGCGGTGTCGCAAAATAAACGTCTCTCCATCGAAGAGGCGCAATCGCTCATTAATCAGCTGATGCGCTCTCAAACGCCTTATCAATGCCCCCTTGGCAAACCCACAATGGTGCATCTTTCCTATGAAGAATTAGATAAACGGTTTCTCGCGAACAGAGAGGAATGATGACAATGTCCTATCAACAGCGTTTGCTCAGGCTGCAAGCGGTCTTGCAAAAGGCCGATTGCGATGCGATCATTATTGAAGAAAAGGTAAATTTATTTTATTTAACCGGCATGCAGCTGTCCGCCGGAAAACTTCTTGTACATCTGCAAGGAGCTCACTTATTGGTCGACGGCCGTTACATTGAAGCATGTAAAAAACAGAGCCCTTTTCCTGTCATATTGGCTGATCCCGCTCAGAAATGTTTTATGGACTTGCTGAAGGCATCTCCCTCCATTCATTCCTTAGCTTTTGACAGCGCATCGACAAGCTATCAAAGCTACTCAGATCTCCAAGCCTGCCTTAATCGCCTCGATAAAGAACAGGGGACTAGACAACTCAAGCTGGTTCCGATGGAGAACCCCGTGAAACAGCTCCGCAGCGTCAAAGATTCAGTGGAAATCGCGTTGCTGCGCGAAGCCGCTGAGTTAGGAACCCGCGGGTTTGAATTTGCGCGTTCTTTATTGAAAGAGGGCGTCACTGAAGTGGAAGTAGCGACTGAATTAGAAATTTTCTGGAAACGATGCGGCGGCAAATCCCTTGCATTTGATCCCATTGTCGCCTTTGGAGCCAATAGTTCCATGCCCCATTATCGCGCCGGCGACGCCGTTCTTATCAAAGGAGATTGCGTCCTTATTGATATCGGAGTCAACTTGGCCCACTACCATTCCGATATGACGCGTGTGCTTTCTTTTGGCGATCCCCACCCCAAAATAGTGGAAATCCACCGCGTCGTTCAACAAGCGCAACAAAAAGCTTTGGAGATGTGCCGCCCGGGAACATTAATTAATGATTTAGATGACGCCGCCCGCTCTTTTATTGCATCCCAAGGGTATGGAGAATATTTCACACATAGCTTGGGGCATGGCGTCGGCCTGGAAATCCATGAACTTCCCCTTATTCGCAACATACCCGCCAACAAGGGATTAACGCTTCAAGCCGGCATGGTGATCACTATTGAACCAGGCGTCTACCTCCAACATCTTGGCGGCGTCCGCATCGAAGACACCGTCGTGATCACCGCGGATGGTTATGAAAATCTCACAAATTATTCAACAGAATTGATATGAGCTTTGACGCTTTGAGCGGGCATTGGGGTCAGGCCTGACACTATGACACTTTAAGAGCGCCGACGGCGCTCTTAAAGTGTCATAGTGTCAGGCCTGACCCCAATGCCACGCGTCGTCGCGTCAAATTTTATTTGTGTATAAGGGCAATGTGGGCTCTCAACTGTTCATTAACAGTAATACGCCCATACCCATTACGCGGCATAATTGTTAAAGCATCTTCTACTTTTCTTTGTGAAGTAAGCGTTTCGAAGAGGTCTTTTAATGTCTGAACATCCAAGTACTCAGCTTTTTTTGGAATAGCGCAAAGAGCTTGAGTTGTTTTTTGTATTCGCTCAAAATTGGCTGAAGCAAAAATCTCCAACATGAAATTTTTTAATACTACTGGATGTGTCTTAATTAGTGATAAATAAACTGGTAAATCTTCTATTGCACATGCCTCGCCTAAGTATCTTCCAAGTGCATTTGTGTTGCCTCTAAAGCGCTCATCGACTTCTAAATGCAATAACGCAAAGTCCAGATGCGAAGCCTTATCGATTTCATGAAAAATATAATAGATTGAGATAAACAGATAGAGGGTTCCTGCGGAATTTTTCGATATTTGTTCTTTACGATCTAATTCATCATCATATTCAGCAATGTATGTTTTTATGGATTCAAGCTTAAAATCAGGAAAGGCAATTAATATTTTTTTTAAAATTTTGTGTCGCAAATGTCCTTTTTCAATATAATCCCGCTTTTCTGTTATAACATGCTGAATGCTAATAAATAAATTAAATAATTTCGCCATTATAATTTTATGTCGAGAATTATCTCTATTAATATTTTTTTCCTTAGGATATTTATTTGAAAATGAAGATGGAATATATGCGTTTTTTATAATATCAATTTGTTCATTTGTCACTAAATCTAAAAATGGAATAGCCAAATAATCTCTCGACTTGCAGACAGCATGAAACAATTTCACTAATTGCTTTTCATTATTATTTTTACTAATTATAAATGAAACAATATAGTTTTTTAGTATTTCAGAAGGGGATTCAGTCGGAGCTGAAATATCAGAACATTTTATTTTTGATAAAATATTGAGCAAAACGTTTGTTATTTTTGTTTTGAAATCAGAAGTAAATTTTTTATCTTGAAGTTTGTTTTTAATGATCATTTCTTGCAGCAATTCATGTTGTAATTTTCTACAAATAGCTTCTTGAGTGGTATAATTATCAGATATAAATTTTAATAGAATATAAGCAAACTCTTCATTATCGCAAGCGTACTGAGATAAACCTTCAATATTATCAAACGTATTTTCTGTCAATTTTGTATAGGATTGCGGATTCATCTCATATTTTTCTTTGACAAATGTTTTTATCACAGAGACAAATTTCGAATTTCCATGCAATAATATTTTAAGGCGACTAAAATCATTAAATACTACTTTATCCTCAACTTCAGGCTGTTTCAAAGTTTCAGATTCATTTGAAACTACCTGAACATCTTGAACATCCGGCTGTTTTTTTGTATTCTCGAGATTAATTATATTTGGAATGACTTCTTTTTGCTGTTCTTCTGGTATGAATAATTTAATTGAGTATCTAGAAAGCTGTATTTTTCTGACAGACAGATAGCCTGCAGCTACTATAAATAAACCAGTAATAATAAAGATTATCCTGATAAATATCTTTAATTTACTTGTTTTAATTTTTTCATTTTTAACATTAAGTTCATATCCATTAGTGGATAAAACAATATAACGATGATCTTTCCAACAAACCATCTCCTGTAAAAAACATCCAAATTGGCTTAATTTGCTGTTTTCATATAAAACAGGAGTGCAAAGATCAATATTCGACATAAGTTCCTCTTATTTCGTCATAACGCTCTGTAATTAAATCTGCAGATAAACTTTCTTTAGTTAATGATAAATAAAGCGAAAAATCTTCTATTGTACACGCCTCGGCTACATATGTTTTAAACACACTTATGTGATAGCCCTCACCCTTACCTTTTAAGTAGTCTAGGGCGGATTTTAAATACGAAATTTTATCGTTCTTGCTGTTTGTGTGAGAAATATGATAGATTGAGATAAAAATGTAGTAAAAAGCACAATATCCTTCCTCCAGTTCATTTTCATTTACTTCATAATTATTTTTAGTGGCATATTTTTTGATAGATTCAAGAGTAAAATCAGGAAAAGCGGCTAACAATTTCCCTAAAATTTTGTGTCGCAACTGTGCTTTTTCTATATAATTTCGTTTTTCTGTTACTACACTTAGAATTTGAATAAATAATTTAAAGAATTTCACTTTTATAATTTCTTGTCGGGAAGCATCTCCATCAATATTTTTTTCTAATGATGCGGGGACGTATGCTTTTTTTATGATATTGATTTGTTTATTTGTCACTTCATTTAAAAATGGAATGGATAAACAATCTTCAGTAGACTCACAAACAATATGGAATAATTCCGCTAATTGTTTATCATTACTATTTCTACTAACAATAAATGAAATAATGTGATTCTTTATTATCTGAAGAGGCGACTCACGCCGCTCTGAACAATAAGCGCATTCCATTTTCGATAAAACATTTAGTAAAACGTTTGTTATTTCCGCACTAATCATATCGCTAATATTTTTACTGATTAGACTGTTTTCAATAATCATTTTATTTAAAAATTCATGTTGTAAAGCTTGATAATCAGCTAAATAATCGCGTTTGTTTTTACCATTTCTTGCAGCATTAATAATAGATTTTTCGGTGATATAATTAAAAGATATAAATTTTAATAGAATGCAAGCAAGCTCTCCATTGTCGCAAGCGTACTGACATAAATTTTTAATATTATCGAATGTATTTTCTGTTAATTTTGTATAGGCTTGCGGATCCACCTCATATTTTTCTTTAACGAATGTTTTTATCACAGATACAAAATTCGGATACAAAGGGAATAACTTCTCAAGATTATCAAAACAATTAATTATTATTTTATCATCAATTTTCTGTTTTATAACTCCAGATCCTTTTATGACTGTCTGCACAGATCGTTGTTTCTTTTCATCTTTTCCAATGACTGCACTTGTAATGTTTTTTATTTGCAATTCTTCTGACGAAGATAATTTAATTGAATACTTAGAAAGCTGGTTTCTTCTAATGCACAGATAACCTCCAGCCAATATAAACAAACCACTGGCAAAAAAAAATATCCTGCCAAACATTTTTAATTTACCGACCTCTATTTTTTGATATTTAACTTTAAGTTCATATCCATCAGCGGATAACACAATATAACGATGATCTTTCCAGCAAACCATCTCTTGTAAAAAACATCCAACCTGGCTTAATTTACTGTTTTCATGTAAAACAGGGGCGCAAGAATCAATACTTGACATAATTCTCCTTTTTTATGCTAACCACATTACATCGTTTTTTATTTCTTTACAACTATTTTTGATTAACAGTTCAAAGACAACTCCTTCGCCCTGATCCTTACACACAAGTCATAGTAGCAATTCAACACAAAGACACAAAGGCGCTGAGGCACGAAGGAAGGCAGGGTGGTTGCTGAACGTCTTTGTGTCTTCGTGTCTTTGTGTTGAATTGCCCTTGGATAGTTTATAGAGTCCTTTCTTGTACTTGTGTGTAAGGATCAGCCTTTTCGGTCTGTTAAGAGAATTCCCTCTCGCCTCTCTGTGTGCTCTGTGATCTCTGACGGAGCAGGGGTATCCGCTATTACAACGTTTTTTTCATTTTTTGAAATTCAATATTTCTTTACTGTGTTGATAACAATACTCTTATGTCCGCCCTTAACCCTATGGAGGCCCACATGATTAATGATCAAACTCACGCGCATGCACTGCCCATTTATGACCATCCTCCGCAGGCAGGTTTTTTCGACTTCCTCCATCATAATGAACCCCCTCCTGTTGAACCCACTATTTGGGACAAATGGGGAAAAAAATTGGAATGGATAGGAACGAAATTGAGCGGCGTCATTGGTCCGATCGCCAGCGATATGATCTGTACAGTTTTGAAAGTGCTCCCTATTGCCTTGGTGATGTTGATCATTCCTAACTCAGTCATCTTTGGAATGTTTGCAATCACAGCGGTGGCGACGATCATCAAGCCTGAGTTGTTTTATGACCGCCGCAGCGTAAATTCAGCTCTTGGGCATACAATGGGCTGTTATTCAGCTCTTCAAGCGATCTGGAGCGCCTGTTCAATCAGTTTTTCCGCCACGCCTCAGCTATGCTTGGTTGCGGCTCTTGTGCATTTGGTGATCTGTTCGGCGTCTTTCAAATTTGATAAGTACATTGCAGCTGCAAAAAGAAAAAAAGAAGAGGAAGAAGCGATCCGTGAAATCAATGCAAAACGGCTGGCGGCGTTGGGTCATAAACCTATTCCGTCGCATGAGAAACAAGGGCTGTTCGCTGAACCGCTTCCAGAAGCGGGTGAGATTCAAGACAAATCTCCTAAAAACGATCACGAAGGCCTTGGAGCGGGAGCTCCAGTCGATCAAGAAGAGTCCCAGTCAGCAGAGGTCCACAAAGAAACTGAAAAACCAACAGAAGAAGAATCAGCTGCAAAAACTACTACCGACCATATCGAATCTCATGAATTTCCCTCGATGTCTATTCATTTGCCGACTGAGAAACAAAATCAAGAAATCGCCATATTAAGCAGTCCTAAACAGCATGAGCGACAACCTCTCTCCACGCCGCCGCAACAGCCCAATTCACCATTACAACATGCAGACGCTCCTCCAATCATCCACAATGAAGAGGAGAGCGCAGATAACAAATCATCCACCGAAAAAACCACTCCTCCCGAGGAAAAGGTTGCAACAACAGAGCCCACAGACACTCCTCTGTCCTTTAATAATAATATCATGTAAATCTGAAATAGGCAGTGGTTTAAAAATTAATGTCAGGATGGGTAGGATAGATTGAATCCAACCTATCCTTCCTATCCTGACATTAATTTCTTTTGCGGCTACGATTATACAGTTATTGGAGCTGTTATTCCGGTATAAATCGAGGCAGGGAACAGTCCTTTAAATTCCTCGCTTGATGAAATATATCAAAAAATGTTCGGAAATCTCCTTCCGTCTCGCTAAGGAGATGGTGATTGCCTTCCTTAATGCTCTCATTTAATTTATCGATTGTCTCTTTTAAAAAACCCTTAATTTCTTGCTTTTTTAGCGCTGCCTTGAAAGTTTCCAACATTTTTTCTTTGTTCTTTTCGTTCTTGTAGAGCTTTTGTGCAATCGCTTCCAAACCCTCGATTGAGCCCACCTGTTTTGCAAAATCAGGCATTTGACTGATCATAAACCGTGTGACATCATCTCCTGACATCGCTCTTCCCACCCCTCGCTCAATCATTCTATGAACCATATAAAATACAGGATCGCTCAAAAACGCCTCAGATTGAACGATTTTGGTTAACTTCTCTAAATTATCAGCGTCCCAAGAAGAGCTATCGCTATTTTTGAAGTGCGCTTTTGCATTAACGAGCAACTTCATACTCTGTTGAACGGTTGCAACTGGTATGGTAAGGGGCGCAGGGGGGAGTATATTGTTTGCAAGAGCGTTTACCTGTTGATCTGCAGGAGACAAATTTTGTTTCTTGCAGATGCGTCCGCAGAGAGAGGCGACATATACGCAGACAGGAATTATAATCGTAAAATAAGAAAGTATCATTAACAATGTAAGAACGTTTGTTTTAGCATCATTGGTGCAACAAGATGAAGCTTTTTTAAATCCGCTAAAGTAATCCTTGCAACAATTCGTAACGCACATAATATTCATCCTTTTTGCATTTGTCGTTTTTATATTAATAAGTCCTGACAGATTATATAAACCAGGTAATTAAAAAGCAATATGAAAACTGATGCCCTGACATTGACGCTTTGAGCGGGCATTGGGGTCAGGCCTGACACTATGACACTTTAAGAGCGCCTTCGGCGCTCTTAAAGTGTCATAGTGTCAGGCCTGACCCCAATGCCACGCGTCGTCGCGTCAAATTTTATTTGTGCGTAAAGATCAGCCTTTTGGCAGTACATTTAATTCAAAATTGACATCATAAGTTCCATTAGGATTAAAAGGGTTGAAGTTATAATAATTATATACAACCCATCCTGTGGAGGCTGCGCTTGGAATTGGATTTGAATTCCAACCGAATGGAATGGCGTAGCGCTTGCTTGCATAAACAAAGGCAAGGCGATCCGCGGGCGGCGCATCGGAATTAAATAACAACTGGTTGTAACTAAGAGGTTTCGGATTGACAACACTTGGAACAACCGTCGCATAGGCGGAATTTGTTGAATAATTATCAGTGCTTAAAGACAGTATCCCTTTCGCCATAGAAGCCTCGTCATTGGAAAGAGAAGCGACGTAATCAACAGCCAAGTTGCGTTCCTCCACAGTATAGTGAAGAGGGTCATTAATCACGTTGGCGTACTGGGTAATCAGAACGCGCGTCATATTAATAGCCCCTGCAGTCCATTCTCCAGAGTTAATTCCTGTTAAGTAACCGCCTTGAGCGCCATTCCCATCATAATTGCTGTATCCCACTCCCCATAGGGCCCCGTCCGGACCATAAAACCCTCCAAAGGCTTTTGTTTGCCGCCAAATATTATAGGCTGAACCAAAGCCAAACCATGAATCGATGATAGGTTGTCCTAAACAGGATACGCCCCATGTCTGCACATCAACGGCGTTAAGATCATTAGATGGCAGCCATACGCTTTGTTGCTCTGGATCGTTCGCCAAGCCCTCACAATAAAAAACGCCCGCATCTGCATTCCACGCATATTTTTTCAAAAAAGGAAGAATTCCTTCGGTTGACGTTCCATTGGAGATCCCTCCATAAATCATGATTTGAATGACGCTTAAAGATTTGTTGATCGAGCTTTTATCGTTTGGAGATAAGGTCGCCTCATTTGCCAATTCATCCATTAAAATCTTCTTGAGAGTAAAGAGCCCGCCTAAAGTGGAAAAATTGTTCTCCAAAGAAACGATGTGGGGGTTGACGCTTCCTATATTTCCAAGCGACCCATTTACAACATAATAAAGAGCTCCGATAGGCGCCTGCATCGCCTGAAAGGCCGGAAGGACTCTAACAGCGTTTTGTACGGCGGCCGACAAATAAGGAACATACTGCGCTCCCAATGATTGCTGCTGAATGAGGGATGACTGCAAAGGCCCTAAAAATAAAGCCCAAGCGTTTTCACCGGTAATCGGCTTAAAGTCTTGCCAGGTTGTCGCTCCTTGAAAATAGGGAGCCGGCAATGGGTTTGGATTTGATGAATCTGAAGAAATAAATTGAGATCCGGATAGATAAAAAATGGGATCCGTAATAATAAAATTCATCGGAATAAACCGAACCATAAATGCATTTGCATTATTGATGGCCGAATTAGCGGCGATAAACGTATTTTTAAAACCATAAGTGAAAAAAGGTTCACCTTTGTACGTGGATGGCGCGCGGAGGGCTCCGGGCACATAGGATTCTCCGTAATTCCCGCCATATGTTCCTAGTTGAAGCAATGTTGTCTGTCCATTCAGAATGTTGAAGAGAGACTGACCGTTTGGTCCCTGGACGCCGGCCTTGCCGGCAAGGGCAAGGGATATCTGCCAGACTGCGGCGTCATAAATATTAGTTCCGGCAAATGCATTCACGCGTTCTATTTGTAAATTGCCGGGGCAAAGCAGGGTGGGAAAAGGAGCGATGTCGGAACAAATAGGACTCGGAGATAAATTGTAATTGCCCTGAGGAGAATTATATCGATCTGAAACACTGAGAAGTTCTGCGGAGTTTTGACCGACATAATACTGCCAATAAGCGGGGGAACTATAAAAACTTAAGGGAAGGATCGTGCCGCTCGAAAAAAGCGAATTAGTCGCTGCATAGCTGATGCCGCAATCTGCGCCGATTGAACCAAGTTGTCCATTGCCTTGAATATTGCCGGGCGAGGTGAAAAATTTGATGATTCTTTGGATATCCGTCTCGGTGAATTCTTGTTGCGAAGGAAAATAGGGCGCGGCTTCCAACGAAAAAGTTATTAACATAATCGAAATTATTAATTTTTTAATCATTTCTCACCTATAGTTAAAAAAAAAGCGAATTCAAGATGCTATTATATTATAAAAATATTTATAATGCAATAAGATAGGTCGAATTACTGCAATTCCCGCTAAAAAATAGTTAACAATTTCAAAGAGACTCCA
>JABDEO010000051.1 GCA_013287015.1 Chlamydiota bacterium
GAAGCGGAATTAGGGGCTGAAACCGTTCAAAAATGGTTAAGACCCCTTAAAGTTGTGCGCTTTGATGCGGGCAATCTTTATTTGCAGGCAAATGACTCTTTTCAGATCCTCTGGTTTGAAGAACATATTCGCAAAAAAGCAAATGCGGCGCTCGCCAATAATAATGGGCGGCGCATTAAGGTGCATCTTGCATTAGTGGCTGAACCTTCTTCATCGAAAAAAAATAAAACAAAAAAAGAACAAAATCAACCGGCCGTTTCTTCTAAATCTTCAATCGCATTTGATGCGTTGGATCCTCATTGCACCTTCGATAATTTTGTCCCGCCTGTCGCCCAAATGCTGCCTTACAAACTTCTTCTCCAAACCACTGGTTGGCAACAGACTAAAGATAAGGCTGAACTTGCCGCTTTCAATCCTATTTACCTTTGCGGACCTGTGGGGACGGGTAAAACACACTTGTTAATGGCCACAGCTCATGTCTTGCGAAGTCAAGGCGTTACGGTCATCTATGTGCGGGCGGAAACATTTACAGAACACGTTGTAACGGCGATTCGCGCCGGTGAAATGGATGTTTTCCGTCAAAGCTACCGGAATATCGATGCGCTTATCATTGACGATGTCCACATCTTCGGCAAAAAATGGGCCACCCAAGAGGAGCTGTTCCATACATTCAACACTCTGCATCTAGCCGGAAAACAGATTATTCTTAGCGCCAACTGTCTGCCAGGGGAATTGCATTTTGTCGAGCCCCGTCTTATCAGCCGTTTTGAATGGGGGATTGTTTTGCCCTTGGAACGTCCTCAGAAGGAGGAAATTCGCGACATTCTTCGCACTCGCGCTTCCGCTCTGAAATTCGCACTTAACCCGGCGGTGGCGGACTTCCTCGTGGAAACTTTTGCAAGCAGTCCTAAAGCATTGACGAAGGCGCTTGAAGCGTTGATTCTTCGGCTGCATGTGAGCGCAACGGGTTCTCGCATCTCTTCCACTCAGTTGACGGTCACATTCGCCCAGCATTTATTAACGGACCTTATTAAAGAAGAACACGATTCTAAGCTTAACGCTTCTCAGATTATTCAGCAGGTGGCCGAATATTTTGGAATCCGCGCTGAAGATATTTTGGGAAAGGCGCAAACGCGCGACTGCGTATTGCCGCGTCAGATTGCGATGCATCTATGCCGCATCAAACTTAAAATGCCTTTTACAAAGATCGGAGATCTTTTTTGCAAGGATCATTCTACGGTTATTTCAAGCGTTAAAGTTATCCAGAAGTCCCTTGACGGCAGCGATAAAGACATTTGCGGTCCTCACCACACTATTTTGAAGACCTTGAGATAAAAAAAATAATATCAGGATAGGCAGGATAGAAAGGATGAAAGGACTAATTGAATCTTAGTTAAATTAAAAAAATAATATCAAACAAGTATAACGGCGAATGCGGCATTATGCCTATCATAATATTATTTTTTTTTAATTCAATTAGGATTCAATTAGTCCTTCCATCCTTTCTATCCTGCCTATCCTGATATTAATTTTTTTAGTTTAGCGTCCCATTCCTGATGTGATGAATTGCTTTAATGCAGCTTCATCCACTTCGCCGGAAAGACGCGAAACTTCATGTCCATTGCGGAAGAGAATAATTGTAGGAATAGACTTAACATTATTAGCGCTTCGACTGGCTGGACATGTATCGATGTTAGCTTTATAAAAAGCAAGCGAGCCTTGCAGATCATTGGCTACGTTATTAAAAGTCGGTCCTAAACGGCGGCATGGCGCACACCAATCGGCATAAAAATCCACTATCGTAAATCCTTTGCTGATCTTGTCTGAAAAATTACTATCGCTAAGTTGTTCCACTTTTTGACCGTGTCGAGATTCTATGGCTGCAGGACGATAGTTGTTGTCTTTTGCATAACCAAGCGAAAAACAGGTAATAGCGCATGCTGTAAATAAAAGATTAATATATCTCATAAATTCCTCCATGTTTAGTTTTTTTCAGAATAGTTAAAATAACAATATGTGTCAATTTTGTTAATTATTAGACAGATGTATCGCTCTGTATTCTTTATCGAAACCCTTAATAAAAGGTTCATTAGTGGAGGTAAGAAAAACTTGTCCCAGATTTTGCAGATGCATTAACAGGCGCTCCCGACGCGTATCATCAAGGCTGACGCCAACGTCGTCGAGCAGCATCAGGGGAACTTCGTTGGACAAAATCTTAAGGCGTTCCCACTCGGCTAGCCGCAATGCCGCCACACAGCTGCGTTGCTGTCCTTCGCTCGCAAAAAAACGCGCTTCCTTCTGGCCAATTGAGATCGTTAAATCATCTTTATGGGGACCGGATAATGTGTATCCCAAAATCATCTCTCGATGTCGCAACTTATTAAATAGCGCCAGGTGATGTTGTTTCAAGGCGACTAATTCCGCATCATTATTCGGGGTTGTTGTCTTGTAATTTAAGGACAGATTTTCCACCTCTCCGCTAAGCGCACAATAAAAACGCTGGCCGCTCATTTGCAGCTCCTTGCTCGCTTTGCATCTTTGCTGGGTCAGGTACGCGGCGGAATTCGCCATCTCTTGTTCCCAGCCGCTCAAAGAGTCGGCGTTTTTCGTTCGCAGCAATGCATTGCGCTGCCGCATGGCGCGATTATAGCGGGTCAAGTGGTGGATATAAAGCGGATCGACTTGCGCGAGCTGGAGATCCAAAAAATGACGTCTTGTTTGAGGTCCTCCTTTTACCAGGAGAGCGTCATCGGGCGTAACGATCACCCCTTGCAATAGTCCCAATAGTTCAGCGGTAGAGGCGCAGGTTGTGGCGTTATAGATGATTTTACGCGTCTTGCCATCGCAGGTCATGCGCAGCTTTTGCTCAATGCCATGTTTGACAAATGACGCTTCTATATAAAAAAAAGAGGATTCTTTTCGTATTAAATCCGTCATTTGATGAGTTCGAAAGGAGCTCCCTGTAATCAAAAGGTGGATCGCTTCCAGAACGGTTGTCTTGCCCTTTGCATTGGCGCCCCAGATCGCATTAACCCCTGGGCAAAAATCGAAGGAAACTTCTTCGTAACATCGGAAGTTATGTAAGTAGAGCGTACGTAAAAGCATTATCACTCTTCATTAAGACGCATGGGCATGAGAATGAAAAGCGAACGCGCTGAAGATGCGCTAGGCATTGGGTCTGCATCGGTGATCATTCCGGGATTGTAGGCGTCAGTGATGCCCATTGAAACCGTTTCCTGTTTTGTATGACGCAAAATGTCCAGAAAAAAGTTTGGATTAAATGCTATTTCCAGTGGCTGGCCCTGATAATTGACCGGCATGCTTACTTTGCCTTCGCCCACTTCCATCGCATTGGCGCTTAATTTGAGCTCGCCATTTGACAACATAAAGCGCACCGAGTGGGTGGTATCCGCCGTAAAGAGCGAAATCTGTTTTAGAAGGGTCATCAGCTCTTCGCGATGCAACGAAACCACTGTGCTTGGCTGCTCCGGGATCACGCGGTTGACGTCGGGATAATCGCCGCTCAGCAGCTTTGTCACGATCATAACGCTATTGGATTCAACAGCAATGCGGTCTGACATTAAATGTACGGTGGTTTCTCCTTCGTCGCCAAGGTTTTTTAAAATCTCCTCCACGGCCTTCAAAGGGATGATGTAGTTTCCGGAAAACGCCGGATCCAGGGGAATGGGCATGCGGGCTCTGGAGAGGCGTTTGCCATCGGTTCCGACGAAGACCGCTTCCCCGTTGATCGTCTGCATGAGCACTCCTGTGAGGGCATAGCGATTATCTTCACGCGAAACGGCGAAGGCGGTCCTAAACAGCATCTCTTTCAGATCGCTCTGTTTGATCGAAAATTGGGCGCTGCCGCTCATATTGGGAAGCGAGGGGAATTCGCTGCGATTCATTCCATGCAATTTGAAGCGAGAGGCGTCGGCGATGATTTCCGTCACTTCATTTGCATTAGTCGTCACTTCGAGATTGGTTGAAGTTAGCTCACGAACTAGCTGCGCTAATTTTTTTGCCGGCAGTGTCGTCGCTCCTTCCTCTAAAATTTTCGCTTCGGTAAAGCAGCGTATGCCAACAGTCAAATCGGTAGCTGTGATAACCAGTTCGTCATTGACAGCTTCAATGAGGAGATTCGATAAAATGGGGACTGTGGCTTTTAACCCAACAACATTAAGGCATTTGCTAATTAAGTAATTAAATTCTTGCGTGGCTATTACAAACTTCATAGCATTTTCCTTTAAGCCTAGTATTAGGTTTTATCGAATCCAACTTATTCCACCGAAGATACGTGAGCATACTTTGAAATGTCAAGGGCTTTAACATGGAATTTATAAATTCATGGTGCAATTTAACTAAATTGGAGTATACTGGTGCAAATTTCAATTGAGAATTTTTATGAGTAATGACCTGGTTTCCAATCGAAGAGGCGCATATGATTATGAAATTCTCGAAACTTTTGAAGCGGGCATTGTTCTGCAGGGCACGGAAATAAAATCTCTGCGCGATAACGGAGGCAGCCTGCAAGAGGCCTATGTAAAAGTTATTAATCGCGAATTATGGCTGATCGGCTGCAGCATCGCCCCGTATCGCTATGGCAATATTCATAATCACGAAGACAAACGTGATCGCAAGTTGCTGATGCATAAACGCGAGATCGCCAGACTAAAAGAAGCCACCCAGGAAAAGGGTCTCACCATCATTCCATTAGCCTTCTACCTAAAAGAGGGCCGCGTCAAAGTTAAAATCGCTTGCGCCAAAGGCAAAAAAAATATTGATAAGCGCGCGACAATTAAAGAGCGCGATGAAAAGCGGCGCATGAGCAAAGTCATGAAAGACAATAGATAGATATGTTTAAAGTTAAGATTTTATCTATTGGGAAAACTAAAGAAACATGGTTGGAAGACGCCTTAAGCGAATATATAAAACGCTTGACTCCTATCGCTGCAATTGAATTTGTATGGGCGAAAAATGAAGCGCAGCTGCTTCAATTAGCGGAAAAAGAGGCTTCTATTGTATGCCTGGATGCTTCGGGAAAACAGATGGACAGCGAACAATTCGCTGTATTCATCCAAGAAAAATTGGAGCTAGGCGGGACGCGTTTGACCTTCGTTATTGGCGGCCCTGAGGGATTGCCTCGGGCGCTTAAGCAAGATGCGGCCTTGCTCAGTCTTTCTTTGATGACTTTCACCCATCAGATTGCGCGTCTCATCCTTTTGGAGCAACTTTATCGAGCTTTCGAAATCGCCAAGGGTTCCAAATACCATAAGTAATCAGAAGGCAACATGCAAAAGCGAGCGCTTACTCCTCTCTGCGCTCTCTGTGAGCTCTGTGGTGGATATAAAACCTTAAGTTGAATCATTTTAAGGCTTTATATCCACCACAGAGCCCACAGAGAGCGCAGAGAGGGGTAAGCGCTCGCTTTTGCAATAGTCTCTCCCGAGACAACTGCGATACTTTTAAAAGCTCCAGGGTATTTTTGGGGTCAGGCCTGACACTATGACACTTTTAAAAACGCCACTATGACACGTTTCAAAGCATCATACTGGCGTTTTTAAAAGTGTCATAGCGTCAGGCCTGACCCCAAAAATACGCGCCAAAACGTCAATGTCAGGGCAATCGTTTATCCAAAACTCGCGTTAAAAATGAGGACCTCAATGAGGTAAAGTAAAAACACTATGGCGGAACCGGCGACTGTTTTTTGCAGGCGTTTTTCATTGCCAGGGGACAGCCACCAGCCTAAAAACCAAATGGCGATAGGCATCATGGGAAAGGAAATTAAGGTGACGCTCAGGGCGTTGCCGATAAATGTACTGAGTGAGCCTCCAAGGTTTGCTGTCCACGGAGAAAGGTATTTTAATTCCAACATGACGATCGGAAAAAGAACCAGCAAAACAATCATTGTTTGCTTCCAAACCGGCGGAGCTTCTCCGCTTTTCGCTATCGAAGCAAACCATCCTGCATAGGGTGAAACCACGCGATGACTTTCAAGTGACGTTATCAGAGGGACGGATTCGTTTAAAATCTTTTGTCTTTCGGTTGATGTCAGCCAATGATCTAAATTTTCAGGAGTGTCGAATTGCAGCAAGGTGATCCAATTTCTCCCTTGACTGTGGGTTGGCGACTGTAAATACACTCCACGGAAACCAGGAAATTTCGCCTCAATCTGGTGAATTTTGGCGCTCCAGTCTCGGTAGGCTTTTTCATTGCCGGGATTTACCTGCGTTACAATGACTTCAGTCACGCCGCATCCTGAGTTTGATTCTCCTCCTGTTGTTTCCTTTATGTCATTGTCAGCGACAAGGCTTCGCAACTCATCCATGAGCTCCATGTGTTGTTTTGAGGCGCGCCACGAAGAAACTTTTTCCGCATCATAAAAACGTTGAACAACAGTCCATGCCTCTTGTTGATCCGGTGAAGACAAAAACTCTAAGCTGATAAACCCCGGAAATCCAGTAATCACGGCATTAAGTTTTGCCTGCCAATTGACAAAAGCGATTTTAGACTCCGGGCTTATGTTTACGCGCAGGGTCGTAATAGTGGGTTGTTTAATGAACTGAGGCATGGGTTTGCCTTTTTCAAATTAATAATGGCGTGTGCAGGCATTTGAGAGACGTACTTTTAATCTATTTGTAGTATATTTTTTTAATTCTGTCAATTTTAATCAAATCTTCAAAGAGGCTAAGGAAGGTAGCCAGGGCGTCCCGCCCTGCTTTGTAGGCAAAAAAACATTTGTTCTTGTGTTCATATATAAGATATATTACAATCATATTTTAAATTAAAATAATGTAATTGCAATATAGGAAAATTTAATGCTATTAAAGCCACAAGTATTTAATTATAATAAATTATCATATAAGATGACTTTGTTTTTAATTTTGTCCTTTTCTATGTTGGTTGGAATAAATGCCGCGCCTTACGTCAACGCACAAAGTCAAGCGGAGCCTTGTTCAATTGTAATTTTTGGAGCGTCGGGAGATCTGACCGCACGTAAGTTGCTTCCGGCTATTTATAATCTGGCTCATGAAGGCAATCTTTCGAAGAATACTGCAGTAATTGGTTTTGCGCGAAGTGAACATAGCAATGAAACTTTTCGTAAACAGATGGAGAAGGCGACAAATCAATTTTCTAGAGTTAGTCCGAATGCCGACGTCGATTTTTGGCGGCAATTTGAAAGTCGGTTATTCTACAACCAAGCCGCTTTTGAAGAAGATCAGGGTTATGAAAACCTGCATGAACTGTTATCGGAAATCGATCAAGAGTTAGGCACGCAAGGCAACCGCATCTATTACTTAGCCACTCACCCTAGTCAGTTTCCCATCATCATAAAAAAACTGCATGAGCATCAACTTATTTATAACCCCAACAGCCTAAACAAAAAATGGTCCAGGGTTATTATTGAAAAACCTTTTGGGAACGATCTGGATTCTGCAATTGATTTGCAGAAAAATATTTCTAAGCATCTTGATGAGAGTCAGGTGTATCGTATGGATCACTATCTTGGCAAAGTAGGAGTTCAAAACTTGTTCACATTAAGGTTTGAAAACGCTCTTTTTGAACCCCTTTGGAATAATGAATACATTGATAACGTTCAAATCACGCTCAGCGAGGACATCGGCGTTGGCTCCCGTGGACATTTTTGGGAAGAAACAGGATCTTTGCGCGATGTTTTCCAAAACCACTTAATGCAGCTTCTTGCCATTACGGCTATGGAACCTCCTTCTCATCTAAATGTAAGCAGCATACACGAAGAAAAAATAAAAGTTTTAAATGAGATCCGTCCATTTCCTCTGGCGGAAATAAACAATCATGTCGTTCGTGGACAATATGGACCAGGGGAAATACATGGAATACGCGTTCCGGGCTACAAACAAGAAAAAGACGTTGCCGACATCTCATCGTCTGAAACATTCATCGCGGCGAAAATATTCATCGACAACCCCCGTTGGATGGGAACGCCTTTTTATATTCGTGGAGGCAAACGCCTTCCAAAACAGACAACTGAAATTGTGATTACATTTAAGAATGGGAATTCATCAACTGATCAAGTCGCCAACGCTCTTTTCATTCGCATTCAGCCAAATACAGGGCTCTTTCTTAAAATCTTGTCAAAGACTCCAACGCTTTATAACGACGCAAAGCCCGTCACATTTGGTTACAACATCGATGCGTACTTCGGACGTCAGTCTTCAGAGGCATATGAAAATCTTTTGTACAGCTGCATCATAGGCGACAGCAGCCTATATGTTCGAGCGGAGGAACAACTGGCGGCGTGGCGTTTGCTGACTCCAGTTCTTGATTATTGGAAGTCGCAAACTCATGAGGATATTCAAAATTACGAGGCGGGAACGTGGGGTCCGACCGCCGCTGAGCGACTGTTGAGGGAAAATGGACATCAATGGCGGTTATTAGAAGATTAGAAGGTGTTTTATAATATTAATATAATATGGAGGATATATGTTGAAGTGGATGATGATTTTGTGCGTGGCATTGTCAGCGACGCTTAGCGCTGAAATAAAAGTATTAGCGTTTGCAGGCAGTACTCGAGAGGATTCCGTTAATAAAAAATTGGTCTCTGAAGCCGCCAATTTAGCGCGTCAATTGGGAGCCAGCGTCACGGTTATTGATCTTAGAGATTACCCAACTCCATTTTATGATGCAGATCTTGAAGCTGCGCAAGGGATGCCGGTCAAAGCTAAAGAATTACGGCGTTTGATGATTGATAGTCAAGCGATATTCATTGCTTCGCCTCTATACAACGGTTCTGTTTCAGCGGTTCTTAAAAATGCAATCGACTGGGCGTCAAGAGGTGAAAACGGCGGTTCCTCGCGTGAAGCGTTCAAGGGAAAGAAATTCGCCATTATGAGCGCTTCTCCTAGCGCAAAGGGCGGCGCTAAAGGGCTGACGCATTTGCGAGCAATCTTAGAGGATATTGGCGGGACAGTGATTCCTCAGCAAGTGGCGCTTCCAGACGCTTATCATGCATTTGACGACCAAGGAAGATTGAAAAACGAGCAAATAAAAGCTGAACTTCAACAGCTCGTCGAAACGGCTCTTAAATAGCGCGAGCTAGAGCTTTTTATCGGGCAATGCGCCTTCTTGCGCCCCGGGAGAGACAATTGCAAAAGTCTTGGACAAACAATGCAAAGGTGAGCGCTTACCCCTCTCTGCGCTCTCTGTGGGCTCTGTGGTAGCCAAAAAGCCTTAAAATGATTCCATTGAAGGCCCTTTGGCTGCCACAGAGCCCACAGAGAGCGCAGAGAGGGGTAAGCGCTCACTTTTGCAATTGTCTCGGGAGGGGCGCGAGAAGGCGATCGTTTATTTACAACTCCAACTGTAACAAATTTTTTGCGCGAATCACAGTAAGGACGACATAAATAGGCGTTGCCTGTTTTTATTTATTTTTTAACGCATCGAAAACCTAGGTGATTCAAACTGGTGTCCGGACAGGTTTTCATTCGCGCTGTGATTCGGTAGCCCTTGCAGTAGCTTTTATGGCACAAAAAAGAACCTCCTCGGTGCACATGCTTTGCGGCGAAAGGCTCCTCCGGGTCAAAGCTTGTCGCTGGACCCGTAGGATTTATTGAGAGTCCTTTTTTCGCCTCATTTTGATAGTGGGATGCATGATAAAAGTCTGAACACCATTGCCAGACGTTCCCTCCCATGTCATATAAGCCGTAAGGATTAGGTTTAAAAGCGGTTACGGAAGTCGTCCCCATATAACCGCCGGGTTTTATGCTCTTATAGGGAAATTCACCTTGCCAAATGTTGATCTGGGGACTTTCTTCTGAAAACTCTTCATTTCCCCAAATATATATGACATTTTTTTGTCCGCCATATGCGGCGAATTCCCATTCCGCTTCCGTGGGCAATCGTTTGCCCGCCCATTTTGCATAAGCGACGGCGTCAAACCAAGATATCTGCACGACGGGATGGTCTTCTTTTCCCTCAATGGAACTCTCAGGCCCTAGTGGATGTTTCCAGTTGGCTCCAGGCTTCCACTCCCACCAAGCGCGGTTGCTGTTCAATGGCGTTGGACCACTTGTCTGCTTGAAGACTAGTGAGGCGGGTACAAGTAGTTCTGGAGGCGGCTGAGGGGTTCCAGGAGGAACCTGGGCCATGATCTCTTCCATTGTCGGCGCTTTCTCCGCTGTTGTCGCATAACCAGTCGCATCGACGAATTCCTTGAATTGTTTATTAGTTACGGGCGTGGCGTCCATCCAGAAACCATCAACCTTGACTTGATGGGGAGGTTGCTCATCTTTTTTTGAATATTTATTATCAGACCCCATTGTGAATTCTCCGCCAGGAATCCAAACCATCCCGGCGGGACGATTTATTTCATAACGACTAGGAAGTTGGGACGAGCAGCAACAGTCTGCCTGTATGTATGCTGTGGGGAGAAGAAACAGCAAAAAGCCTATTCGCGATAAAACAGATAAAGCCATCTCCACTCCGCATAAAGATTTATTGACTTTATAGCATGCAAAAAAATACATTCCAATAATAATGATTACTCACCCAAAAAAAAGGAAAACATATGTCAAAAAGTTTACTCAATGTGTCTTGGGCTCTGTTTTTTATATTATGCGTTTTCTCGAAGGGCCCTTTAGAGGCGGTATGGTCTTCGCCGATAGCGATATCAACTACAAATTCGAATAATCCGGAAATAGGAACAGACGCCTTTGGCAACGCCACGGCTGTTTGGCAAGAGTTTGATGGAGTAAATACGAACATCCAATCTGCAACTCTTTCAAAAGGGGCTAACTGGTCCGCTCCATTAATCCTTTCTTCCGCCTTTGGACACAATACGCATGCGGATCCTCAAATCGCTGTTGATCCCTCGGGCGATGGAGTGGCGATTTGGGTGGAGCAAAACGACGTCGCTTCTACGATTAGGGCTGCAATCTTATCATCTGAAAGCGGCTGGTCCCTGCCGGTGGATGTTTCGGTTCCCGGTACGGCGCAAAGCCCTCAAATAGCTGTCGATTATGCCGGCAATGCGGTCGCTGTGTGGGTGAGGTTAAATGATGCCGGAAGAAAAATCATTCAGACCGCCACACTTCCAGCCGGAGGCGATTGGTCCTATCCTGTAGATCTTTCAATCGCAACGGAGGATGCATTTAGTCCTCATGTGGAAGTGGATTCTTTTGGAAACGCCATTGCAATTTGGACATTGCTTACTGCTCCAAATTTTGTGATTCAAAGCGCAACGCTGCCGTTTGGAGGAAGTTGGTCGGATTATTCCACTATCTCCGATGCGAGCGAAAGCGCTAGTGAACCGAAGGCGGCCGTAGATTTGTTTGGCAATGCAGTGGTTGTTTGGCAACGGTTTAATGGTTTTGATTTTGCTATTAAGGCTGCGACTCTTCCATTTGGAGGCAGTTGGACAACGCCTGTTGATATTTCCGCTGCAGGCGCAGGTTCGCTCCAGCCTAATATAATTGTTGATTTTTTAGGCAACGCGCTCGCTATTTGGTCTCAAAGCGTGGACGATGATTTTATCATTCAATCCGCATCTCTTCCATTTGGAGGTTCTTGGAGTGCGCCTGTGAATATTTCCCCTATAGGAGCGGTTTCATTTGATCCAAATATCGTCCTTGATTCCGCCGGCAATGCGACTGCCATTTGGGATAGAAATAATGGAATTGACACTGTCATTCAGACGGCGACGCTGCCGTTTGGAGGAATTTGGTCATTGCCTGTGGATCTTTCAGCTGCAGGACAGGTTTCAAACTTTCCTCGGCTTGCGATGGATTCCAGTGGATATGCTGTTGTAGACTGGACTAATGAGACATTTGCCGTTATTCAGTCAACTGCATGGACGCCTGCGCCGACGGTGACGAATGTGGATCCAAACACCGGTTTCACGACGGGCGGCAACTCCGTTACAATAACCGGAACGAATTTCATCAATGTAAGTTCAGTGAACTTCGGCGCCACAAGCGCATCGAGTTTTACGGTGATTTCTCCGACGAGCATTATTGCAATCGCTCCTACGGAAGCTGTCGGCATAGTTGATGTGACGGTGGTTACATTTGCAGGAATTTCCACTATTGCAACTAATGATCAATACGCTTATCAGATTCCTCCCGCTCCGCCAGTGGTGTCAAAGATCACTCCGCATCATGGTCCAGTGGAAGGCGGTCGATTGGTTAGAATTCATGGAAAGAACTTCAACAATGTGACGGGCGTGACATTTGGCTCTGCAAGCGCCTCAAGCTTTGTAGTTGTTTCTCCGACGCTTATACTTGCTGTGACTCCTCCTGGATTCGGCACAGTGGATGTAGTCGTTACAACAACCGCAGGGGCTTCGAGCGTTACAGTCCATGATCGTTACACCTATCACACACAGTTGGAGGATTAACCTAAAAAGAAGATCCTTGTTCGTATTTCCGGGGCGCCGCTGTTGCGGCGCCCTTTTTTTTGTTTGTTTGAAAAGACTTGTAGCGCAGACTGAAGTCTACGCTACAAGTCATTTTACAGAGGATCTATGAAACGGGCGTTTAAACTTGGATATGGCTATGACAGTCATCGTTTTCTTACGATTGAAGAAAAAAAATTGATGGAAGGTCGATCCTCCATTGATATAGAAACGGAGTATTATTCCAAGGATAAGAAGTTAATTATCG
Organism: Chlamydiota bacterium; assembly: GCA_013287015.1. Classification (GTDB taxonomy): domain Bacteria; phylum Chlamydiota; class Chlamydiia; order Chlamydiales; family Parachlamydiaceae; genus JABDEO01. The sequence goes on from JABDEO010000051.1 coordinate 12,636, forward strand.
GCGGGGTTGTTCTTGACGATAAGTATCAAAAAGCCTTCGGTCCATTCAAGGCGCGCAGCGATGGCGATGTTCTTTATCATGCTGTAGTCAACGCCCTGCTTTCCGCCCTTGGGAACAAACAAGCGCGCGATATTGGCGCGGTTTTCCCTAATACGGATAAGGCCAACTCCAATCGCAATAGTTCCGAATTTATGCATAAAGCCGTCAGCCTGCTTCAAGCGTCTGAATATGACCTTCTGGACCTGAAAATCATGGTGAAATCCAAACCTCGAGTCGACTGGAATTTGGTCGAAAAGAATTTAGGGGCGTTTTTTCATTTGCAAAGCGTTGCTCCAGATATCCATGTTCAGGGAACTTCTGGAGAGGAGATGGATGGCGCAGGGAATGGTTTAGGCGTTGAAGTCTTCGTTGTTTGCCTTTTGCAATGTAAATAATTCGTGGGCAGTGTTTAAACAGATTACAATGGCGCGGCAAAACATGGCTCTCCTGCAATGCATGTCGCATGAACATAGAGATCGTCATCAAGAAAAATGAAGTCAGCGTCGGCGCCCTCTTGTAAAGAGCCTTTTACATCTTGCATGCCCAAAATTACAGCAGGTTTCCAGCTTGCCGCCTCTATAGCCTCCACCAATGAACAAGAAGTATAGGCGAGTAAATTGCGCACAGCCGCATCTAAACTAAGCACGCTGCCTGCAAGGGTGGCGGCGCCTGCGAGAAAGGCTTTGCTTTTTTGCACTTCCACTTCCCTCGTTCCAAGATGATAAACGCCGTCTGAAAGGCCAAGAGCCTCCATCGCGTCTGTAACTAAAATGAGTCCATCGGGATTGCTCCTCCACGCTAGGTTGATTGCAGCGGGATGCAGATGATGTCCATCGGCGATAATGGAATAAAAATATCCAGGGGTGGTTAATACAGAAGCAATGACGCCAGGGTCTCGATGATGAAATGGGGTCATCGCATTAAAAAGGTGGGTGGCTAAACTGGCGCCGGCTTCAATGGCTTGCTGCATCTCCTGATAGCTGGCGTTTGAATGTCCAACCGAAGCTACAATGCAACGCTGCTTTAAATGCGCAATCGCTCCTAACGCTCCTTTTATTTCAGGGGCAAGCGTCACGATTTTCACTCCGTCCAGACTGCCATAAAAATCTTCTATGGAACTAGAGTCGTCAAAGGAACGAATCATGAGAGGATCATGCGCTCCACATTGTTTTGGATGAAAAAATGGGCCTTCCAAATGGACTCCTAAAATGGTCGCGCCGTGAGCTCCTCCCTTCTTGGGTTGTAAATGGGGAAGAGCTTGTCGATAGCGCTCTTTGCTCGAAGAGATGACGGTGGGAAGAAATGCTGTCACGCCATATTGAGGAAGCAGGCGGGCGACTTCAGACACTCTGTCAGCCTGTGTAGTGAAATCTAAACCAAAACCGCCATTGATTTGGAGATCGATATATCCCGGGGCAATGATCAATCCATGTACATCGATTTCAAGATCCGCTTTTATTTGCGGAGCGATGATTTTGCCGTCAGCGACCCATAGGTCGCCCGCCTGAAGCGCATGATCGCGCACAATGCGGGCATTGTAATAACGCACAGTTTTGCCGGCATTGGGAGGCTGGGCGCGTATGGATTGAAAAGAGCTGAACAAGCCGCAAAGGACCATAAGCGTCATCCTGAGTATGCATATATGATATTCTCTAAAACATAAAATTTTGATCATCTTGATATTTCTCTAAATTTGCTGCAGCTTTTTTATCGAGAAACACTGTCACTTGGGGGTGAAGGCGCAGCGCTGTTGCAGGAATAGCGGTTGAGATAGGGTCTTTAAGCATTTTATTAATGATGGGGGCTTTATGACTTCCTGTGGCCAATAGGAAAATTGCGTTGGCTTTTAAAACTGTTCCCACGCCCATCGTAATGGCATATTGAGGAACCGCGGAAATATCGTCATTAAAAAAGCGCGCATTATCCTTACGCGTGCTATCCGCCAAACGAATTAAGGAAGTTCCATCTGAAAAAACAGAACCAGGTTCTGCAAAGCCAATGTGGCCGTTTGTGCCAATGCCAAGGATTTGAATATCGATAGGGCCCAGCTGAAGCAGTAGAGCGTCATACTCCTTTGCCCGTTGCTGCAAAATCCATAATTCTTCTTGGGCGGTTAATAAAATGTTATTTTCTTTCTCAGGAAATTTTTGAAATAGGAGAGCTAATTCTTCAGAAGTTAAATCTTGTTTAGTTTTGGCGCAACCTTTGGGGATGTGAATATTTTCAGGCTTTATTCCTAATGGATTATCAGACGATTGGAGCAGTTCCGCAAAAAGATGGGTGAACATGAAGCAGTGATAAGATTGTGGGTGTTCCGGAGGCAATCCCAAATATTCATCGAGGTTGAAGGTAATAAGTTGTGAAAGATCGAGATTTTCCTCTTTGACGATTTTGTTAAAGGCCTTGTACATAAGGATTGGAGTGCTGCCGGTGGCCAATCCCAAAACTGTTTGCCTGTTCAGTTTTTGATTTTCCAGAATATGGTCAGCCAATTTACGCGCGCAGATTTCTCCCATTATAGCTGGAGTGTTGAAAATATGGACGATTGGTTGATGCTCTGCGTG
>JABDEO010000052.1 GCA_013287015.1 Chlamydiota bacterium
AGCCAGGGCGTCCCGCCATGGCTACCTTCCTTAGCCTCTCACTTTTAATTGCACCCGAGCGGTAATTGTCACTGGAAAAAAGCGTTGCAATCTGATACATTAAAAAAAGACATTGTTTACTTTGATGAGGAGGCATTATGTGGTTTGGAATAGCTCTTTTAGTGATCATCGTATTGATTATATTGTTTGCTGTAGGCATCTATAATCGTTTGGTCGCTTTGCGAAATCAGGTGAAAAATGCATGGAGCCAAATTGACGTTCAGCTGCAACGCCGTTACGATTTAATTCCCAATCTCGTTGAAACCGTCAAGGGATATATGTCTTACGAAAAGGGAACCCTAGAGGCGGTCATCAGCGCTCGAAGCCAGGCGATAGCGGCTCGCGATGCAGTCGAAAAGGGAGGCGGCCCCACCAGCAAGTCCATTAGGCCATTGCTGGGAGCGGAAGCCGCTTTAAAACAGTCCTTAGGCAATATCTTTGCTTTAGCGGAAAATTATCCACAATTAAAGGCAAACGAAACAATGCAACGCCTCCAAGAAGAACTCAGCTCAACTGAAAATAAGGTCGCCTTTGCACGACAAGCCTATAATGATCAAGTGATGCTTTACAATACAACTCAGCAGGAGTTTCCCGCTGTGCTTTTAGCGGGCGCTTTTGGCCACCACCCAGTTGAAATGTATGAAGTTGAAGACAAAGCGGCGCGAGAAGCGGTTAAAGTTTGCTTCTAAGTTTTTCAAGAGGTCTGCATGGCAATGAATTTTTGGGAAGCGCAACGCAAAGCTCGCTTGCGCACCATGCTGTATGTTTTCATCTTTATTGCGCTGACATTGCTCGTTGCAACACTATCTGAGTTTGCTTTGCGTTTGTTTGCGGCGGACTATTATGATTCATCATTTCCACTTTTCGGAACCGCTTTTTTAATCGTCACTGTTGCAGTCGCGGGATACAACTATGGGATGTATCATCAATATGGCGGAGGCTATGTCGCCGAATCATTAGGAGCCCGTCAAATTCTTGCCAATGGTTCAGATCTGAAAGAACAGCAATTATTCAATATTGTACAAGAGGTGGCTTTAGCCACCGCTTTGCCTATGCCTAAAGTGTATCTGCTTCCATCTAAGGAGATCAATGCTTTCGCCGCAGGGCTGACGCGCGAAAACGCCGCGATCACAGTGACGCAGGGCGCCCTGACGCTATTGAATCGCGATGAACTGCAGGGAGTGATCGCTCATGAATTCGGTCATGTGTATAATGGCGACATGCTTATCAGCATGCGGTTGGCCGCTATGGTCATGGGCTTTTTTTTTGTGCTTTATCTTGGACTGCGCTTGCTGCAGATGGGACGTTTTCGATCGCGCGGCAGTGACGGCAAAGGCGGCAACCCCACCATGATCGCCGCGCTGATCTTCATCGTTTCAGGCGCCATCACATGGTTTGTAGGATCGATATTAAAAGCGACAATCAGCCGGCAGCGCGAATACTTAGCCGACGCCTGCGCGGTGCAATTTACGCGAAATCCTAATGGAATCGCCGGAGCTTTACGCAAAATCGCGAAAGAACAATATCATGATATGCCTCAAACGGGAAGCGCGTATGCACACATGTATCTAGAGGATCATTCCAGCATTTTTGCAACGCATCCTCCCATACAAAAACGCATCGCCGCCATCGAAAACACCCCTGGATGAATATGTCGCATTCTCAGACGACTAAAGTTGTATTCAAAGGCGCCAACATCGTTCCTTTGGCGATCTGCATTGCAGCGGGAGCGTTGATCTGGTTTTTGCCCGTTCCCGCCGGCGTCGAGCCTAAAGCATGGCGATTATTGGCGATATTCATCGGCCTTATCGTAGGACTGATCGGCAAGGCTTTGCCGATGGGCGGAATTTCCTTTTTGGCGTTGACAATCCTTATTGTCACCCAAACCTTGACCATGAAAGAGGCCTTCAGCGGTTTTTCTCATCCTCTTATTTGGCTGGTCGTTTCCGCATTTCTGCTCTCTAGAAGTTTCATCAAAACAGGATTAGGCATGCGCATCGCCTATCTCTTTGTAGGGCTTTTTGGGAAAAAAACACTTGGATTGGGTTACGGAATTGCAGCGACGGAACTGCTTCTTGCGCCGGCCATTCCTAGCAATACGGCGCGCGCGGGAGGCATTCTTTATCCTATTGTCAGGGCTTTAGCCGTAAGCTTTGGAAGCTCCCCAGAAAGACATTCACAACGCCTCATTGGAAGTTTTTTAATTCTTACAGCGTATTACAGCAACCTCATTACAAGCGCCATGTTCGTCACATCAATGGCGGCCAATCCATTAATAGTCGCCATATTGCAAGAAGCCGGCATTCCCATAACCTGGGGACAGTGGGCCCTTGCAGCATGCGTACCGGGAATCATCAGCCTTCTGCTTATCCCATATGTCGTTTATAAACTCTATCCGCCTGAAATTAAAGCATCTCCAGAAGCGCAAAAAATGGCGCATAAACATCTCGAAGAGATGGGCAGGATCTCAAAATATGAATGGGTGACTCTAGGCGTTTTTGCGACGCTTATTCTTCTTTGGATCTTTGGCGAGGAAGCTTTTGGTTTGGAAAGCACATCCGTGGCGTTGATCGGAGTGTGCGCTTTAGTGTTGACCGGCGTTCTGACCTGGAACGACATCAAGCAAGAACATGAAGCCTGGGACACGTTAATCTGGTTTTCCACATTGGTGATGATGGCGACTTTTCTAAATCAATTCGGCCTCATTAAGTGGATGAGCGGTCATATTTCATTATTGATGGAAGGACTGCCCTGGGGAATAGCTTGGCCTCTATTAATTCTCATGTATTTTTATAGTCATTATTTGTTTGCCAGCAATACCGCGCATGTGACCTCAATGTACGCCGCCTTTTTGACCGTTGGCATCGCTTTGGAAACTCCACCTTATTTGATGGCGTTGTCGTTGGCTTTTTGCAGCAGCTTATTTGCTTGCCTTACCCATTACGGCACGGGATGCGCCCCTATTCTGTTTGGATCAGAATATGTTAATTTAAAAACTTGGTGGAGCATGGGCGCCATTGTCAGCGTCATTTTACTTATTATTTGGGTGGCTTTTGGATCTCTTTGGTGGAAGCTTCTCGGCTTTTGGTAAAAAAAGTAAAAACAATTAATGTCAGGATGGGCAGGATAAGGACAGGATAAAGGGGATAGGTCAATGTCATTAAGCTAAAAACATATTTTTAACTTAATAATATTGACCTATCCCCTTTATCCTGTCCTTATCCTGCCTATCCTGAAATAAACTTTTTAACTTAGCGTCTATTCCCGAATGTGCGCCTGGATCTGAAATTTCCTTGCCCCTGTCGAGGTCTATTGCGTCCAGGCGATGATGATCCGCCTGCGCTTGGCTTAAAAGCAGGTTCCATGCCGGGAATAACATGAAGCGTGATTTTTTGACCTGTAAACTGCTCTATGCGCTTGACAAAAGACATCTCATTATTAGCCGCAAAAGAAAGCGCAATTCCATTCGCTCCAGCCCGCCCCGTTCTTCCAATGCGGTGCACATAGTCTTCCACATTTGAGGGCAAATCAAAATTGATGACATGACTGATGGTTTGCACATCAATGCCTCTAGCCGCAACATCTGTTGCAACCAAAATTCGGATCTCTCCTTGGCGCATGCGCATAATAGTGCGCGTCCGCTGTCTTTGATTCATGTCGCCATGCAGGGCCGCTGAACGGTGTCCCAGGTCATACAATTCATCAACAAGCTGGTCTGCATGTCGTTTTGTTGAAGTGAAGACAATCGCCTGATTGATGGTTGGATCGCTTAGAAGATGATTAAGAATGCGATATTTATGTCCCAAATTATCTGTGTAATGGAGACGCTGTTCAATATTTTCATGTTTCGCATGCACTGCGGAAATGCTAATTTCCAATGGTTGATTCAAAAGATTTTTAGAAAGTCTGAGCACGCTTCCTTTCAGCGTCGCTGAAAAGAGCAAGGTCTGCCGTGATTTAGGAGTGGCGGCTGCAATATGTTCTACAGGTTCAATAAAACCCATGTCCAACATGCGGTCAGCTTCATCAAGAATCAGCATCTCGATTTGTGAAAAATCGATGCGTCCGCGCTCCATATGGTCAATTAAACGACCTGGTGTTGCGACGAGAATATCGTATGGACGGGAAAGCTGTCTGTTTTGAACGGGATAAGGCGCGCCTCCAAAAATGCATACCGTCTTTATTCTTGGGAGAAATTTGCTATAACGCATTGCTTCTGCAGCCACTTGCATGGCAAGTTCGCGCGTCGGTACAAGAACAAGCATTCGTGGACCGCGATAGCGTTCAGTGGTAGGGAGGGCCAGTCGGTTTAAAGCCGGTAAAATATAGGCTGCTGTTTTTCCCGTTCCTGTTTGGGCAGAGGCTAGTATGTCGCCTCCTTTCAATATTTCAGGTATTACTTTTTCCTGAACTGGGGTGGGGGCGCTAAAGCCCGCTTCTTCAACGGCCTTCAGAATCTCTTCTGACAAATTCAAATCTTTAAAAGACATATCTATAACTTTTGTTGAGTGTGGTTAAACAAATGTAGCAAAATTGTTATATAAAATATATGCTTTTTTTGTTTTTTCTTGATTTAAATTTTAAATTCATTCACTGTCTGATCATATTAATCGCCCACGTTGCGCCTGAACAGGTTTATAAGAAATTCAAGTTTCTTTAAAAACGTTATCGCGTTTTAACATGAGCCTTTCTAATTGTTCATAAAGTTCGTTCAATGTTTTTTTTCTTGTTGCTATCTCTTTGGATAGCTCCTGGAGACCTTTACTATTTTTTATTTGCACCGCTTCCAGGAGTTGAACATTGGCTTCCTGCTGCTCAATTTCTAATGCTGAAATGAGCGTTTCATTACGGGAGATCTCCGCGTCAATCGCCTTCAGCTCCTTAGAGCTCGCTGTAGTCGTTTCCGTACGCTTCTGCTTTTTTTGTTCGCCTGGCTTTTTTTTTGGTTTTCCCTCTTCTGTTTCATCGCGCCACCCGCCTTTCGATACGAAATCTTCATAGCCGCCAAGAAACACCTCTTGCTCATTTTGTCGGCAGACAATGATCTTATCTAACGCTAATCGCTTGAGAATCAGTTCACTATGCGTGACCAATATGATTGCGCCCTGAAAATCCTCCAAAGCGTCTATTAAAGATTCAATAGACTCCATATCTAAATGGTGCGTGGGTTCATCTAAAAGTAAAAGATTGCAAGGAGCAGCCAAAATCTTACCCAACAACACTCGGCTTTTTTCTCCTCCCGAAAGGACCGATGTGATTTTATCCGCCTTATCACCGCTAAACATCATCAGTCCGCAAATGCTTTTAACCTGCGTCAAATTAAGAGCGGAGTTGGCCGTTGAGATCTCTTCTTCTATTGTGTGTTTTGGATGAAGTCTATCGATGTTTGTCTGTCCAAAGTAACCGATGCGAAGATTTTCGGAACGCTTGACGATTCCGGAATTCGGAGAAAGTTCTCCTGCCAGCAAACGTAAAATCGTTGACTTGCCGCGTCCATTTTTACCAATTATGGCGATTCGTTCTCCGTTATGGACGTCAAAAGAAAGATTTTCTATTAATAATTCCGTTGCTTCACGGGAATAAGAGAAGCCCAAATCATGGGCGTCAAGCATTTTCTGACCGGGAAAGGGAGCCTCATTGAAATGAAAATCAAGATGATGAATCGCTTTTAATTTTTCTAAAATGGGAATGCGGGCAAGCATTTTCTGTCTGGATTGCGCCTGAGCGGCCTTTGCCGCTTTGGCGCCGAATCTATCGATAAAAGCCTGAGCGCTGGCGCGTTTCTTTTCGGAATTGAGCCGAGTGCGTTCATGTATCTCTTCTTGCTGAAGAATTTGCTCAAAAAACGCAATTGTTCCGCCTCTGACTTTCCGCACTTTTTGACGATGAATGCCCATTGTATGCGTGCAGACGCTATCCATAAATTCGCGGTCATGGGAAATAAGGATAAATTCGCCCTTCCACTGTTGTAGAAATCGAGTAAGCCAACGAATGGATATGATATCAAGGTAGTTGGTAGGTTCGTCAAGCAGCAGGCAGTTCGGCTCGGCGATGAGCGCCTTCGCCAAGTGGAGGCGCAAATGATACCCGCCTGAAAATTCTTCTGGAGCCTTTTCTAGGTCTTCCTCTTTAAAACCGAGGCCAAATAGAATTTTCTCCGCTTTGTATACGCTGTCTTGATCTTCTGCGCGCAAACCCAAAGCCGCTTCTTGAATCAAAGTGGGCTGAGTAAAAACAATATGTTGATTAAGAACGCCTATTGTATAATTTTTGCGTGTCGCGATCGTTCCGGCGTCTTGCGTTTCTTCTCCGATAATGAGACGAAAAATGGTGCTTTTGCCCGAACCGTTGCGGCCGACCAGTCCACAGCGTTCTCCTTCCTGAATGCTAAAAGACGCCTCTTCGAACAGTGGTTCTCCTTGATAGGCGATAGAAAGGCCATCTACTTGAATCATGTGTAAATTTACCTGTTTAAAAGTCTTGGAAAAAATGCAAAGGTGAGCGCTACCCTTCTCTATGCTCTCTGTGGGCTTCTATGCTCTCTGTGGGCTCTGTGGTAGATATAAAACCTTAAAATGATTCCATTTAAGGCTTTATATCTACCACAGAGCCCACAGAGCCCACAGAGCCCACAGAGAGGGGTAAGCGCTCACCTATGTTTAATGATCCGCAATTATTTAGTCGATTAAGCGTCCGGAGCGCTGGAATGGCGCAAAACAATTGAAAAACGCTAAGGCCGATAAAAATACCCCCAAATACAGCGCCGGGAAGGCTTCCAAAGGCGATCAAAGCGATTCCTAAAATTATCCCCAGGATGCCGCCTAGTCTATAACATTTGCTGTATTCGATCATGCGTCCTTTATACCAACTTCCGGTTTGCGTTCCCTGTTTTACCAATGCGCGGTCCTGTTCAGATTGACTATGCATGATGACCATTCCTACAATAGGCGTAGAACGCAACATGACGCGGCCCCAACCATAACTTTCATCTGGAAAAGGCTTAGGAAAGAAATTTGATATACACATAAAAACACACAAAATAAAATATATTAAAAACAAACTATACTATATATTTAATTTGTATGTCAATTGTTTTTATTCATCTTAATTTTATAAGCGCTTACGTCGTCATTCCTGTTCAATCATTTTTCCTATTTCTAATAGGGTTTCCAAGTGTTTATTTGTGTCTTTTAATTGTCGTTCATAATGTATTTTGTACGAATTATGCATGCCATAAACCGCTGTATTTTCTCCGTTTATTCCCATAGTAAATTCAAGCAGAGCGCGCGAAGAACCTTCAATCGCGTTCTTGCTATGTTCGCGAACTTTGGCGATCAATCGATTTTTTTCCAGTTCTCTTTCCTCTATATTCTGGGCCAGTTCTTTATGCAAATTTTCTTTTTCATGCTGGGTCGGAAGCACAGCTCCGTGCTCTTTTAATTTTTTAAAAAGCTTGATCTGGTCAGACATGCCATCTTGTGTCGTGTGGTACCTTATTGCAGTTTTTAACACTATTCCAAGAGGGGATCTACCGTTAGTATCTTTAACGTTAATTTTCGCATTGATTGAAAGAAGGGCGTCAACCGCACAAATTTTCCATTCCACTGATTGGGAACGAGATAAAGCGTGATGGAAGGGACGTTCATTTTCAAAAAAATTGGCATTTAAAGCGTACATTTCATTCATTAAAGGCATCAATTCATTATCTGGGGTATGGAATGAATCACTTAGAACAAAAAGTAAAGATGAATTTCCATTAGATAAAAAACCGGGTGAAGATGACCTATAATTAATATTATATCCATTTTCCACTAACGCATTAATGACCCCGATTTTCCCGCTTAGACTCATTTTACTGCTAAGCGCTTCATTTATGGGCGAGTCAGATGGCCAGTCCTGGTAATCGATCTTTGTACCGCATTTAAACGCTGCACAAATCATGTCATAGGCGTCGCTGTCATTTTTTTCTATGGCGCAAAAAAGATAGCTCAAAAACGAAGAATGCGAGTCTCCCAATGGAAAAGAATTCATGGGACCTCCATTTTTCGCATGAGCTTCGATAATTGCTAATTTTTCTTTTTTTGTAAGCGCCGGATTGCTCAATAATTGAATTGTATTCATGCAAAAAGCATGCATTTTATTCGCAGGCTGTTGCTCGCTTTCCCTACGCGCCGCCGCTGCAAAAATGGCTGTTCCAATAGTTTTTACGGCATATTTGGATCGGTAAAAACGTTTGTTGTTATCGTTCCAATTCTGAGAATAATTCGCCGCAGTGATTTGGAGTGGATATTTGTAATATTCATATTCCGAAAAAACTGTTCGAGCTAGCCGGGCGCATGGTCCGAGGTTTGAATTTCTTCTTGCGAATGTTCCAACAGAATAGTGAAAAGGCAGTTTGCAAAGAGTTCTTAAGCTCATCATATGTTTATTCCTTTGTAGATTTACCAGGCGGGATTTTGCCAGATTGCGTCTATTTTTGCTATTTTTTTTGGAAAGGAAGTCGCTCTTCGTGCAGCGTTGAAGCGCACATACGCCGCAGGAAAGGATAATAAAAAAATCGCGCAGCGTTTGGAGTGCGTGCGACTTGTCGCCGCTTTGGTAGACCTCGACTCGTCGAGGTCGAGCGTAAATCTAAAATATCTAAGAGCTGGCATTTTGAACGTTGAACAGGTCATATTGTCGATAGCAAAACGCTTTCCAGGTTAACGTTAAGCTAGCTTCTAGATATTTTAGATTTACGCTTCGACCTCGACGAGTCGAGGTCTACCAAAGCGGCGACAAGTCGCACGCACTCCAAACGCTGCGCGATTTTTTTATTATCCCTTCGTGCAGCGTATGGGAAAATTCTATGCCTAAATTTGCACCCGTAAATACTTTTGCAATCTTTATTCCGTTGCTCCATGCTGCAATAATAGCTTAATAATTTCTTTCCTGAGGCCTTCTCTTCCGTTTAATATGCGAGCTAAAGTTAACGCAGTTTGTCCTTCTCCATTGCGTGCGTTTACATCCACTCCATGCTCCAATAAACGCTTGATAATTTCAACTTTCTGTCCTTTGTCGATCCAAAACATAAAATTTCCGCTACCACCACCAAATACGAAATGTAAAGCAGTATTTTTCTCGAAAGAAGGATCGGTCAGGTTTATTTCAACGTTGTGTTTCCATAACAAATTAAAAATATTTATATTGTTGAATGCAATAGAAAGGGACAAGGCACAACTTCCCAGGATTTTTATGTCTTGCGGACAGTCAGTTTTAGATGTGATTTTATGGAGGCACTTAAAAAATTTTATATTGCTTCCCGAGGACATAAACCAACTTTCTGAGGAATAACCACCGTCAAACTTGAGTAATTTGCACGTAGAGTCTGCCAGCATAGAAAAGAGCTCAGGCGTAGTTAAAGATGCGAGATTGTTTAATGTTTTTTCAGGATCTAAAATAGGTTTTTTATTTTCGCTATTATAATTATAGGCGATATATTTTTCCGGAATTAATTTTTCAACTTCACATAGCAAATGAATTTCATTAAATAACTCTTTCAAATATACTTTAGCGGCCTTTTCATCACTGCCTTCATAGCCAAACACTCTAGCGCGATCAAGGTAAGCTACAGAGGTGCGTTGTGCTGTTTCATGATTTACTTGTTCGAATTTTGCCATATCAGAAACAGGAAGATAACTTAAAATACTTCGGGTTATTTCCTTTGGCAGTAGAGTAGGAATAGCTACACGTTTTTGAATTCTTTCACTTAAAGAATCAATCTTTTCTTGTTCGCTTTTAATTCCATTAAATTTTTTTTCAAGCCATCCATATTTTGCAGTTTCTTCTTCGTATTGCGTAGTAATATGACGCGCAGTTTTTTTCAAAAGGGTCATCATCTCATTTCGTGTTAGTGCGGCCTTGAGGTCATGGTAATGTTTATGCTCTATGGCCTTATACGTTAAATTGTGTTCCATAATATAGGCGATATTTTCTAAAACATTAGCTGCTGATTCTCGCTTAAAAGAAGTTTCGGACATGCGGAATGTCTTATTTTCTTTATCTACAATAACATCCAGAATTTTATTACTAACAACAGACATATAGTCACTCACTAAATTGTTTAAATATTAATATTTTAAATTGTATATGATTTATAAAATATCTTTAACTATACTATTTATATCGAATATCTGTCAAACAATAAGTAAATCAACCAGTAAATCATTTTATTATTGATTAATAATATTATTTATACTAAAGTAATTAAAAACAAATAATTAATGGTGATAATATGAAAAAAGAAGAAAAACAATATTTATATCAAATAAGAAACGTAGCGTTTTCCTACACACTTGGCGCCCATCATATTCAAGCTATTCATGATATCAGCCTGGATATTCCACAAGGCGCTTTAGTGACATTTTCAGGCCCATCAGGCTCAGGAAAATCAACCCTCCTCAATCTTCTCGGTTTAATTGAACCAGTGCAAAAAGGTGAAATTTTATTTCAAAATCAAAATGTTGCCGAAATGAATCAACAACAGTTAAATAACATTCGAAAATATAAAATAGGATTCATTTTTCAACAATTCCATTTAATTCCTGTTTTTACAGCTGAAGAAAATGTCGCCTACTTTCTTGCCCGTCAAGGACTTCCAAAGGAAGAGATAAAAAGCAGAACGCGAGACGCCTTGGAAAGCGTGGGATTGTGGGAACACCGAATGAAGAAGCCTTCGGAACTCAGCGGAGGACAAAGGCAAAGAGTCGCAATCGCCCGAGCCGTTGCGAAACATCCCGAAGTGATTATCGGCGACGAGCCCACAGCCAGTTTGGATCAGAAGACCGGCAAGGAGGTCATGCAGATCTTCGATTACTTAGTGCACGAGAAAAAAGTGTCAGTGATCTTAACGACTCATGACAAAATGATTCAGTCGTATTCAGATAAAAATTTTCATATTCAAGATGGCGTATTAGATACGAATCACATTTAAAATTATAAGGCGGACGCTATGATATTTCTTTCTTTTATGAATCTTTTCCGTAACTCTAGACGGACATTGGCGATTTTGTTAACAATCGCGCTAGGCGCAGGAGTCCTTTTTTCGTTCAAAGGCTTCATTCATGGCGTATTAAACCAATACCGCGACAATACCGTCCATTCTCATTACGGTCATGGCCAACTCAATACCAAAAATTATAGAGGAACAGTCTATCCTGAACCCTGGAAACATTGGATGACGAATAGGGGAGAGATCGAAAATTTTCTCATGTCTCAAAGCGCTGTCGAACATATTTTCCCGCGAGTGAATTTTTCCGCATTGCTCAAAAAAGGCAGTGTAGCAGTGAGCGGACAAGGCCAAGGGATCATCGCTGAAAAAGAAGCCGGCTTCTTCCATAGTCTTAGCATCGAAACAGGGAAAACTCTCACGGATCAACCTGACGGCATTCTGCTTGGCATTGGATTGGCGAAAGCTTTGGATGTTAAACCAGGCGATAAGATCGCTATTTTAGTGAACGCAGTTGACGGAATGATCAGCAACGCTGAACTCACTGTGACAGGAATATTTCATACAGGATCCTTAGATTTTGACAGCCGCGTTTTCCGCATACAACTTAAACAAGCGCAAAGTTTATTAAAAACAACGAGCATCGAGTCGATATCAATTGGCCTGAAAAATTATTCAGATTGGGAATCCTTCGCGTTTTCTTTTGAGAAAAAATTTCCTCAGTTGGAAGCCACTTCTTTTGCTGTCTTGGATAAAGTGTACTACCAACACTCCGTAGACTGGTTAAATGCGCAGTTTCATGTCATCCAATTTATTATTCTGTCGATCGTCCTTTTGGGAATTTTTAATTCGATTTCAGCGGCGATTCTGGAGAGAAAACAGGAGATTGGGAATTTTCGCGCCAATGGAGAGTCAGTAAGAAGCGTCATGCAATTGATTATTCTTGAAGGAACATTCCTGGGGGCATTGGGAAGTTGTTGTGGGGTTGGGCTCACTTACATCTTTTTAAAGCTATTTTTAGATGATCAGTTTTTGATGCCGCCGGGACCTGGACTTACGCGTTCGTTTTTAATCTCTTTCCAGTTCGAGTGGCCGATGGTTTATACGACGCTTGCATTAAGCCTTCTTGCTGCGGTTGCGGCTTCCGCATTAGCTGGCGTTAGAGTCGCGAAAATGCCGATAGCAAAGGCGTTGCGGTCATTCTAGTTGACCTGAAGGTAGCCAGGGCGTCCCGCCCTGTCGCGTATATTATCTTCAATGTTTTTTTGCCTACAGGGCGGGACGCCCTGACTACCTTCCTTCCTTTACGAAATCACTCTAACATGTTAACCTCCAGTTTTAACCACTATCAGCCTGGGACCCCCATGTTTAATGTCCTCGATTTCCATCCACCCACAGGCCTTGCATCCCCCCATCTGCAAATGGTTTTCTCTAATTTGACTCCCACTGGAGACGAACCTCCCTCGAAATCCCTACTAATCTCTTTAAATGATGGAGACAAACTTTCTTGCGAGGTGTCGACGCCGCCAGAATGGCAGCCGCATCAGGCTACGATTGTCATGGTGCATGGGCTAGGGGGAAGTCATCTGTCGCCTTACATGATTCGACTTTCCCGCAAATTTTATCAAGAGGGACGACGAGTCGTCAGAACTAATTTGCGAGGTTGCGGATCTGGAAGCGGACTCAACGAGTTGCCCTATAACTCCGGCAATAGCCACGATGTATGGACCATCTTAGAGACCCTTAAAACTGAAACGCCATCCTCTCCCATAAATGTGATAGGCTTTTCATTAGGCGGCAACATTATTATCAAAATGGCTGGAGAACAAGGAGAAAACGCATCGAAATTCTTGAATCGCGTGATTGCCGTTTGTCCCGTGCTGAATTTGGCTGAATCGGTCAACCAACTCTCTCAACGGTCAAATTGGTTCTATCACAAATACTATCTAAAAAAAATACATGAACAGGGAGAAAAATGGATTCAAAAACAATCAATTTCCTCTGTTTTTGAATTTGATGAAAAGATCACCGCTCCATTGTGGGGCTATGCAAATGCAAACGATTATTATGAAAAATGCAGTTCTTGCAACTTTCTTAGCAATATTCAAGTTCCTTGCGATCTTCTTTTAACTGCCGATGATCCTTTCATCGATCACAGCATTCTTGAACAGACTAAAATCTCCGCCTCTACAAAAGTTTGGTTAACGGAACATGGAGGACACATGGGTTTTATCGCCTGGACTGGAGAAAAACAGGGATTTTTTTGGATGGATAAGCTACTGCTTGATTGGAATTTAACGTAGCGCGCACCTCTGATTAGGCTTTTATCCATTCCTTCGCGCAGCGTGTGGAGTGCGTGCGACTTGTCGCCGCTTTGGAAGACCTCGACTTGTCGAGGTCGAAGCGTGAATCTAAAACATCTAAAAGCTAGCTTAACGTTAACCTGAGAAAGCGTTTTGCTATCGACAATATGACCTGTTCAACGTTCAAAATGCCAGCTTTTAGGTATTTTAGATTCACGCTTCGACCTCGACAAGTCGAGGTCTTCCAAAGCGGCGACAAGTCGCACGCACTCCAGACGCTGCGCGAAAGAAAGGTTAAAAAAAAGCCTAAGTATGATACCTTTGTTATTGTGAAAAAACATTGTATGCCATACAATCGCCTCATTAAATTATCAATCAAGTTATTATCTCCTAAAGGTTTGTTATGTCGTCAAATGTATGTTGTATTCATGCTTGTAATCCAAGCGCTCACTTCGGAGAAAATCTTGTGCGCCCCGTCAGATGGTGCCACAACCGATTGGTGTCCGTTTTTTCCACTCCGCTTTCAAAAAATCGCCTCATGGCGTGCGGACAGATCGCAGCGCGCATCATTGAAGCGATTATCGTCGTTTTTGCATACCTCATGACAGCGCCAATAGGCGCCATAGGCCTAGGATGCAAATCCATTGCCATCTGTTGTTCTAAGCCAATTACTTCAACGCCTATACCAACGCCCATAGATGATCATAACGGCGTTCCTCCTAAAAAGGTTGTACAAGCTGATTCCAGCCCCCAAAAAAACGTTGAACCTGAAATAATTCCAATCCCTACAAACATTCCACAACATCCTTCTGATCAAATTCCTGATAATATACCTCTAAATACACACCAGACTCCAATACCGGATTCATTAGCGCCGCCTACAGCGCCCGCCATCGTAAAAAAGAAATCTCCTTATCCGTCTATTATCATTAATAATGGCCAACCATTTTCCGATAAATTATCTAATATTTTAAAAAAGTTAGAATCAGACAAATTAATCGATTATATGGGCGATGCGCGTAAAATTGTTTCTATGCTTGCTCATGCTGATCACCTTCAGCATGAAACTCACGTATCTTTAAAACGTGTTTATGAATTGGACAATCAGATTTTACTTACATATCATTTATTCAAAGACAAATCTACAAAACCATATGATACATGTCATTTCTTAATTGACTTTAATAAAGAAATGATTATTTATCGACATAGACTTCACGAATTTGAAAATGATAGTATGGCAATATACGAATATCCAAGTTCTTCTCTTCTTTTGTGCCTTATGCATTATAAAAAATTATTCAGCACATTAAGCGACATAGGGATTAAGTTAAGACACGGCAAGGGTGATGACTGTCAATCGGAAATTAGAAATGGAATAACGAATCATATATTGCCATTAGAGATAAATACAGATTCAATAACACAAAATTGCAATTGGATAAATGATTCTCGTAAAGATATATTTAAAGATAAACTTGTTGAACGATTGAAATTTTGGCAAAAAGTGAATTTCATCGCAGACCAAGTTCACCTTTTGCAGAAAACTGGAGAAGTAGTAAACACTTTTTGTAATTACAAATGCGGCAGCTTTAAAAAAAACCGGCCAACAGTGATAAAATGGAATATTACAAAGAACAAAGAAAAAATCGGTCAGTTTAGAGTGTTTATTACACAATCATATTGCAGTTACTTATTTGTTAATAATAAAAATAAACAAGTACTGCCTATTCACCAACTCTCTGAATTTATCATTAAAGACATTATTAAGCCTTTAATAAA
>JABDEO010000053.1 GCA_013287015.1 Chlamydiota bacterium
AAATGATGCCATGTCAACATCTTCGGACAAACTTTTAATTGGCGCGCACACCTCAGCCGCCGGCGGCGCCCATCACGCGCTGCTTGAGGGCAAAAAAATCGGCGCGACGACTGTCCAGCTGTTTACGGCCAATCAGCGGCGTTGGCTGAGTAAAGCGATCGGGCAAGCTGAAATCGAGCTATGGGAGCAAACTCTGGCGGATACCGGCCTAAGTCAAATCATGAGCCATGACAGTTACTTAATCAACTTGGGCTCTCCCGATCCCGATTCCCTGGAAAAAAGCCGCCAAGCCTTTCGCGATGAGATCAGCCGCTGTTTGCAATTGAAAATCACTTATCTCAATTTTCATCCGGGCGCCGCCCTGAAAGACAGCTCAAAACAGTGTTTGGATCACATTTGCGACAGTTTATTTTTGATGGAAGATCTTTTGGCTAATGGCTCTTTGCGTTTATTGCTTGAAACTACGGCAGGTCAAGGTTCATCCGTCGGATGTCGTTTTGAGGAGCTCGCCTATATTATTCACAAACTGGAAAAACGCATTCGCATTGGCGTGTGCATTGATACATGCCATATTTTCGCCGCCGGCTATGACCTGCGCACTCGGCAAGCTTGCGATGCGACTTTGAAAGAGTTCGACCAAGTTATCGGATTAAAACATCTTTTTGCTTTTCATCTTAATGATTCAATGAAAGAGCTAGGCTCCCGAGTCGATCGTCACGCGCCGTTAGGAGAGGGAAAGATCGGACTGGAGTGTTTTAAATTTCTTATGAGCGACCGCCGTGTGCGGGATATCCCAAAGTACTTAGAAACGCCGCAAGGTCCCCCGCTTTGGGAAAAAGAGATCGCGATGTTAAGGGAATTTGCAAAAAAATAATTATCTATTATTTAAGGAGAAGTTAAAAATGCGCTCTAAAATTAAGCAATTGAAGTTTCCCGCGCATGGGCAACCATCCCCTGTGGGGACAAAAGTCACCATTAAAGGGTGGGTGCGCACCGTTCGCGATCAAAAATCATTTTCATTTATCGAGATAAACGATGGATCGACGCTTTCCAATCTGCAGGTAGTTGCAAGCGCCGAAATGCCCAATTATCAAAAGATCATCGCCACTCTAAGCACAGGGGTGTCGGTGGCTGTTAAGGGAACTTTAACCGAAAGTCCCGGAAAAAATCAGCAGATTGAGCTGCAAGCGCAGGAGATCGAAATCATTGGAGCATGCGATCCTGAAACATATCCCATGCAAAAAAAGCGCCATACCTTTGAATTTTTGCGTACAATTGCGCATTTGCGCCCGCGCACCAACACCATCGGAGCGGTGACGCGCGTTCGAAACGCTTTAGCGTATGCAACGCATCGGTTTTTTCAGGAACGCGGTTTTTTATATCTTAACGCCCCCATCATCACGGGTTCTGACTGCGAAGGCGCAGGGCAAATGTTTCGAGTGACTACGCTTAATCTCGACAACATCTCTAAAACGCCTGAAGGCAAAATCGACAACGCTAAAGATTTTTTCGGAAAACCAACCTACCTAACAGTATCAGGACAGTTGAACGGTGAAATCTATGCATGCGCCCTGTCGGACATCTATACGTTTGGCCCCACATTTCGCGCTGAGAACTCCAATACGTCCCGGCATCTGGCGGAATTTTGGATGATTGAACCTGAAATGGCCTTCGCCGACCTCAATGACAATATGGATTGTGCGGAAAGCTATCTGAAATATGTTTTAGGATATGCTTTGCAGAATTGCGTTGAAGACATGCAATTTTTCGACAAGCATGTGTCGCCAGGATTGCTTGAACGTTTGCAACACGTTGTGGAAACGCCTTTTGAACGCGCCACCTACACGTACGCCGTGCGCGTCCTTGAAAAGGCCAATAAAGCTTTCCAATTTCCAGTCAAATGGGGATTGGACTTGCAATCGGAACATGAACGTTATCTCGCCGAAGAATTTTTTGCAAAACCGGTGATCATTACGGATTATCCGAAAGAGATAAAAGCCTTCTATATGCGTGAAAATTCGGATAATAAAACCGTCGCCGCCATGGACATCCTGGTTCCGAAAATAGGGGAAATCATTGGAGGAAGTCAGCGTGAAGAGCGTTTAAGTCATTTGGAGGACAAAATCCGTAAAGCCGGCTTGCGCATTGAGGACTATCAATGGTATTTGGAATTGCGCAAATACGGCTCTGTGCCTCATTCAGGTTATGGAGTCGGCTTTGAACGTTTAATCCTGTTTGTTACAGGGATGGAAAACATCCGGGATGTGATCCCCTTTCCACGCTTCCCCGGCAGCGCTGAATTTTGAAGTTACGAATCCATTGCGAACAGTTCTTCCAGTTGCTTCACGTTCATCCATTTGACGTTAGTGTCGGAAGCGTAGGCAAAGCCTTCCGGAAGCCGCCTTTCAGGGCGGCCTTCCAGAAACTTTGCAAGCCTCTGAGGATCATGGCTGTAAATTTCGGGTAGAATGACATAATAGTCATCCATTTCAATTGTATGGCGCGCATCTTCGACGCTGACCATAAGTTCATGCAATTTTTCTCCTTCGCGGATCCCAAGGTATATGCGAGGCACGCCTGGAGCGACGGCTTGCGCTAGATCTTCGATTTTAACGCTGGGGATTTTTGGGACAAAAATTTCGCCGCCGCGCATGTAGCGGAAACAGGTGCAAACGAGATCTACAGACTGTTCTAGAGTAATCCAAAAACGCGTCATGCGCTTGTCTGTAATGGGCAATTTGGCGGCGCCTTCCGCGAGCATTTTCCGCCATAAAGGGACGATGCTGCCGCGGCTGCCGGACACATTTCCATAGCGCACCACGGAAAATTTCGGGTATCCGCGCATCCCGACGTAGGCGTTGCCGGCTACAAAAAGTTTATCGGAGCATAGTTTTGTGGCTCCATATAGATTAACGGGATTGACAGCTTTATCCGTGGAAAGCGCAATGACTTTTTCCACTCCGCAATCGATGGCGGCGTCGATGACATTCATGCCTCCGATGACGTTTGTATTGACGAATTCGGTCGGATTATATTCGGCGGCCGGCACCTGTTTAAGAGCGGCGGCGTGAACAACCAAGTGCACTTCATTAAAAGCGCGTTGCAAACGCTTGGGATCGCGGACGTCTCCCAAAAAATAACGAATTTTAGGGTGATTAAATAGGGGATCAGACTGTTGCATCTGCCACTGTTTCCATTCATCGCGGCTGAAAATAATGACCTTATTACAGACATCTTCCAACAACAGTTTGCGAGCAAACGCCTGTCCAAAAGAACCGGTTCCGCCGGTGATCAACACATTTTTGTTATCAAACATCTACATTCTCTCTCATCTTTGCATATCTCCTATATATTTGATAACGTCGTTTTCCGCACCTATATTTTAAGTATTTTGGGGTCACGCCTGACCCCAAAAATAATGGCCGTGTTCACCTTTTCGGTCATTAGAATCCCCTCTCTGTGTGCTCTGTGATCTCTGTGGTTGATAAAAACGCTTCAAGCTTTTTTATCAACCACAGAGATCACAGAGCACACAGAGAGGTGACCGAATTCTTTCTTAGTAAAGGTGAACAAGGCCAAAATAATTCTCATCTGGATTTTGAATTCAAATTTGTATATCCTCCCTGTATGCATGGGGAATCTATATGACGAAACAATATGATGAAAGCAGCGTCCAAACCCTTGATGCGCTCACGCATATCCGTTTGCGCTCAGGCATGTATATAGGTCGTTTAGGCGATGGATCACACCCGGATGACGGCATCTATATCATGCTTAAGGAAGTGCTGGACAACAGCGTTGATGAATTTATTATGCATCAAGGAAAAAAGATTTTAGTGGAGCTGGATGAAGCGTTGGGAAAAGCGTCTGTACGTGATTTTGGCCGCGGCATCCCTTTGGGAAAGGTGATTGAATGCGTCAGTCAAATCAATACAGGCGCCAAATACAATGACGATGTTTTTCAATTTTCCGTTGGCCTGAATGGCGTAGGCACGAAGGCGGTCAATGCGCTATCCAGTCACTTCCTTGTGCGCAGCCATCGCGACGGGGAATATTTGGAGGCGCAATTTTCCCAAGGGAAACTGAAATCTGAAAAGAAAGGTAAAACGACTGAGCCTAACGGGACATTTGTCGAATTTATTCCCGATACGGAGATTTTCAAAAAGTTCCATTATCAGAAAGAGTACATCTTAAAGCGCCTGTGGCACTACGCCTATTTGAATGCCGGACTCTCCCTTCATTTCAACGGGGAGTTGATCAAATCGGACAATGGTTTATTGGATTTATTGAATGCGGAAGTGAAGGAAGACCGCTTATATGAACCATTGCATTACTGCGGCAAGCATTTGGAATTCGCTTTTCTGCATACGCAGAGCTATGGAGAGAGTTATTTTTCGTTTGTCAATGGACAATACACTGCGGATGGAGGCGTCCACCTATCGGCATTTCGTGAAGGCATCTTAAAAGGGGTCAATGAATACGCAAAAAAAAATTTCCAAGGCGTAGACGTCCGCGAGGGAATCATTGGGACCCTGTCAATACGCGTCAAAGACCCTGTATTTGAATCACAGACTAAAAATAAACTCGGCAACACGGAGTTGCGAGGCCCTGTCGTGCAGGAAGTCAAAGACGCCGTTGTGAATCTACTGTATAAAAATCAGGCGACCGCTAATGACATCATTGAGCGCATTGCTTTCAATGAAAAACTGCGCAAAGACCTGGCCGCCGTCCGCAAGGAAGCCAAAGACAAGCAAAAGAAAATCTCATTCAAAATTCCTAAGTTGCGCGATTGCAAGCATCATCTGCAAGATGATTCAGGGCATGGTGAAAGCACAATGATCTTTTTGACTGAGGGCGACTCGGCGAGCGCTTCCATAGTGGCTTCGCGCAATCCCCTTACTCAAGCCGTATTTTCCTTACGCGGCAAGCCTTTGAATGTCTTCGGGATGAAAATCGATCAACTTTATAAGAATGAAGAGATGTTTAATTTGATGAGCGCGCTTAACATCGAAGACGACATCGCGCAGCTGCGCTATCAAAAAGTGATTTTAGCGACTGACGCCGACGTTGACGGCATGCATATCCGCAATCTTCTAATGACCTTCTTTTTGACTTATTTTGAAGGGCTTGTTTTAAATGGACATCTTCATATTCTGGAGACCCCTTTATTTAAAGTGCGCAATAAGGATAAAACGCTTTATTGCTATAGCGAGGAGGAGCGGGATCAGGCCGTTCAGCAATTGAAAAAAGGCGTGGAGATCACCCGTTTTAAAGGACTCGGAGAGATCTCTCCAAATGAGTTTAAGCAATTCATCGATAAAAACATCCGACTCATCCCCATCACTATCAATATGATCTCCGACGTCAAACCGACGCTGCAATTTTATATGGGAAAAAATACGCCGGAACGCAAACAGTTCATCATGCAGAATTTAATTAATGAAGATCTTCTCGCGACTAAGCAAAAGTGAGTGTTTTTTATGCCTTTGGATGATGTTAAGCATTTAATGCAGGATCATTTTCTCAAATACGCGTCATATGTGATTTTAGACCGCGCCATCCCGAACGTGTATGATGGGCTGAAACCGGTGCAGCGCCGCATTTTGTACATGTTATGGGTGATGCATGACGGAAAATTGCATAAGGTGGCCAATGTCGCCGGACAAACGATGGCCTACCACCCTCATGGCGATGCGCCTATCACCGACGCCCTCATCAACATGTCCAATAAAGGCTATCTGCTCGACCAACAGGGCAATTTTGGCAATATCTTAACGGGCGATCCAGCCGCCGCGGCGCGTTACATTGAAACGCGCCTCTCCCCTATGGCCAAAGAGACGCTATTCAATCCAGACATCACTGAAACAATTCCTTCTTATGATGGACGCCACCAGGAACCTGTTTGTTTGCCGGCGAAACTGCCCATAGTCCTCTTGCATGGCGCGGAAGGCATTGCCGTAGGCATGGCGACTTCCATTTTACCGCATAACTTCAATGAAACGCTGGAAGCGGAAATCGCCATTCTAGAAGGAAAGGAGTACACGCTTCTTCCCGATTTCCTTACCGGCGGTTTAATGGACGCCTCCGCGTATGACAAAGGCAAAGGCAAAATCAAATTGCGGGCTAAGATCGAAATCCGCGATCCCAAAACGCTTGTCATCACTGAGATCTGCTATAGCACGACGACAGAATCATTGATCCGCTCCATAGATGAAGCGGCAAAGCGCGGTAAAATCAAAATCGATGCGATCAGCGACTATACCGCCGATCGAGTGGAAATCGAAATCAAACTGCCGCGCGGTCAATACGCCCAGGAAATGATCGACGCGCTTTACGCCTACACGGAATGCGAAGTCACGTTGCATTCGCAGATTGTGGTGATCAAGGACAATCTGCCTTGGGAACCAAACGTGCATGAGATTCTGGAGCTGCATGTTGGCAAGCTGCAGGAACATTTGCAGCGAGAACTTGAAATTGAGCGTGATCGCCTAGGGGAAAAGATCTTTGAAAAAACCCTAGAGCAAATCTTCATTGAGAATCGTCTGTACAAAAAAATTGAGAATGTCAGTTCATATGAGCAGATCCATAGCGTCATTGAATCCAGCTTAGAGCCTTTTCGTGATCAGCTGCTGCGATCGCCGACATATGAGGACCGTGAGCGTTTGCTGAATATTCCTATCCGACGCATTTCGCGTTTTGATCTGGACAAGAACCAAGAAGAGATCGCCGAAACACGCAGCCTGCTGGCGAAAGTGGAAAAAGATCTAAAGAGCATTAAAAAATTCGCCATTCAATATCTAAAACAATTATTGAATAAATACGGTAAAAATTACCCACGTAAAACACGCATTCAAACTATTCAACAAATTGATATGCGAGCCATAGAGACTAGAACAATCAAAGTCGGCTTTGACTCCGCTTCAGGCTTTGTAGGAACTAAAGTTGTCAGCGATCACATTTTCGAATGCACAAATTTTGATAAACTTCTTTTGATGTTTAAAGATGGAACATACACGGTCATTAATATTCCTGAAAAACAGTATGTGTATAATGAGGGCAAAAAAGTCGTATACGCGGGCGTCGCTGATAAAAAGAGCGTAATCAGTCTAGCGTACAAGGACCCTAAAACAAATTTGTGTTATGGCAAACGCTTTATCATCAGTAAATTTATGGTGGATAAGATTTACCAGTATATGGATAACGGAATGAATTTGGAGTTTTTTTCTATGAAGCCTAATGCGCTTTTGGAATTGCAGTTTATCCCTAAAGTGCACCAGAAAATCGCTAAAGTCCAAGTGAATCTGGATCAAATTCTTGTAAAAGGGGTGTCTGCAAAGGGAAATAGGCTTTCCAATCGACCTGTTAAAAAATTAATCGCGGTCAAATCGTAGTCAAACAGGAGCGTTGAAAGCATAAACCGATGAAAATCAGCTGTGTCAAAAAAGAGGGAAAGCAAAACGTTATAACCATCTATATCGATGAGGAACCTTGGCGAGAGATTCACATCAGGATTTTCGGCGGTCAACCCAGGCTGCCTGTTGACTGCGCTTCCGTTGAGGAGTTAAGAGCGATTATCGACGAAGCGGAATACAGCGGAGCAAAACGATACGCCCTAAGGCGGCTTGCTGCAAAGAGTCAACCAATCAATGAACTTCGTCAAAAATTGGCGGAACATTTTGTTTCAGAAGAAAGCATTCAACGGATCGTAGAGGATTGTCAGCGTCTTGGATATCTCAATGACCAAAATTGGATCGAAAGTTTTGTTCAACATTGCATCAGACGCCGTGTCGGGCCCCAGGTCATTCTCATGAAACTGCAAGCCAAAGGCTTTTCAAAAGAAGAGGCGGTTGAGGCGCTCGGAAAAATATGCGGCGCCGGCGCCCAGCGAGAGCAGATCGCGCATCTGCTGCAAACGCGTTACCGCAAACACGATCTCACCGATTTCCACGCCCGCCACAAAGTGGTCCAGGCTCTTTTACGCAAAGGCTTTACAATGCCTGAAATTCAACGGCAGTTGAAGGTGGAAGGGTAAAATTAAAACCCTTCGCAATAATTGAATAACCATTTTGCAGCCCACACTAATGTACAGCGTGCCTCAGCGAACGGAACTCCGCCATACGCTGCACGAAAAGATAATAAAAAAATCGCGCAGCGTTTGGAGTGCGTGCGACTTGTCGCCGCTTTGGTAGACCTCGACTCGTCGAGGTCGAAGCGTAAATCTAAAATATCTAAGAGCTGGCATTTTGAACGTTGAACAGGTCATATTGTCGATAGCAAAACGCTTTTTCAGGTTAACGTTAAGCTAGCTTCTAGATATTTTAGATTCACGCTTCGACCTCGACAAGTCGAGGTCTACCAAAGCGGCGACAAGTCGCACGCACTCCATACGCTGCGCGAAGGGACCATTTTACGCAAGCTTCTAAGCGCTGTCCTCAGGAAGTTTCAATGTCTCTATGTTTATTAAATATGTTTGCAACTCCCCCATGGCGTCAGCGAGTTCTTTCATTTTATCAGACGACATCTTGCTGAAATCTAGTTTTTTAATTTTGGAGCCGTTGTTTGTTAACCATTCTTTTAATTCTTTGACTACACCCAATCTAGGTCTGGATATTGTTGTTTTACCATTCACTTGTATTATTTTTTTATTTAATATTTGTTTTAAGTCGAAATCTGAGTTAAACTGTACGAGATTTTGCCCAACCATTATCCCTACTAATTCGAAGAAATTGGCCTCTTTTTTTCGTTGTTCTCTTGCTTGCATAGCTTCAGCCTGAATCCCTGGACTAGGGCTGGGTGACAATACATAGCCGGCGTTGGCCTTTGCAATGGGAACATTTATGGTTAATGGTTTTCTTCCTTTTCTTTCGTTATGCAAGTCTTTAAGTGAAATCTTCTTGTCTTGAGGTGGAGGTGGAATAGGTGGGGGTGGAGGAAGGATCGTGGATGCAAGAGGAAGTGGAGTGGGTGGGCGCGAAGGAGGTGTAGGGAGAGATGGTGGAGGTGAAAGAATTGTAGGAGGAGGTGGTGGGGATGCAGGAGGTGTAGGAAGGGGTGAAGAAGGAGGAGATGGGAGTGGCGGCTGTTGTGACTCAGACGGCTGTTGTTGCTTAGGCGATGGTTGCTGTTGTGGCTCAGACGGCTGTTGTTGCTTGGGCGATGGCGGCTGTTGTTGTTCAGGCGGCTGTTGTTGTTGCTTGGGCGATGGTGGTTGCTGTTGTTGCAATGGCCCGGGCAAGGGATTTTCTTTTACCAATACATTTTTACCCTGTTGTGTTGTTTTGTCGGCGCTGGAAGACTGAGCGCTGTCTCGTTTACAGCAACAGCAGCATCTTCCGGCCAGAGCGTATAGCTTTTCACATCCAAGGGCGCTAGTTCCAATTAAGATTGCAGGAATAATGCCAATGGACAGTTTTACAAAACTAATGGCTCTTTGACATCCCCCAACTTTTTCGTCGTTTCCTTCTTGCTTACCTTGAAACAACCTGGCGCCATGATTCTCTATAAAATTAAAACAACTCTTTGATACCGGCATAACTTTTTCCTTTTTTAAGATTATTAAATCATTGTTAAATCATTTTTAAATCTTGCTATTTATGGAGCATTATAAACGAAATATTATTTAAAAGCAATAAATATTTTATTTTTTAGTTTATAATAGATTTTATTTTTATTTTTATACACTTTTATATACTTTTGTTGTAAAAAAAACTTTTATGTGTTATTATAAAAGTAAGGTCGATATAGTATAAGACATGAGGTGATTTTATGACAGCCACATCAGATGCCGGCGCATCCGTACCAGCAGCGGCTTCTTCAGCCGCCGGCTCTACAGCTGCGGGCGCCGCTGCGAGCGGCAACGCCGCCGCTGCCGCCGGTTATACCTCTGCCACCACGGTCAGTACGGTGGCGGATTTGCGTGAAAAAGCTCCACAAGTTTGGAACGCGATGCTGCTGGGAATCGCCCAGAATATTTGTTCCGAATCGCAGCATCACGCAGATCGCCTAAAAGAGCTCATGCAAGAAGCTCGATCGCAGAACGGTGGTTAAACATTTTTCATGTTTACGGATCAAGACGCCATTATTTTTATCTCAGAAGATGAAGCCGGTGAACGGTTGGATAAAATTTTGGCCCGTCGTTTTGTTGAAATCAATTCCAGAACATATTTTCAAACGCTTATCGCAGATCAACACGTGCTGCTTAATGGCGTTCCCGTAAGGAAGGGTATAAAACCCGATGAGGGAGACGAAGTGCAGGTCCACTTCGTTTTAACTCCAGAAATTGGATTGACAGCTGAAGAAATCCCACTAAACATTCTGTATGAAGACGACCATCTTATTATAGTGAACAAACCCGCAGGAATGGTTGTCCATCCGGCTGCAGGCCATTGGAATGGAACATTTGTCAATGCCTTGCTGCATCACTGCAAACAGCTCGTCGATGATGGTTCTTTGCGGCCAGGCATCGTGCATCGACTAGACAAGGATACCTCCGGAGCGCTATTGGCGGCTAAAACCACAATCGCGCAACAACGGCTAGTGGAGATGTTTGCAAATCGGCAAATTCATAAAGAATACTTGGCGATTTGTTTGGGCAATCCAGGCGTTAGGGAGATGACGGGAGCTGTCGGCCGCCATCCCATCCATCGACAACGGATGGCTGTAACTGAAAAAGGCAAGCCTGCGCTTACTTTCTGTAAAACCATAAAAACGGATGGCAAACTTAGCGTTGTGGAGTTGATCTTAGCGACAGGAAGGACCCATCAAATCCGCGTGCACCTTCAGGATTATGGAACGCCTGTGTTGGGAGATTCGCTCTACGGCAACGTGCAAACCAATGCAAAATATGGGGCCGCCCGTCAGCAATTGCATGCCAAATCGCTGCGATTTATTCATCCCTGCACGCATGTTGCGCTCGAAATCCATGCTCCTTTGCCAGACGACATGCTCCATTGGACGCTGCAATTGGGTCAAGCGGGCATTGGGGTCAGGCCTGACACTATGACACTTTAAGAGCGCCGACGGCGCTCTTAAAGTGTCATAGTGTCAGGCCTGACCCCAATGCCACGCGTCGCCGCGTCAAATTTTATTTGTGTATAACGTGTCATAGTGTCGGGCCTGACCCCAAAAATACGTCAATGTTGTAAAAGAAGAGTGCGGAGTTCTTCAATTTCCTTCCTGCCAACAGCTCTTTCAGATTCCAATCTGGCCTCTAGCTTACTGCGCTCTTCTTCTAATTGTTTTCGTTCCTCTTGCCATTTTTTCCGTTCTTGCTCCAGGATGGCGCCGGAGGCGTTTAATACCTGAACGTCCCCGGTCAGAGCGTTGGTTGTCGCTTCTTCGCTTTTACGTGAAAGTTCTCCTAGCCGCCAAATCTCTTGGACTGCGGTGATTATGTTGATAAAGTCCGCATTGCGTTTTTTGGCGTCTGCGTCTTCATCTTTGAGTTTTCGCCCTTCCTGCTTCAACACTTCTAATTGCTGATTAAGTTTTTCATTTACATTTTTCAGCGCACCCGCTTTTTCACCGAGATTATTGTCCTCTTTTTGAGTTATTGCGTTCAGGGACTGCATGAGTTCATCTAGATGCTTATATTGTTGCTGAGCTTTGCTGAGTTGGTCGGTTATGCCACCCAATTGTTTATTTAAAGCAGACACTTCGGAAATTTTTGCATCCATGTCTTTTGCGCGGTTTTCATCATATGCGAGCCATTTCTTTTGCCCTTCAGCAATGATTTTATGCGCCATTGCATATTCATTATTCATCTTCTTCAAACGCTCTACGCTCATGCGATCCAAGGCGAAACGCCCAATGATGCAGCAAGAGACGCAGCCAAGCGCGCCGGAACCTGCGCCCAACACTGTACCGGCGATGCTGCTGACCTGAATATTCAGATAACTTAAAACGCCGCCGGTTGTACTGGTCGCGCATGAGAGCGCGGGAATCGCCTGCGACCAATGGGTGATCAAGCCGCCGCAGCGCCCTGAAGGAGCCTCTTGTTCGAAAAGCGGGACTTGCGCTTCTCCTAGAAGCGGGGGCGTAGACGCAATCATTGAATCACCTATTTTCTTTCCACAGGTTTTCGATTTTTAATAAGAAGAGCTTTCAAATCCGACAACAGTTTATTTTTTTCCTGTTGAAAAGCAATATCATCTTTGAGATTGTGGTCTTCCCATTGGATAGCGGCTTTATCGTTGTGCAGAGCTTGAATTTCTGTTTTAAAGTCGGTAATTACATCTTGAAAATTTTTTTCCTGTTTTTGCAGCGCTTTGATCATCTCATTTTTTGTCTGACAAAGCGTTTGCAAATGATTGAACTGCTCCGTAATAAGAGTGAGCGTCTTATTTAACTTAACGTCCTCTTCCGACGCCATATTTTTCACGGAAATCATACTCGCGACAGTATTTTGCAACTGGGCTTCTTCATCGTTTAAAGGTTTAGTATAATTGCCTAGATGCGCGATTTCTTCATTAAATTGACCCTCTGCAATGAGAAATTTCTGCACATTGTGCGCGGTTTGCTCTGCGGTTTGTAAACTCTCTGTGTGTCCTTTAGAAAGTTTTTCATAGATCTCCTCAGCCGCCTTGAGCTTATCTACAACGGTTTCAAGCTCGTGCGAAGTCGCCGCCGACTTTTGTTCTAATTCAGTACGTATTTGCTCATCCAGCGCCTGCTGTGTTTTAAAATTTTCAAATTGCACATGCACCTTGTTGGCCAAAGAAGCCGTGAGCGCTCCGAAAGTTTTTAACTGCCCAAGCTGCCTTAGATAGCATGTTCCAATGATGTCGATCACGCATAATGCGCCGCATACTACGGTGATGGCGTAGGAAGCTAAAATCGCAGTGGCGATGGCGGCGACGGCGGCGATGACAGCCCCGGCAAATAAACAATATTGAGACCAATGGGTATAGGAACGTCCCCTGGCGTCGCCGCCGACATTGTTATTTGAGGATTGCTCTCCAAGAGCTAAGGCGGCCTGAGCCTCGCCTACTATTAAAGCGGCATTCATCTAAACACCTCGAATTTCAAAATATTATTTATGCTGATTTAAAGCTACACTCTTTTCGCAAGCCTATATACAATGGGAGTCTAATGATGGAGCGGCCATGCAGATCCAGCGCGCAGAGGGCGTGATTCTTCAATCGCTGAATTTTCAAGATTATGATCAAATTCTCACGGTGTTTACGCGAGAAGAGGGTTTAATTAAACTGATTGTTAAACGAGCTCGCCATGCAAAATCAGGAAGAGGCGGCTTCACTGCGCCCTTTACCCAAGCGGAATTTATATACAAAGAAGGGAGAGGTGAAATTTTCACTTGCAGCGAAGTTTCGGTCATCCATCAACACTTAGGGCTGAGACGCAGTTTGTCCGTTTTGGAAGCCGCTTGCGATATTATAAAAGCGTTATTGCTTGTACAACCGATTCAAGCCGCCGCCCCGCAGCTGTATGATTTATTAATTCTTTACTTGACGCACATCCCGCGCCTGCGCGATCCTTATGCGCTCGCCGCCAGTTTTCGACTGAAACTGTTAAAACATGAAGGGCTTTTAGGAAATGAGATCCCGGATATCATTCATCGACTGGCTCACGTCCGCACCTTCGCCGAGCTGGAGAAAATTCAATTAGAACCTGCCATGCGTGAAGGAATCCGTCATTTTTTTGTGGCGCATATTGGAAAATAAGATTATTATTTAAGTATCAAATTCAACATAGATTGTGACTATCATATGAAAAAACAAGAGCGTCCCCCGTTATCTTTAGAACAAGTTGATAAAACCGCATGGGAAGACAGCGCGTTTGTTCAGTGGTTATCGCAATATGGAAGCTACGCTGCTTGGGGCGCGCTGGCTGCGATTGCTTTGCTGATTTTAGTCTATCGGTTGCTTTCCGGCGGCTACGAAAAAGCTGAAAGAGAGTATTTGGAAGCGGATCGGGCTTTTCAGATATTTACACAAAATTCTCAAGGAAACGCCGATCCTTTAACCACTAAAGAAGCCTTAAAGAATTTGCATGCAATTCTACAGCGCCACCCTGAGCTCCATGCAAAATACGACGGCTTAATCGCCCAGACGTTGATTAATCGCGGTGAGGTCGACTCAGCCATTGGCTACACGAATTTGGCGCTTGCACGGACGGACTCTGAAAGCAGCCCCTTTTATCGTGATTATTCACAAACGACCCTGCTCATCGGAGAACGCCATTACCGCGACGCCCTTAAAGATGCATTGAATCTACAGCAAAAGATGTCAGAGCAACTGCAAGTTAAAGAACATCTTTTTGGAGATGTTCTTTTTGCTTTTAATTTACTGCGCATCGCTGCGCTGCAGCAGGAACTCGATCAAAAGGAAGCCGAACTGGCCAGTTGGGAGCAGTGGAAGGAGTTTGTAAGCAAAAGCAACGATTCCGCTCTTGCTCAAATAATGGAAACCCTTACGGTCGGCAACATTGCACTAAAAGATTATATAGAAACACGAAAAGCAATACTAAAACAATAAAGCTTGTTCATTTAAAAAAAAGCTGATACATGTCAAATTGTATTGGTTACAGTATTTGTTATAAGCCCAAGAATAGTGGAACGTCAGAGCAAATAAGGAGGTGACATTAGGCTATTTATCCGGACATTGTCTGGAATCGCTCGAAGCCACAGCATTTGGGTATTTTTGAAAATAGTTAAAAAGAAATGGAACCCGTCGCAAACAAATTGGTTATGTATTGTGCGGGATTGAAAAAATCAATAAGGGAGCTCTGGAAAAGGCTGTTAAGAAGCCTTATAAGCAGCGAATGCATCATAAGGAGAAACCTTAAAGGCCAATCGAGAGATCTCTTTAGCCGCCTATTAATAGGTGGATGGAGAACCGATTGTGAGTCCTAAGTTGAGTTCTCTCGCTTTTGACGAAATTCCGGAACAGGACCGCACCCTCATGGGGTTTGTGGATTTTGAACCTGAACTAAGCGTCGTCAAACCGCGACATCAATCGAGAAGTCATGAGAAGTCTTCTCCAGCCAGCTTCGATGAAGTTGTGCACATTGGAGGAAGATTCACCATTTCCTTCTAGTTTAGAAGGAAAAAATCAATGAGGAGATGGCTTTTGCAGTCATCTCCTTTTTTT
>JABDEO010000054.1 GCA_013287015.1 Chlamydiota bacterium
GGCATCCTATACCTAGGGATTGTAACAGTTTGTGATCAAGAATTGGAAGCGAATCCGCATAAACATTGCCAATATCATAAAATGCAACCCATCCTAAGGTTTCGCTGGTTCGCATACGCAGCTCCGCCGTGTAAATAAGCAAAGAGCGACCCCCAATTGGTTTATTGTCATCATTCAAGGGGCTGACGGTGAGATAGCGATAACCTCGCAAACTTGTATCGGATCCTTCATAAAAACGCTCGGAAGCGGGAATTGTGCGACGGCTGGAACCCAAAATTGTTCCCAACATCAGCTTCTGAGCAAGCACGTAGGATTGGTCGGAAGTTAATGAATAATAAAATGTCGTTGTCAAAGTATTAATGCAGTAAATAAACTGCGGATGCAATATTTGGACGGATGGGATGATCTTCAGGTTGACCGTTCTGCCTTGAGTAGGGTCGAGAAGATTATTTGCATTGCTCCATCGGAGCTGAAACGGCGTCTTTAAAAGATTGTATTGGCCATTGTGGTCCGCATGCGTATCCCGCAGGTTCTTGTACATGCCGCCGAAAGAAACTCTTGTTCGATCGTCCATTTGCCGTTCAAGGACGCGTGAAAGGCTGAAAGAGGACTCGTGAAATCCAAGCGTTGTTTCGTGATGCAATTCTCCAACCCAAACCAAATCCTGAGCGGGTCGTAAGTAATCCGGTTTAACATATGACAGGGTGGCTTCCTGAAGGTGGTTCCATAAGTCCATTTTGTATGTGAGTCTTTCACCCATGCCCCGAAGATTGCGATGCTGCCATTCCGCATTTACGCCCGGACCCCAATCGGTATTATAACTGATGCCGGCTCCGATGCTGCGCTGTTTACCCTCTTCCACAGCGATAAAAATCGGCAAAAGTTGATTCTCATTTAATTCTTCAGCATGGGTGATGGCGATGGTTGTAAAGAGTCCGCTGGCTTCAAGGGCGTTTTGCGTGCGCTCCAGCTTTGTCGGATCGAACAGGCAGCCTTCCGTCCACTTGATTTTTTTATCAAGAAATTCTGATTTTACCTTGCAAAGGCCTGTAACTGATGTAGGGCCGAAAGACGAGGATGGCCCGCTGTCCATTTCTAAAACAACAAAAATGGCCTGAAGGCTTTGATCAGCAATGACATTGCGTTTCTGAATGGTTGCCAGCGGGTAGCCAAGCTTTGTCATCACGTGCAGCGCATTTTCTTCGGCTTCAAGAATATCTTCAGGGCGCGCCGCCTGCCCCAAAACGACGCCGAGATCTTTTAAATCAATCGATGCATATGAAAAGGTTTCATTTGTGTCAGGCGCCGCCATAATGGAAAAACCGGCTAAAGGATAAATCGGTCCAGCGTCAATATTCACGATGACAAGGGCGGGATCGTGTTCAAAATCATAGGAGAGTTCAATATGGGCGTTATAATAAGCTTGACTATGCAAAACTTTAATGAAGTTGGGAATATCGGCTTCAGCGCGATGTCTTAAGCCAGCTGTTGTCGCTGGAGGAGCGTTTTTGAGCGTTAATAACTGAGAAGATGAGCGCAAGAGCGGCGCTGTTTCACAGGGGATATCGCCCTCAAACTGTATTTCGTAGGCTAATAAAATTTGGACATGAGCGACCATTAGCAGGGTCAACAAACACAAAAAGTGAGAAATATTGCGCAACATATCCAGGATTATCGAACAATATTTCATTTTCAACAAGAATGAATCAATTCTTTCTTGTGATGAGCCAATATATAATCCCCACAGCGAAAATGGCTGCCGCTGTTGCATAGATATATTGCGGAGTGGACGCCTTGTAATCTAGAACGATCACTTTTCGAGCAATGGCTGTTAATGCAGTGCCCAACACCAGTGGGACGTGGATTGCATCTTTTTTTAAGTAGAAAACGATATTCAAAAAGATTTCGATCGCGATCAACACTGCTAAAAAGGCCCCAAGCGTATGAATGATATTTTCAATGTTGAATGTTGACCAGTCCGCAGCCGCCAGTTGCCTCCATAGTAACAGTGCAACATCAACCAAGGACCACAAGATCACCAGAACCATCAGAATCGCTAAAAATTTTACGCTATAAACAACAATTTTATTGAGAAATCGGATCAATGGATCCGGACTGTCTCTCACAAAACTTTCTTGCGGCTCGTTTTCCACATCTGCTCCGTTGCTAGATTAAAGTCGTTTTTCCAGTGATAACCTGTATGGAATTTATTTTAAATCAAAACTTTCGTTGTTTATTTCGGGGTCAGCCCCAAGCTCCTTTTCCGTGCCCGCATCCTATTACCCATAAGTTAAAAAATGAGCGCTTACCCCTCTCTGTGGGCTCTGTGGTAGCCAAAGAGCTTTAATATGATTCAATTTAAGGTTTTATATCCACCACAGAGCCCACAGAGCGCACAGAGAGGGAGAAGCGCTCATTTTTTAACTTATGGGTAATAGGATGCGGGCACGGGCACGGAAAAGGAGCTTGGGCCTGACAACGAAATAAAAAAACAAAAAATTAAAAATATTTTTTGACATGATGCTGAAAAAATGTTAGAAGGAGGTTAATAGGGATTAAAGATTTTTATATATATCTAGCGTTCATTATAAATTTTAAACCTGGAGGTTTTATGAAGTTTAAATGGCTATTGCTGCCTGCAATTTCGCTCACCTTATTGGCATGTGATCGTCCACAAAAGCAATCGGAAACTAATCCTTCCGGCGAAGAAACTGAAAAAACCAATGACAATACAGCTGATAATTCCAATACAGCCGAGGATTCCAACCTTAAAACTAGTTCGGAAGGCGCGGATGATCAGACAATTAATCAAAAAGTCCTCAATGCTTTGGCGGCTGATGACAAACTATCTCTTGCTGCAAAGAATATCGAAATTACAACAGTGGATGGAGTGGTCACATTGCGTGGAAAGGTGAAAAATAATCAACGAAGCGAATTAATAGAGAAAAAAATTGCGACGATCAGTGGCGTTAGGGGCGTTGACAACAAGCTGGAAATAGCCCGACGCTATTAATATAAAAAGTAGTTTGAATAAAAACAATGGAGGTATTTTATGAAAATTTTTTCAAAAGTTGCAGTTGCCGGTTTGGCATTAGCAAGCAGTATATCTTTTCTATCAGCTTATTATGGCCAAGACAATAGTTCCACGTCCGGTTACAATAGCGCACAACCTGATGCAAATAGCGGTTACGGGACCAATAGGTCTTCAGACAATCTAAATTCTTCAAATCCAATGCAAAGAAATTCTACACAGCCTTATTACAATGAAAATAGCAGTCAAGGTCAGTACAATTATGAGCAGCGCAATGATATTCGACCTGATAACCAGCAAAATTATAACCAGCAAGATTCAATGCCCCGCACAAACAATGCTAATGCGAATAGTGATCTTGAATATCGAATACGTCGTGTATTGCAAAATGATTCTTCGCTTTCGCCTGGCGCACGCGACGCTCAAATTGCAGTGGATGCTTCCGGCAACGTTATACTGAGAGGAACTGTAGAAAACGAGGCTGAAAAAAAGAAAGTGGAAATGATTGCTAAGAACGCCAGCGGTGTAAAAAGCGTTACCAATAAATTAAGTATTTCTAATCGTTTGACCCTTTCAAATTATTAAAAATTATGAGCAAGATTTCTTTCAAGAAATCTTGCTCATAAATTCGCTCTGACCCTGTTGCCGCTCGCTTGCACCATCGCGCTTCTTAGGAGCTGCACCTCTGCGTTTTGGCGTTTAGGCAGTGTTAAGGTAAACTGCAGATATTCTCCTAGTTTTGATCTGACCTTAATTCCCCCTTGATGCACATGGACAATGATGTCATGCGCTAATGCATTGTTGAGGCCTGTCGCTTCCTCGGCAGGTTCGGCGTCAAGAAATGATTGGAAAAACAACTTGACTTGTTCTTCCTGAATGCCAATGCCATCATCTCGAATGATGATTTCGATTTTATCTTCAAACTCAATGGTTCGCACTTCAAGCACGGCTGAATACGCCGCCCCAAGTTTATTTTTTTTCTCTCGCATTGAGTAAAACGAATGAACGAAGAAATGGATGAAGGCGTGAGCAAGGTCTTCCGGTAAGACAAGAATCGTTTTAATGGCTTTGTCGAATGTTTTGGTTAGGGTGAATGTGAAATCTGGATGACGCCGAGCTTCTTCAACCGTGGCTTGGATGAGACAGGTATTCAATATGGTGTTGATATTGACGGCTTTAACCTTAATTCTATCGGCATAAGTGATCGCTAATTGCTCCTGCATGATCTTTGTAATTCTATTTGCAAATCCTTGATATTTAGAAATATTCTCCAAATAACTTTGCAAATTTTCAATATTCCCTTGGAGCGCATCCTCGGTTTTAGAGTCGTCTTTTTCTCTTTGAGCGCT
Source organism: Chlamydiota bacterium (assembly GCA_013287015.1). Classification (GTDB taxonomy): domain Bacteria; phylum Chlamydiota; class Chlamydiia; order Chlamydiales; family Parachlamydiaceae; genus JABDEO01. The sequence goes on from JABDEO010000054.1 coordinate 4,381, forward strand.
AATCGCATCTCGAATTTTGTCGAGTAAAGCGATGCCCGCTTTCGAGAAATTATCGATTTTTTTAAGCGGAACTCGAATTTGTCTGGCAATCCCGGACATCATTAATCCCAATGAAAGTGTGAACCTCTCTTTTAATGAAAGATTTCCATGAACTTCCCTAAGTTCTCTTAGATAGATATCAACGGCCTGCTGAAGATCTATATTATGTATTTGTATGAGATGCCAGGCGGCTTCGCGCTCATTAATGACGGCGGTCAGCATTAAACATGTGCCTACAATAATCCCAAGATAGCTAATCAAAATGATAAGCTGATTGGAAACAAGAGCGGCGATGAATGTTCCGTATCCCATAGAAGTCGGAATAATAGTGACTAAGGCTATGAGAAAAATAGCTAATGTCGCCCCATGCATGCGAAAACGATATGACACCCATATGCTTAGTGGAAGATACAATTGAGCCAGCGGATAACTCCAAAATATGGTAAGCAAATTTAAAACGAAAAAAGAAAAAAACATGCCTACAGCTTCCAGATTATATTTACTGAAGGTGATTGGCGTCTTATAAAGCGTCCAGATTATTAAGAGCGGAGTGAAAATGTACACGCCCATAACATCTCCCAGCCAAAATGTTATCCAGATGTTAAATGCGGTTTGTCCGGAGAATTCTTGATAAAAATAAAGAGCGACGACCCCTATAGAGCTTGCGATCAAGCAGGACAATAGACCGGCGGGAATTAGAAAAATAAAAACATCTTTGACTGTGTTGAAATACCCCTTCGAAGAGCAACGTCGGATGATGCTGGCGCTCAACAGGGCCTGCAATAAAGAACCTGTTGATATGACTATGGCGGTCGCCAACGGAGAGATGAGCGCGTGGCTGTTTAGGTAGATATTAAAAAAATTGTAGGCGAAGTTGCCTAAAAAAATTCCAGGCCAGATTTTAAAGCCAAATAAAAGCAGGGCTGCAAGAGAAAAACCTGTAGGAGGCCACGCCACTGATATTGCTAATGGTTGTCCTTTCAGGCCAATAAGATGGCCTAGTTCCGCAGTATAAAAGATAATGAGCGCAAGGAGAATATTCAAGCTCCAACAGAGTATTGCGCCCTGCATCTTGTTCTCGAAGGATGATAAATTTTTCATAAGCTGTTCCAATAATTTCCTATATAACGCGAGTTTTGGATAAGAAAGTCGTCCTCAACCTGACACTGTGATGCTTTTACAAGCTCCAGCGTATTTTGGGGTCAGGCCTGACACTATGACACTTTTAAAAACGCCGGTATGACACGTTTCAAAGCATCATACCGGCGTTTTTAAAAGTGTCATAGTGTCAGGCCTGACCCCAAAATACGCGCCAAAGCGTCAATGTCAGGGCAATCGTTTATCCAAAACTCGCGTTATATATGACCGTGACATTTTTTGCTTATTTCTTGCAAGAAATACCTCTCAACTATTTATTTTTATTATTTCACCATTGCCTTTATGGAAATTTTATATTAAATCTAAGGTAAAAACTCTTTCGAGGAGGGACGATGAATCGCTTGTTTTCATGTTTTCTGATAGGTTTGATGTTTATCTCTGCCCATAGCTATGCCGGAACAGTTATTTGGAGCGGCGCCGTATATTCCAACGGAGCGCCTACGGCTCCTATCAAACTTGTATTGGGAAGAAATTATCAAATAAAAGTCAGCGGCACGCTCAATCTCGGCAAATGGTGGCAAAAAGGGCTTCCTCTACTCGAAGACGCCTGTTATGAATTTAATGAACAGGTCTCTCCAAGTCCGCTTGTTTCCATTAAAAACAGCATAAATATTTCCATTTGCACCGGCAAATACAACTCCGACCACGTCTATCTTTCCACCCCCTTTATTGCAGTGCAAAATTCAGTTCATTTTTGGATTTACGATACAGATTACAGTGACAATGAAGGAGCTCTCCAAGTCGAGATCATCGAGCTGAACAACAACTAAAAAATAGATTTGAAGAAACCAACCGCTTCTTCGACCACCTGTAGCTGAATCCAGCTGCGGTCAATTGAAGCGTCTTCCTCAAAAAGAAAATTCAATTTCCCTGAAGGGTTCACTTTCCTGCTTTGCTCTTCATTTAATGCAGAGATAAAAATGTAGTGATTTCCCTTCCCTGGGATTTCTTGGTAGATCGCATGCGGAATATTTCGCGCAAAAAAACCAGCGTTGTTTTTTGAAACAAGCACTTTATCAGACGAAGAAGCGATTAAATACGTTGGGATGGAAATTTTACGTAAACTTTCTTCATCAAACAACCATGACCATGCCGGCGCCATAATAAAGGCGGCTTTCACACGTGGTTCGCGCCAATCCTTTGACATCATCTCTTTGTTGAGAGTCGGCAGGGCCTCATTTGCACGGGTGAAATCTTCGGGAGAAGCGAATTCAGGTCCAGGGATCAACGAATCAAGTTTTGTACTTTTACCGCCTTCAATCCAAATAGCTGTTGTGCCGCCTAGAGAGTATCCGGCGATTCCAATTTTATTTAAATCCGCCGACTGTGAGATGGGATTGGATGAAAACTGAGTGAGAATGTTGCTGACATCGATGGCTCTTTGCCAGTGGTTGGCGTGAGCCTTGCCATTAACCAGATCTCGATGCTGAATGGCTAGTGCAATAAATCCATTATGAGTAAGACCTCTGATCAGCCAAGAAAGCTGATGAGGATTTCCGGTATAGCCATGCGAAATGACAATCACAGGCATTTTGGTTTTTGATGAGGCCACAGGGGCGTTGATCGCTACATTGAAGACATCCCAAGAATCTTTTGATGGCGCGCCAATAACGTCTGGATTGACAGGATGCCAAATCATTGCAATGCGTTCGACCTTCTGAAGATCATCATAAAAGGGGATCTCGCGATAACCAACCACAGGGTAGGGAGTTATCGGCCGGGGCTCAAAGGCCGTTAAAAGAAGGGGGATAAAAAGAAAAAAAAGAGCGTATATCATGTTAAGATCAGTTGACTTGTGGGATTAGTGGAACCAATTTTGTCAGATCCGGTTTTTTGAAATTCGGGGGAAAATCACTTTCCGTTGCAGCAGGCCATGTTTGATTTCGGCCGAAGATGAAGAATTCGCCGCGTACAATCAGCTTATTATTTTCCACCCACAGCTCAGCATCGTAGACTTTTCCATGTTCAGGATCCAAAATGCTTCCGTTTTTATATTTGGAACCGTAAGGCTCTAAATCCCAAATTATATCCATTCCGGCATAAAACGGTTTTCCTATTACTCCGGGAGCGCGATTCTTAGGAGCATAAATTGTGTCTTCGAGGCTTCCATCATCATTGTACGTAAGGATAATCCGGCCATAGTATCTTCCTTGATATTCGTAAATGGCGATGACGCTCTGCCGATGCTTTGTTTTGCCATCCATGCTTTTCCAAAACCCCACAATATCTTGGGCAAGCAGCGTATTTGCAAAAGCAAGCAAGCAAAAAATGCATAAGAAAATCAGGTTCTTTTTCATGACAGCATTTAAATATTTGCGAGGGATTTTGTCAAACAGAAAACAAGGCGCAGATAAAATGTCAATATGGGCAGGATAGGAATGATAAAGATGAGTCGTCTTTCAATAAACGATACGATTAAGAGCTTGATTCTTACTCTTTTTTGCATCATTATTTCTCTCATTTTGTAGCTCACACTAAGGTGTAGCGAGCCCCAGCGAGCGGAATCGCAGGTGTGGGAACCAATGAACACACGGTCTAACCGGGGATCCGGCTCTTCTTTTTTTATCTTTTTTGCTTTTTTTGCAGAAAAATATTCAAGTCTTCGATTTAAAAAAGAGGGAAAAAGGCATTGTTCAAGAATGAGCGTAAGTAGGTAACGCTTTTTTATATCGTCCTTACAGGACTCAACCTTTTTTTGTTTTACCCAGGCCTTCGCTTCGCTGCGACCTGGGCTGCAACATTCCGGTCCTTCGGACCTTTAGGAATGGTTTAGAGAGGTCCGAAGGACCGGAATGTTGCAGCCCAGGTCGCAGCGAAGCGAAGGCCTGGGTAAAACAAAAAAAGGTTGAGTCCTGTAAGAACGATATAAAAAAGCGTTACCCCGATATATTTATGATTTAGCGGGAATTGCTGGCAGGATGGATGAGTTTTTATTCTTCATCTTCTTCAGTGAAGTCGTCTTCATCTTCGAACTCATCATCAGAAAGAAAAAAATCTTCAAGAAGCGTATGCAGAAAAGTTAAATGCGCTCCAAGATCAATTTGTTCATTTGCATTTAAACTACTGAAATTCTTATGTTTAGCGATTTTTTCTTCGACTACGGCGATTACTTTGACTAATAATACGCTTGAGGATTGGGCTTCAGCATCTTTTTCAATCTCTGAATGGATGTCCTTTTTTGCCATTGCCAGCATTTCCTGAAGTTCGCTTTTTTCCGGCAGCTGAATTAATGTTTCATTCATAAAAATTTCCTTTGTAAATGTTAAAAAACAGTGATTTAAGTTCTAAACGTTTTGATAATGACCTCAAATATGCTATGCCGACGGCATTTTGCGCTAGTTTTTTTTCTGAAAGCTCGCATTTTCAAGAATATTCAAAAAAATACTTGCAAAAAATATACTATCTCGTTAAAATGAAGTTAATTTTTCACTAACTGTTAAATAAAAGGAGATAATATGAATATTAATGATAATATAAGACAAGTAGAGACAACATTAAGTAAATGGGAGAGCAACTTAAATTTAGCGACTGTTTATCCAGTGCTTGGACTTGCAGCAGGTGCAGCGAAAATCGCTCTTGGAGTTGTGCAAATAGTAGCAAGCGTCGCTTTATTCGCCCTTACGTTGATTCCTGCCATATTCAGTGAAGACGCCAGGACATTATTAGCTCATTCTTTGAAACATATTGGTCACGGAATTGCAAATATCATTGGTGGATCTATTTTAGGAATTCCATTTGTAGGAACGACAATTATGTGGCCTAAAATGTGTCGTGATGGAATTGGCAACGTTAAATACTCTTTATTTATCGCTTACTAAGGCAACAAGGCCGTCCCGGCCTTGAATGTATCAACAACCAGGTTCCGACCTGGTTGTTTTCTTTAGCATCAATAAAAAAAATTAACAACTATTAATTTTACTCAATGTTTTGAGTAAAATTACTCAAAACATTGAGTAAAAATTCTCAATATGAGTCAGAGTTGGATTCAATCTATCCTGCTCATCCTGACATTAATTTTTAAATCACCGCCGGCATTCCTTCTGTGCAATTTTTGATTACATAGACAAAATTTGATGCTGATTAGAAAATCGGCTTTTGATATGCTGGTCTATTATGCTGATTTATTACGGGGGCCGGTGCAAAGCAGATGAAAGTGTATACGAGATCGGGCGATCGGGGAGAAACTTCCTTATTCACAGGCGAGCGAATCCCAAAAAATCATGACCTCTTGGAAGCGATTGGAACCGTTGATGAGTGCAATTGCAGCATTGGGATCGCCGTTTCGCTAATCGGAAATCAATCGGAGCTTTTTACCGTTAAAGAACAATTGGAAACGATTCAACATGCCTTGTTCGATGTAGGAGCCGCCCTTGCCACTCCGCGCACTCGAGCGGAAACAAGCAAATTAAATAAAACGCGTTTTGACAATGAAGCGACAACGCTGCTCGAGCAGTGGATAGACGCCATGGACGCCACACTGCCGCCGCTCCATACGTTTATTCTACCAGGGGGCAATCCTTGCGGAGCTGTCTTGCATCAGGCGCGCAGCGTCTGCCGCAGAGCCGAACGATTAGTTGTTCCTTTAAACAAACGCGCGGATGTTTCAGATCACGTTTTAGTGTATCTCAATCGTTTATCGGATTATCTCTTTGTAGCGTCCCGCTATGTGAACCATCTCATGAATATGCCCGAAACGCTATGGGAAAAGCATAAGATTTCACAGCAACATTAATGAAATAAACTTGAATAAATAGGAAAATATATGCAGTTTTTTGTCTTTTGTCTGTGCCTTTTTATGATATGCGTAGGGGTCGTTTTATATGCTCAGGAGCCTGCCAATCCGCCGCGGCGCGTGCTTATTTTGCTTGGACCTCCCGGATCAGGCAAGGGAACGCAAGCTGTGCAGCTGAGCAAAGAATTGGGCATCCCTCATATTTCGACGGGCGATCTGTTCCGCGATAATCTTAGCCGCAACACGGAGCTGGGCAAGAAAGCCAAAACCTATATGGATGCAGGAAAATTGGTTCCGGATGAGCTTGTTTTGGAAATGTTGTTCGATCGCGTTTCCAAGCCCGATTGCGTTAAGGGATATCTCTTAGATGGTTTTCCAAGAACTGTTCCTCAAGCTGAAGCGTTGGATAAACATCTAGAAAAAGGCGTTCAAACGATCGCATTGAATTTAGTTATTCAAGATGAGACGATTATTAAACGCATCGCGGGCCGCTTGACTTGCAAACAAGGCGGACATGTCGCCAACCGTTTTTTTTCGCCTCCCGCCGCTGAAGGCGTCTGCGACATATGCGGAGGAGAACTTGTACAGCGTTCAGATGACGCCCCGGATGTTGTAAAAGAACGCCTCCGCGTGTACCATGAACAGACAGCTCCGCTTGTAAAGTTTTATGAGAATAAAGGGGTCCTTATTAATATCAATGGTGAAAATCCGCCTGACATCGTATTTAAAGACCTTTTGAAAGCTTTAAAACAGCTTTAAGATGAAGAAAGATATTCTCGCAGGGATTTTTTTGAGAAAATGCCTGCTTGTTTCAAATCTTTAACAGTCGCCAAGCCATATTCTTTAAGGTGGCGTCTGACGATCTGAAGGATTTTCCGATGTTGCTCAAGACGCTCCTGTTCAGAATGTTCCGCTCCTAATTTCAATAATTCGAGGTTGGATATTTCAGGAAGCAAACCAATTAGCGCATAGTCGTTTAAATCCCAAACAGCAAACCGGACCAACGCCTCGATAGCGGGATCCTCATCTTGCAAAACTTGAGACTCTTGGTCTACATCGGTGTATATTTTATTTAAGTGAGTTTGCAGGATGGCGTATAGACCGGTTTGAGGCATTGCATGTCCAACAGCCGTCGTCAATAAACGGTGGCAATGCTCTTTGGCGACTCCCAATCTGTTGATCAATTCTTTGCGCTCTGTATTCCATGCGAGCGAGAGAGCGCGATCTATTTTAGCAAGCAGATCCTCATGCGCCTTAGCCAACTTATCAATTTCTTTTAAAATAGGCTTTAGGTCCTCGCGTCCAATGTTTGTCGTATCAAGTTGCCGAATCTCATTTTCAATAGAGGCGGTCATCTTATCGAGCTCTTCCATTCGCCGTCCAAATTCGCTGCAAGTAAGAATCAGTTGGTACTGAAAAGGCTCAGTCGCGCTTTCATGCTTAAACGCTTCCAACTGCGCGGGTGAAGCGTTCATCAAAGCTTCAGAAAACACCTCTTGCGGCAAACCCGCCAATATAGGGGAGATCTTCCATTGCTGGCAGCCGTCATAGGTATATCGTTCTAAAACATCCATGAACGCCGAGGAGGAAAGCGTTCTACCAAGCAATTCAAGCTGCTCTCTCTCTGATATTTGAGTAATGTCCATATCACCTCATTAATCAAAGATATACTGCAGAATAATTGAAAAGTAAATATTTATTCTACATACAGCAGCAAGCTTTTCAAGTAGTCGCCTTCGGGATGACAAATATTTAGGGGATGGTCCGAAGCAACGCGGTGCATTCCAATAATGCGAACAACTCGATTAGCTTCAACCGAGGCTTGAAAGATCACTTTTTGAAAGAGCTCGGCATCAACATGATAGGAGCAAGAGCATGTGAGAAGCAGCGAGCCTTTGGGCATTTTTTGCAGTGCGATGCGGTTAATGTCTTTATAACCGCGACAAGCGGCGATGAGATCTTTACGCCGTTTTGCAAAAGCGGGCGGATCCAGAATGATTAGATCATAATTCAATTCACGTTCACGTAAAAATTGAAATACATCGGCTTTGTAAAATTCATGGTTGTCAACAGCAATGCCGTTGAGCTGCATATTGCGGCGGGCCATCTGCATGGCTGTTTCGGAGATATCAACAGAGTCAACTTGGGACGCGCCGCCAGCGGCCGCATAGACGCTAAAGGCTCCCGTATAGGAAAAACAATTAAGCACACGCTTTTTTTTCGCGAGTTGTTTGACCCAAAGCCTCATTTCACGCTGATCTAAAAAAAATCCAGTCTTCTGACCTTCAACAATCGAGACTAAAAAACGCAGCCCATTTTCTCTAACTTCAATTTCATCCGAGATTTGACCAAAAAGAGATTGTTGTATTGGCGTCAGTCCCTCTTCTTTGCGGGATGGCAGGTTTGACTTCTCATATATCGCCGAGGGCTTAAGTTCTTTGATAAGCGCATCCATCCACCAGTTGCGCAGCCGATCCATGCCCAGCGTCGAAAATTGAACAACCAAAACATCGCCATATCGATCAACAACTAACCCAGGAAGGCGATCTCCTTCTCCGTTAATCAGGCGAAAAGCATTGGTGTCCGAAGCGCGGAATAGTTGATTTCTGAGTGCAATTGCAGCCTCTAGATTCCTCTGCATCGCCTCTAACGGCGGCGTCGCATCGAAGGCGACCATTCGGCCTACAAGCTGAGATTTTCTATTAAAATAGGCGCTTCCTAGTAATTTTTTTTCGGAGCTGTATACTGGAAAAACATCTCCATCGATAAATTCCGTCGGCATGTTTTGGATGGCGCCGGAAAAAATCCAATGGTGCCGGTTAATAATCGCTTTTTCCTTGCCGGGCTTAAGAACTATGCATCGATCAGTCATCATTTGTTTTACCGTAGTTAATGTCGCGTCATCGCGTCACATAGTATAATCGAAACCAACCTATAGAGACAATTGTAAAAGTCTTGGGCGACATGCAAAGGTGAGCGCTTACCCCTCTCTGTGCTCTCTGTGGGCTCTGTGGTAGCCAAAGAACCTTAAATGATTCAATTTAAGGCTCTTTGGCTACCACAGAGCCCACAGAGAGCACAGAGAGAGGGGTAAGCGTTCACATTTAAACGCTACGCGAAAGGAGAAAGTGCAAAAAATATTCGCCTTCAATCAGGCGCTAAAGGCGGCGCAAACAATTAAAAAATACATCAAAAAGATTGACTGTTTACTTGTGTTAATATATTATCTGATAATAGTACTATTAGTTTATATCTATTATTTAACTTATAGTTGATTGGTAAAAACAATATATTAGGAGAATTTATGAATCCAGATATTACGACTCCAGTAGGAGCGGGACAGCTTCTTTTTGGTGTCTCATTTACTTTAGCCCAAACGGTACACGGACTGCGAAAAGATCTTAAACTAGATCCATACACCATACCCCCACAGGTCATAAAACCAGTTGTCACAACCATCAGCCAGAAGCTGATCGCCATCCGTGAAGCTTGCATCAAGCCTTCTCTGCATGAATCAAATAGGGATGTCATAGCTTTAGAAGCCTCTCTCAAACAACTGAGCAGCGAAGGTTCTACACTTGTTCATATTGACAATGCAATTAAGAACACTTCCGACGTGCTTCAGAAAATTAGAATTGTAGAGTCTCTTTTATGGCCAGTACATCCACAGCATTCACAAGTAGTTCTCAAGTATATGACACTATTCTATTCGACGCTTGATAACCCTCGGAGGGGCGTGCGAATGGCTGAATTGGAAGATTTGATTTTATCGAACGGGTTTGATTTAGATCAGCTTGTTTTAACTGCAACTGTTGGCCAGCGCTGCACTTACGTCAGCTTGCGCGATCATGCAAGAATTTTCGGAAATCAGGATATGACAACCCTATTTGACAGTGTCGATCAACACCGTCACGCAAACTAATAAAATAAGCTTAGTTCAAGAATAACGCTCCTATGTCGCCCTTGGAGGGCTGCATAGGAGTTTTACTATATTCCATTTAATAGACATCCTGTAATTGCACCCACTAAACATTTTACACTAGACCATAAAACCGCGATCTGATAAGATTAGGGTAACTGTATCTTACCGAAGGCTATACCCGTATTTAGAATTACATTACAGTCTTGCACTAAAGTTAAGAGTGCGTAGGAATTCTACGCAAGCTACACTTTGAGCCATGCTTGGATTTAAATCTCTGGTTTTTCTTCTTTCAAAAGAAACCCCGCTTTACTTTCCTAGATCACGCAATCAACTCAGAGTCTGGTTTGTCAAGGCCTATGCCGGCTAACCGCTTTGAGTCGGATTGCGTGAACTAAATAAGGGGGCAGGCACAAGTAACATACAGCCGAAAACATAATCCAACATGGAGACTTTATGAAGAAAATATTTGTAGGAAATTTATCCTGGAAAGTAACGGAAGAAGTTTTAAAGCCGCTTTTTGAAGCGTACGGAAACGTCGTATCTGTAAAAATCATCGTTGACCAATATACAGGCAAATCCAAAGGGTTTGGCTTTGTTGAAATGGAAAGCGCAGACGGCGCAGCTAAAGCGATTGAAGAACTTAATGAGAAGCCTCTTCTCGAACGCAACATGCGTGTAAGTTTAGCTCAACCTCGCACAGATCGTCCAGTGGGCGCTGGCGCAATGCGTTCAGGCGGCGGTCGCAGCAGTGGTGGAGATAGAGACTTCCGCGGCGGTGGCGACAGAGGCGGAGATCGTGGCGGAGATCGCGGTGGGGATCGTGGCGGAGATAGAGATCGTGGATCT
>JABDEO010000055.1 GCA_013287015.1 Chlamydiota bacterium
GCATGCATCATTGTTGGGAGTTTATTTGCATAGCGTGGCGGGAGAATGGGCGGCCGCCGGGTTGACATCCTATTGCATGACGGCTTCTGACATTATTAGTTATTTTCCGGACGCCTTTCAGCCGCACAACTGGACCGAGTAGAATAAAAAAAACGCGAGAGATTGAAGAAAAAAAATTAATATCAGGATGGGCAGAATAGGCTGCGTCCAGCAAGAGATTTCTTCTGCAATTAAGTAAAAAAATAATTTCAGGATAGGCAGGATAATAAAGACAAAATTTATGTGAATTTCAGTGAAAAACAGGTAAATTCATCCTGTTTATATTCATGATTCAGTGGGAATTGCTGGATGCAACCTATCCTGCCTATCCTGACATTAATTTTTTTCACTTAATTTCGGAGACCTCTTGCAGGAGTTGCAGCAGCTCCTCGCGATCGAATTGCTTTAAAATACGATGATCGTCCGAGCCTACGACATCTTCCATGAGCTGGGCCTTTTTAGTGATGAGAACATCGATGCGTTCTTCAAAAGTGCCTTTAGTGACTAATTTGAATACCTGCACGCCTCGAGTTTGTCCGATGCGATGGACCCGATCAGTCGCTTGATTTTCGCGGGCGGCGTTCCACCAGCGGTCATAGTGGATCACTACCGATCCCGCGGTAAGATCGACGCCCAATCCTACAGCCTGAAGAGATCCTAAAAAAACTTCACAACTAGGATCGTTATTAAAACGATGAATTTGCTCTCCTCGATTTATCGTCGCTCCGCGCACAGCCGCAAAGCCAACTCCGATCTCATTCAGATAATTTGCAAAAATATCCAACATCGCCAGATATTGAGAAAACACGACGACTTTCTGCTGGCTATCCCTTGCTTCACTGAGCAATTCTACGAATAGATCCCATTTTCCTGACCGATAGTCCTGAAATAATTCAGGCTGTTTTAAGTAAGCGGCCGGGTGGTTGCAAATCTGTTTTAAGCTTGCAAGCACGGCGAAAATATGGATATAGGGAATGGGGGCGCTTGGATCTTGCAATTGCAAAATTAAATTTTCACGGGACTGATTGAGAACTTGCGTATATAGGAATTGCTGGTCGGGGAGCAAGTCGCAATGGGCGATTTCTTCCGTTTTTTCGGGCAGATCCGGCAGCACGTCGCGTTTTTTGCGGCGCAATACAAATGGCTGAATTAGGCGCGATAACAGTTGCTTTCGTTCTCGACTATTATCTTTTTCGATAGGCCTAACGAATAGATCGCGATAATCGGAATCATTAGGCATATAGGTCGGCAATACGATGTCGAATAGAGACTTCAGTTCGCGCAGATGGTTTTCAATAGGGGTGCCTGTCATTCCTAGACGCATTTTGGCGTTGGAACTCACCAGCGTGTTGTGGATGCGGCTATTATGGTTTTTTGCGATTTGGATCTCGTCGAAAATGGCGACTTCAAAGGAGATCTTTTGCAAGCGTTCATTTTCGATGCGCCAAATGCCATAGGAGGTCAACAGGACGTCATATTGTTCGTGAAAAGCTTCTATGCTGCGTTCGCTGCCATAAAAAACACAAACACGCAAGTTGGGCAAAGAATTCGCTAATTTTTCTTGCCAGTGATAAATGACGGATGTGGGGCATATAACCAGAAAGTGGGGTCGTTTGCAGTTTGATGGATCCTGTTTTTGAAAATGATTGATGATTGCAGCGAACAAAGCCATGGCTTGGTGTGTCTTTCCCAATCCCATGTCATCGCACAACAGGCCGGACAACCCATGTTCATATAAGAACCATAACCAGTGCAATCCTAGCTCCTGATAGGCGCGCAAGGACCCCTTCATGCCTGAGATGTCGGGCTTGCCGGCGGGGCGCAACTCTGTGAGATCGTGAAGCAAATTTTGCGAAGCCGCCCCTGATTTTCCTTTTGCAGAGACTTTAAGCTCTTCCAAAGCATGCAGACGCATCAATTCAAGAGTGGAAAGCAATAAAACATTGCTGCGTTTATCCATGCGCCCTTTAGGCAAAAGGCGTATCCAGTCGAAGCATTTATCTGTCACGTCAATGCGTCCGGCCGCCGAAAATAGATAATGTTTTTTCTTATTGATGGCGGCCCATAAAGCTGCAAGACTCACGAACTCATCTTCCGCAGCATAGCCTAATTTTAAGGAGTACCATCCGCTGCCTTGCTCTTCGGCAAGGGCGATGTGGCGCGCCTCGAGGCGCGCCGGCTTGGCAGTCTCCAATCGTGGATCGATTTTTTCAATATGGGGTTGCAAGGCCGGCAGTTCGCTTTCAAAAAAAGAGGGCAGCTGTTCCGATGCAATGTGAACTTGGTGGCGATAGCGCTCCGGCAAACGGCAATTTCCCGGAAGTTCATGAAATCCCTCTTGATTTACAAAGACATATTCATCAAAGAAGCGGACATCTTTGCCGACATATTCAGGCAGCAGCTCATATTCCGGTTTGATGTCAAGCGCATCCTCTCGGTCCAACTCGATGTTCAATCTTGCTTTATTTACAGGGCATTTTTCACTGAAAAATCCCGGGATCAACTGCAGCTCAGAGGCGTTCATTCGGATGAACAATGGAATTTGAGCCGCCTGAATGGGAATATCGGGCTGTATAGGCAAGCCGGTATGTCCGCTGCTTTTAGCATAAAAACCTTGCCCTGAAATATACACCCAGGAATCAAAATCTTTGCTGTCGGTCTTCGGAAGAGCTGTTGCAAGCAAACGAGAGAAGGTCAGTTTATTTTCCGCAGTCAGCGCATATGTCAGTTGGGTTTCTATGCTGGCTAGATGGACATGAAAACCCTCTTGCAAATTCAACCAACTACGCTCTTTCCTTACAAAATCCGTCACCTCCTTGCATGGTATGACCACTTCCAATTCAGAAAAATGCGCTTTTTCCATTGGGTAAAAACCGTCTTCATCCAGATAAATCCAGTTGCCGAAATAGGAGGAGTCGCCGATGGTAAGATCTCCCGGAGAAAACGCGTATCCGACTATATGCAGATTCCAATCGGCGTCAAAGGTTAGGGTGTAAGACAATGCGATTGGATCAGCATGCGCTGTTGCGTCCTCCAATAGGCGTTGGATCACTTGAAAATGTTCGCTTAGGGCTTGGGAAATCTGTTCGCCTGTGAGCGTTGACGCCGCCAATAAATGGCGTTGGTCCCGCGCATAAAAACCGTCTCCAGGCACATACAACCAGCCTTCTATGGGATGTCCAAGTTTCTCGCTTCGCAGCTCTTTTTTTCGCCGCTCCTGGTTGATTTTTTTTCTTTCAATCAGCAGAGCTTTGGCTTTTTTATCATAAGTGATCCGTGCGATGGCGTCTTCCGAGGCATGGTGCACGGCAAGGGGGGAGCGGACGGCGTCTAAAGCGGGAATAATAAATTTGAGGTTGGCTTCTGAAAGATAAAATCCCACTTCGAGTTCAGAAAAGGAGATTGTAATTTGTTTTGGAAGTTGATGTTCTCCATATTCAAATTGGATTTCATATGGCGTTTGAGCTTCTTGCAGCAGCATCAGCCAATGCGCGATGTCGTTCCAAAAAGAAAGTTCATAGCGCAATTGATCGCTGGGGCGGCCTTCGCGCCATAAATTAATTTCTTCTTGCGCGAGATTGGAAAACTTCAAAGAGGTCTCTTCAGTTTCTTTTGAACGTTGTTCGATGATCTCTTTAAGGCGCGCAATTGCGTGGGGGGTTTTGGCTTTAATAAAAAAAACGGTTTTTTTTCCTGCTGAAGTATAAGTGTAGTGACCTTTTTTAATGGATCTTAATTCGTCAGGATCATCTCCAATGCGATCAGCGTATAGCCGGCAGAGCTGATTCCAGAGGGAGCGCTCAAAGCGTTGATGCAATGGAAAAGGGGTTTTGTTGTAGATGCTTAGGTAGGCGGCGGCGATATGGGGGCATAGAGTCAGTTCTTCGCCTTCTTCGCAAGAACAAAAGCAATCTTTGATGTTGCCGCGAGGATCTAATTGCAAAAAGGACCATGCTTCCAGCTTGCTGTGAGGATCAACGATCTGCACTTGATAGGTGTTGCCGGAAAATTCGATGTCCCGTATGCAACCGATCTTCAGGTAATGCTCAGCTTCTTTTTGAAATGGCTGTAGAAATTCAGGAAGGGGCGCTTGCATCGGCTAAAAATCCTTAATCAATAATAGCTCAGGATGCCACAATCGGCGCGTTGAAAATTCTGTATTTCATTTAAATTGTATCACATGCAGCGCACAGTGTCAAATAGTAGCGTAGACTTTAGTCTGCGCTTGTCTTTGCGGGTTTTAACCCGCAAATCACACTTGCGACAACTTGTCGGATGCCACGGACATGACTGACATTTAACCAACACCTATCGAAACTTTGCGGGTTAAAACCCGCAAAAACAAGCGCAGGTTAAAACCTGCGCAAACAAGCGCAGACTGAAGTCTACGCTACAAAATGTCATAAATGGTTTCTTGCGAGGGTGGGTCCGGCGAGAAGGGCCTCGCCGAAAAATTGACTTTGCTCGGCCTCTGTCAGCGCGTTTTCAACTGAAATTCCAGCGACGATTCCTAAAATTAACTCTCCTCCTCCAAAGCAAAGCCAAATAATAGTAATTGTCCAAAGAGTAGTTATTCTGCAATAAAGCAAAAAATATTTAAAAATATTTAAAATTATTTATTGAATATAATACTATATTCAGGTATAATAATTAATTAACCCAGGCCGTTTATGAATGATTTTAGTATAGCTAGACAGAAATGTGTCGCCACCCTGCAAGGTATTATTAATATAGATAGTTCCAAAGAGGTAATATCGAAAACTTTACAAGTTGTTAAAGTTGGTATTGTAAGATTATTGCTGAAATGCTCTAATTTTTTAAGTGCACTAGTTTATGATATTGATCCAAAGGCTTCTTTAGAAGCTCTCCATCAGTTAGAAAATAAAATAAAAATTATAAATAAAAATACTTCTCCAGCAGAAGCGCAGGCGTTATTAAATCTTTATCAAAAGGCTCGTAAAAGATTTAACGAACTTTTCCCAGATCGAAAGAAAGACTGTTTAACAGATCCTGACGCTGACCATTGGGAATATCAGAAAGCAGTATTTGAGGCGTCGCAAAAACAAAATAGCAATCTACAAGAACTGCTTGCAGGAGCGATGAAAGATCAGAAGATAGAAGCCGCTTTATGGTTAGTGCAGAATAAAGGAGCTGTTCTTCCCAAACAAGTTCCAAGGGAACAGGCTACGTTATTAGCATGGCTGCAGAAAGCGACTTCGCAAAAACCAGCCATTCCGGAAAACCTCGATCATTTTGCTCTGGATATTGGCTATGGATACAAAGCGGCTAACCGTTTTGTCATGCGAAAAAAATTGGGGGATGTGAAGTTGAATTCGATAAGTGGACGAATTCCTCCATGCATGGGAATCAGCGATTACGAACTGAAAGCGTATATTTATAAGTTTTATCCGGAATTGGAAAATGAATGGAAAACATTCCTTGCAGAAGGCTTCGATAATCAACTCAAAACATCTTTTCTAACTTGCAAACCCTCCGATCCCATTCCTTCTTTGCCAATTTCTCAAAAAGGAAAAGAAATTCTTGCCGGGATTCAAGATAAAATGCGCCGCGTTTTTTCCGAACATGACTATCATTCGCTCCAACTACAGGAGTGGCTTGAAAAGGAACATCCTAAAGCGATCATTGTACGCAGCACAGGAAGAGAGGACTCGGAAACAAATTCTAATCCGGGCGGCAATGAGAGCATTCCTTTTGTAAAGAATATTTCCGAATCCATTGGCGTAGTTCTTACTTCTTATGTGAGCGAAAAATCGATCTCGCAACGCCTATTGGCCGGTGATAAAACCGTATTAACAGAAGAAACGCTTTTTTTTCCTGTATTAATAGAAGAAATGGTCTTAGAGGAAGAAGGCGAGATTCCTCGTTCAGGAGTATTATTTGTAGGGCAACCGGATAAGGCTAAGGGATCAGTTTTCATTCAGACTGGCCTGGGAAATAATCATGGAATAGTTTCTGGACAGGTCGCCGTAGATACTTTTAATATTAACAATGGTATTGTTCATCCGACTATTCGCAAGAAAGAAACGCGTTTTACGTGCGATAAGCGCAATAAATTGGTGAAAGTGGAAAACGAAGGCATTAAAACAAAAGATGGAGACGATATTAGAACAAGTCAATCTCTGACCGACTCTATCGCCCTCGATGTCGCAAAAATAGCTCAGAAAACTTCTCAATTTTATTCTCAAGATGAAAAATCTCTAAAAGCATTGGAGATGGAATATTCGATCAAGCTGAATGAAAAAGGAAGTCACCTGCCTGTCAGTTATATTTTGCAAAACCGTCCTCTGCTTTTATCAAACTCTACATCCAGTCTTAAAAAACCTAGCTACATTCATATGAAAACCGTTTCTGAAATGGTTCCTATGAATCAAAAAGTTTCGGTGAAAGTACTAATCGATACAAAAAATGAAGTGCAGCGGATTCAAAATCACAAGCAAATTTTGTTTGTTGATACAACGGTCGCGGACGCTTTGGGTTATTATACGCTTAAATCGGAAAAGCCAAAAGTCATTGTTGTTCGTAAATCAGCTCCTTCAACCTCACACGAGAGTGTTGCTTTAAGGTCGCTAGGCGTTACAGTGATTGTTGTAAATGATCGCAATGAATATGCAAAAATTAAAGATTTTCACTATCAAGCGACCCTCCAAAATCCTTTGTTGATTGATGTCCAAAGAGGGTTTGTAATAAGCACAACGGGAGTAAATAATTCAGCTGTTTTGATCAAGGAAGGCCTGATTAGTTATCCGATGCCATTGGAAATTTCTATTTCACAACAACCTCTTGTAGAAGGCCACCATCTTGATGCAGACGCTCATTTCAAAAAACAGTATGCCAGACATCTAAAAACATTAGAAGAAGATTGGGGGAACCTAAGAGATATTTTAATTAAGGATAAAAACGATCTTTATCAAACTAAACCAAAGCAAGCGAATGCAAAGAGTTTAAATGAATTGTTTGAAATCATGGCCACAGACAATACAAAAGATAGAGCAGACGCAAAAAGGGCTTTAGCGACCGTTCTTTCCCTCTTACATGCCTATTTACATAAAACTTTAAAAACACAAAATCCGATTTTAATTCCCTATGCACAGCCTCTTTATCATCTATTCGCTTGCGCTATTAAACTTTCTATTCGAGAAATTGTACCTGGATTTAACAAATATGAAGGGCAGACTTTGGAGCGCTTATACAGCCTTAAGTTTTTGGAGGCGATTGTTTTTCAGCAACCTGGAGAAGATGTGATCGGAGGTTTTTCCTTTGCAACTTTCTTGCGTTTAAACAAAACGCAAACAGAAATTATCAGGAATAGCGGCATTCAGATCAGCAAAACCGAAGATTTAATTTTAGTTCCATGCATTAAATATGGCAAAGACGCAGCCTACAGTGGAGCGGTTTTTGAAAAGTGGAAACAATTCCTTCGTGAATTACAACCGAAAAAACGACAGGAGCTGTTAGACCTCATTAATGAAATGCGTTCGCATCATGTGTTTGAACCATGGTTAAATATCATGTTCGCTCCTTCATGGTCCACAGGAAAATCCGCTGTGATTCTCTCGAATTTATATGATAGCCTGCAATTGGATCACCAAGCTTTACAATGGCTCTCCGCGAATCGTAAAAAAATTCCAAATCAAAATGCAATAGATGCAATAGGCGCTATGAAGGATGTTAAAGAGATTCAGAAAGAGATCGCTGATCTCAAATCACTTTATTTGAATTCTTTTGGATACGACAGTTCCTCTCGAGAGGGAATTCGTAAACGACTCTGCGATTCAAATCAATTAGGCGGTTTAGCGTATGTCCAATTTATTCATGATTCAGTCAATATCTATGATTTATTCATTAAACAAGTGATAGAAAATGAAGAGCTCTCACGAGATATTCAGTTAAAAGCTGAGTTATTTTCAGAATTACTATTAGGATATTTTGAAATGATGAAAAGCGTTTTATTGACAGTAGATTCAAAAGACGCCGCTTCAATGTTGAATATTCAGGAAAGTCTGAATAGTATGATAAAAATAATGAGAGGAGAAAGTATACATCCTTTCGATAGTTTTATCGAAAAATTGCAAAATGGAACTGAATATACATTTAGGGACAAGGAAAAGACATCAATAGGATTTCAACCTTTGTGTAAGAATACTTTCAATAGACTCCTTTCTGTAGATCAACTTCAAAAACAATTTGATGTTGATCCTGATTTTTGCGTAGCTGCTTTGGCTGTGGGGTCCCGGGTCAATCTTGATTTTAATATTCTTTGGCCAGAGCGGCTCAATCAATACTTTACGACATTCCATCAATGTATGGAAAACGTTTGTAATCATTTAAATATGAAACTTGGTTTAAATCAAGATGTATTGAGTGGACAACCAAAAGAAGTCTGTTCCTCGATCTCTAATGTTTTTAAAACATCTCCTTCATACATCCAGAAAGTAAATGAGAATGTAGAGGCGACTTATCAAATTTCACTTAGAGAACATGCTGCAACATTGATCGTAAGCTATGACCCTCAAAACTTGAGTAAAGGTTTAGATTTGACTGTTCAGATGATAGGGGAGCATGAACATGATAGATGGTATCAAATGGCTTTAGTTGGAGCCTATTTAGGCAACTGCGGCATTAAGGGATTGACGTGTACGAATGGTGTCGCCTCGAATCTAAACTGGAAGCAAAATTATGCAAAAATTAATCATGTCGAGTTTAGCTTGCATCTATCAGATTCCTTTTCACAGTTATACTGCCCGCGGCCAGAAATTGAGGTTTTGACTTGCGCGAAAGCTCCCGCGGTTGGACGATCGGAAGGACCCCAATATTATCAATATGGGGGTCCTTCCGATCGATCCAACCCCGGGGCTTTGGCGCAGTCAAAACCTCAATTTATGGCCGCGGGCAGTATAGATAAAATAATACAAGTATTGCATTGGACAGTGAAGGATCTCAGTGTGTCTCAAAGCTTTGATGTTAAAAGCGTGATAAAACAGCTTGAATTGTTAACTGGAACTGATCAAATACAGGAGACTATTTTTTCTATGACGCTTTGGGGGCTTAGCGCCTTATTGCCTTTAGTCAAAGAGGATACGAAAAAGTTAAGCGCAGCAATTATGGATGTTATCGAACAACTTATTAGCAAAGAAGTGAATTGTAAAAATCTTAGGGGAGAGGTTGACGTCGCGCCTCTATATGACACCCTTATAAATCATTTGGAATTATTAGAATCGGAAGATCCTGTTCAATTTGTTGATCTAATAAAAAATTTAAAAAATTTACCAATTTCTCTTAATACATCAAACCCAGAGTTAGCAAGTCAAATTGAAAAATACAGCAAAAAAAAGAACGAGCAATATTTTCAACAACTGCTCAATCAAAAGAAATGGTTTGCTTCAACTCACTTTATTCAAACAGAGGATCAAAAGAAGGAATTCATTGAAGCTTTAAAAAAACTTACCCCTAATGAGCATTATATGCTTTTTTATGGATTTGATCAATCCATTCAGAATAGAAATCTGATGAAACCTTATCTGGATGCGTTAGCGCTGCCAGGTATTCTTAAATTGAGCTCTCAATTTCAACGGATATGCTCAGAAATGGGAACGAGATTTAAGGCGCTTTATTCCTTTAAGCATTATGAAAACAATAGGGTGGAAGTTGTTTTAGATTATTCATTAGGCTCATTTACAATCATTTGCGACCCTAGTCATCCGGAAAATGGAATTAACATCAGATTCAATAATAAGACAAAAGAGCAGGGGATAGATCGCAAATGGTATAAGGTCTCATTAATAGGGGCCTATTTAAGCAATTGCGGGGTTGAAGGGCTAAGCGCCCCTGATAATCATTTAAAACCAGAATTGCATTGGGAAAAAGAATCGACGAAAGTTACCGATGTCGAATTTAATCTTCATCTTTCAGACAAATTTATAAGATTTGAGGATTTAGTAGAGCGCCTGCATCAAACATTAATGCCTCACATAAAATTACACAATGAAGCTGTTTTTGCTAAGACATCGGAGATTATCAAAGATTTAAAAATGTCCAGTTCTGCTTTAAATTTGAATTTTTTCTCCTCAACATTTTGGGGGTTAGATATTATTCTTCCTTCTCTTGACCCTGTTAAATTGCAAAAACCACTTTCAGGAATTATTCAGCAATTGACCAATCAAGGTATTGATTGCTCTATTTTTGATGTCGATGGAAAATCATTATACGATATTCTAGTCGAGCAAATCAAAAGATTAGAAACACAAGCTCCTCAACAATTTATTGAATTGATGAAAGAACTCAAACCACATTTAGATGTAATTGCTAAAAAAAACAATAAATTGTCCGTTTTATTAAAAAAACATATAGCGGATTTACCATTTTTTATTGATTTTTTGAATTTACTGGATAAAAATGAATGGTTAGAGGCAATAAATCTAGCTGAAAAATTTCCGGAAAACCAATGGGAGAAAAAGGTTATTGAAAATTTGCAGTTCCTTGATAAAAATCAATTATTCTGTCTATGTCAACAAAGTGAAAAAATTGAATATTATGTCCATAAAATAGAAGATAAATCTTTATTAAAAGAAGTCATAAAAATTAAAGAAGAGCATTTAAATTTTATGACAATCGATTTGCCGCAAATAGATATTTATCTGGGAGAATTACTAACACACATTAGCGCCCATAAAAATAAAGAGTTTAATAAAATATCAGACAGTAAGTGTTACAATCTTTTTTATATAGAAGTTAAAATGCTTTTAGAGAAAATGGCAGTGTTAGATATTAAGAAATTAATAAATGATGAGAATTGGACAATTTTAAACAATACGAAATTTGACACCCATCAAGAAAGAGAAGAGTTCGAAAAACAAGTGCATAAGTTAAAGGAATCAGTTGAAAGAAGGCTTTCTCAAAAACAAGAAGCCCCCATACAACTTTCGGTAGAAGATATTTAACAGTTAAGTAAGCAGGCATTTATCTAAAACTCGCGTTAAAAACATTTAGGCTACTCGACTTGCTACGCTGGCCTGGCGAGGGTGAGTCCGGCGGGAAGGGCGTCGCCGAAAAATTGACTTTGCTCGGCCTCTGTCAGCGCATTTTCAACTTGCAGCAGAGATTGAAGCCGTTCTAAATGGGGAGACCCTGCAAAGCGTTCCAAAATTTGATCGATTAAATCAATGGAGAGGTTGAGTTCGCGTTGATCGGTTTTACGAGCCAGCTGGCCGATAAGAAACGGCAGTTGTTCCTCATCAACTTGAGGCGTTGTCAGTAATTCTTTTACCCATTTGCCGCATGCTTCGCGGGGCATGACATTTACAGCGGAGCCGTAAAGCAGGCGCCGCGCGCCCAACCGCCCCAATGTCCAATAGTCTGCGGAACATCCCTCGCCTGATCGAATCCGCTCCATTAAGGCGTTGCCTAATTTGATTTTAAGAGCCGCATCAATTAATTCCAAAGCCCCTAAAGCGCGGATTTTTTCAAAATAAGGGTAAAGGCCCCCTTTGCTTTTAATTTCAATTTTTCCGTTCTTTTTGTTCAGCGTCACATTGACCAATTCAGCAGCCAATTGGGCTTGTTGGCCCTTGGTTAGGCCTCCGGCAATGCGGCGATAGCAGATCCAATTTTGAATTTCGCTGTCCGGAGATTTAGAAACCTTAAGATCTCCCAGTATGACCTTCCATAATTCTTTCATGCGGAAATCGTCCAAGGGATATCCGAATCCGGGCCGCAGGAAAAAACCAAGGAGATTCCACCAGCGCGCTTCAAGCGCATGGGAGCGTCGGCGTTGAGGAGCTTGCTGCATGATTGCGTCTCCAAGTTGTCGCAGGACGCTGAGAGGCCATTCGCCTCTTGGGCGATTCAATAATGTCTCTAGAGACTCCATTGCATGCTGCGGCGCTGTTTTGGGATCCGCTGCAAACAGATCTTTGAGCGTTTGTTTAGCGGCTTGCAGATAATCTGCGTCAAAAGTTTCATCTGTGCGCGCTTTTTCAATGGAAGTTAAACTGTTTTCCACTCCGGCGGCGGTGCGCAACTGAAATTCCAGCGACCATTTATGATCGGTTTTCTGTGATTTCAGCCACAGCGCCAGCGTGCCGATGGTTGTTAAGCTGATTTCTAGGCGCACCGGAATTTTTTCTGCGGTTCCCGCTTGTTTTCCAAAACGTAGGATTGTGTGGATAGGCGGCAACGCTTGCATTTCACTTAAGTCGACAGTCGCCAGGTCTCCGGCATGATCTTGCAAGCGAACGTGCGAGGCGTACAATTGGAAAACCACGGGAGTGTTGGGAGCCAGCCGGAATATTTGATCAGGTTCATAGACGGCGCCCTCTTCGCAGCCGCGCGCCAGCAAAGTCAATGCTTGATGCGTTGTCTCTCCTTGCCGCTCGACATCGATTCCTAAATAGTAGCTGCGCGCGGCGCCTCCGCCTATTCGCACCCCCATTCCCCGGCGCGCCTTTCCATAGCAGCTTGCTCCGCGCGCTACGGCGTAGTCCAGGTTGAACGAAGACAAAACTTGTATGTTTTTTTCCGGAAACCAGCGCTTTAAAGAGGAAGTGATCGCGTTTTGAAATGGCGCGGCTTTCATGGCGCCTCCGTTGAATAGGATGTAGTCAGGTTTTTTTGGAGTTCCCAAGGCCGCTCCGCATTGATTTAAAAAGTGAGCTAATTGTTTGGTGATGGAGGGGTCGTCTTCATAGGGCAATCCCATGGAGCGTAATCCGCGAGTTTTTTTTATCTGCAGCGCCTCTTCCCAGGAATGGCTTCCAAAAAATCCATTCAACAACAGTTCTTCAACTTCACTGCGTGCGGCTTCCACCAACATGCCGCCTTGCACTACGCTGGAGCCCGTTCCTTGTAAAAAAATGCGATATGTTTCAGACGGCGCTGTTGAATCGAGCAGTTTTTCTTTTGCGCAGCGCGCTTGGTGGCGCAGCTGCAGCCATTGCGTCGCGGCGAGTTGGCGCGCGTTTAATTTTTTTTCAAGGTAATGCGCCAGGGCGGCGTCCATGTTGTCTCCGCCGAGCAAAAGGTGGTCTCCGACGGCCATCCGCTGAATTGTCGCTTTGCCGCCTTGGGAGACCGCTTCCATTAGGCTGAAGTCGGTGGTGCCTCCTCCGACATCGCATGCCAATATGCAGTCTCCTATGCGCAGCAGGCGCTCCCATTCTTTTTCATGTTGGGAAAGCCAGCTGTAGAAGGCGGCTTGGGGTTCCTCCAGCAGCGTCATCAAGCCGAATCCGGCCAATTTAGCCGCTTCGATCGTCAAGCTGCGCGCCACTTCGTCGAAGGAGGCTGGAACGGTCAAAATGACTTCTTGCGCTGCAAATTCTTTGTTGGGATCGCCTTGCCCCATCAAAAAATTCCAAGCGTCCTTGATATGGCGTAAATAATGCGCCGTGGCTTCCACGGGGCTGATGCGTTGAGCGGCGTCCGCCGCCTCGAAAGGGAGTATTTTATCGCGCCGGTTGGCTGACGCGTGACAGAGCCAGCTTTTTGCAGACTGCACCAGCCGCGTCGGGACTTTGGCTCCCTGCTCTTGAGCGAAGCGGCCTATAAAAAAGTCAGATTGTTGACTCCAGGGCAGATGCAGAGCATTCACAGGCCATTCATGCGCGGCGGCTAGATAGCAGAATGACGGGAGCGTTGTTTGCGCTTCCACGCACCCTTCCGCCGTCAATTGGGGGATGCGCAGCAATTGGATGGCTCGGCTGGGGTCCTCTGTGTCGACATAAGCCGCGCAGCTGTTTGTCGTGCCAAGGTCGATTCCGATGATGTAGCGGCTGTCCATCATGACAACACTTTCATAGGAGGCGTATAAGGATAGCCCAAATCGGAAGCCACCGATTCATTGGTGACGAGGCCTAAGCATACGTTTAGGCCGTCGCGCAAGCCTGGATGATCGTAAAGAGCTTGTTTATAGCCTTTGTCGGCGATTTTCATTGCATAATCCATGGTGGCGTTTGTCAGAGCTTGCGTCGACGTCAGGGCGCATGCGCCCGGCATATTGGTCACGCAATAGTGCACCACGCCGTCGACTACGTAGGTGGGCGTTGTATGGGTTGTAGGACGCGAGGTTTCGGCGCATCCGCCTTGATCAATGGCGACATCGACGAGGACCGAGCCTGCGGACATTTTTTTTATCATTTGAGACGTGATGAGTTTAGGGGCCGTCTTGCCGGGGATCAGCACGGCGCCGATCACAAGGTCGGCGGAAATGAGAGATTCTTCGATGGCGGTCGAAGTGGAATAAAGCGTTTTAAGATGGGGTCCGAAGAGGGAATCCAATGTTCGTAAACGATTGAGGTCTTTGTCGATAAGGGTTACGCTGGCTCCTAATCCCATCGCCATGCGCGCCGCTTCAGTTCCAACAATGCCGCCGCCGATGATGGTCACCGACGCAGGAGACACTCCAGGCACGCCGCCAAGCAGTCGTCCTTTGCCGCCATGGTTCATCTGAAGGCAGGTGGCCCCGACTTGAATCGCAATGCGGCCTGCAATTTCGCTCATTGGAACGAGCAGCGGAAGCCGTCCATAGACGTCGGTTACAGTTTCATAAGCGATCGCCACAACCCCGCTTTCAACTAAGTGTTTTGTCTGGATAGGGTCCGGCGCCAGATGGAGGTAGCAAAATAAAATTTGGCCTTTATGCAGGAGAGGAAATTCCTCCTCCTGCAGTTCTTTGACTTTAATGATCATCTCGCAAGCGTAGACTTCCGTAGGGGTGTTGACGATGCGCGCCCCCGCTTCACGATACAGTGAATCAGAGAATCCTATTTGCGTTCCGGCGTCTTTTTGAACCAGTAATTGGTGTCCAGCCTCCACCAGGGCCCGCGCCATGGCGGGCGTAGCTCCTACGCGGTATTCGTGATTTTTAATTTCCTTGGGAATTCCTATCAGCATATCACCTCAAAAGATCATTAATGTTAAAGCAAG